>JBLMWG010000001.1:0-5236 GCA_050257115.1 Bacillota bacterium
TTGGACCGCTGTTGGTCTTAGGTATTCCATTTGTGTTTGTCGTTGAGCAACCGGACTTGGGAACTGCGATGATGCTTGCCGCGATCGGCGGATCCATGTTGCTCTTCGCAAAGGTCAAACGCTGGATTCTAATAACGGCCGTGGCTGCGGGGATCATCGCTTTACCTGTGGCATGGAAATTTGTTTTGCATGACTACCAAAAAAATCGTGTTTTAACGTTCCTTTCCCCAACGAACGACCCACGTGGCACGGGGTACAACTCGATTCAATCTAAAATCGCTGTGGGCTCTGGACGCTTCTTCGGCAAAGGCTTTATGAAAGGCACTCAATCCCAACTTGAGTTCCTTCCGGAACGCCACACGGACTTTATTTATTCAGTACTCAGTGAAGAGCATGGCTTTGTCGGTTCTATTTTGGTCATGGGTTTGTTTTGTTACTTATTCTTGACGGGAATTCGTATAGCCTTTAATGCCCGGGACAAGTTCGGCGCGCTCCTCACCGTGGGAGTTCTTTGCTACGTATTCTGGCATATGTTCATAAATATCGGAATGGTTATTGGTCTTCTCCCAATTGTCGGGGTTCCACTGCCACTCTTGTCTTACGGTGGTTCTAGTATGCTAACCACCATGGCTGGTTTGGGCTTGGTATCCTCTGTCGCCTACCGCAGATATCTTTTCTAGAAAACAACAAAAAAGGCTTCGACAAGGTCGAGGCCTTTTTTTTATTTATAGCGGTCTTTATTAGTTAATAATGATTGATCGTATTCCGATGTCCTTCATCATCCAGAACCTCCGTTTTATTTTCTTCCGGATAATTCCACGGATCTTTTGGCTCCATATGTTGTTCTGTGCTCTGTTCTGCTTTTTTCTGATTCACTTTTTTTACGCCCGATGGTTGTTCGTCCACAACAACTTTTGCCTTATTGAACTCGAACACCAAGGGAGATTGTGTTTTTCGAGTATCCATAAACCACCTCTGTAAAGACCTAAAACAAATATATCACATCAATGACTTCGAAAACTCCGACCTAAACCCAGATCCATCGTCATAAACGCAAGCAATTTAAGTTACAAATAGACTCATAAAATAAGTGTCCCATAAGAACTAGCTCAGGATGAGAAATTGTTCGAATTTGATTAACTAGTATCCAGACACTGTCTAATAGCTGATTGACACCCGCCACTGCCAACTCATCTCTAATGCCGATGACCACTGTTCCACACCAAGACCTGAAGAGTTCCCGGCACTTAGCCTCTCGGCATGACCATTGAACTATAGATTTGTATCAGGAGGTCGCGGATATGAAAACGAAACATCTCAAATTAATACTCGCGCTTATGACCGCAACACTCACCTTGGTGATGTTTAATAATTTTGATTTTTATCGCTGGCCTAAGCCAAAAGCTCCAACTATAGAAGGCGTAAATGAAGCCTCCCGCATCGCTCACGCCAAAGAGCTTCTTGGTAAGCACTATAAGGGCTCCAACGCGCAAAAGATCGAGGGCCGCAAGTCCTTAAATTATGCTATCTACAACAAGGTCCAATCCCAACTTAGTGCCCAATGGAAAGGTCACGCTCGCGGCATCGCTCGCACGGTGATCACCGAAAGTGCTAAGTATAATCTCGACCCGGTATTTGTATTAGCCGTTATTAAAACCGAATCCAAATTCAATCCCCTGACAGTGGGCCGCTACGGTGAAATTGGATTGATGCAAATCAAACCCGACACAGCAGCCTGGATAGCCCAAAAGTATGCCATTCCTTGGAATGGAAAGAAGACTTTGCGCAATCCAGAAACGAACATCAAAATCGGATTGGCTTACATGAATTATCTTCGTCAGCAATTCCCTGGGAAAGCGAATAAATACGTCAGCGCCTACAATATGGGGCCTCGTAACGTCCGCCGCTTAGTCGCACTTAATGTAATGCCCGCAGAATATAACTCAAAGGTTATGAAAAACTATGCGGACCTATATATGACGATCGCAGCTCGTCCAGTTGTGACCACTGTGGCCGCAAACTAAGCGTCAACGTAAGGGACATGCCCTTTCGTCTCTTTCTTAACAGTTTTGAAATGCTGCCTTGTTAAATAAATGTTAATTTATGGAAATCATATAAAGCTCTCCTCAAAAGAGCCGATCTTTTTCGGCATCGCAACTCGAGGAGACTTCTGTGATTTCAAATCGTTTGTCATATGAAATCTTAGATCTAAAAGATTCAAATAATTACTCCCTAGAGAAATTCCAAGGGGCCTATTCCTTTTGGAAGTCTCAATGGCGCGAGTTCTTCATTGAAAACAAAATGGACGAACATCTTGTCAGTGACGAATTCACTCGCGCAGACTCTGCGGGTGTTCTTTTTTATGAAGATAAAATTGCCTCAATCATTCTTTTTAAGGAGCGAGACCTGACTTTGCAATGCTGGCGTGACGACTCTTATTTCAAGATTTGGCCCGAAACACTTCTGACGAAACTTGCCCACGATAAAATTACAAAAGTGATGTCTGCGGGCTATTTAACAGTACACCCTCTTCTACGAGGCGACCAATTCAGACCTTCCCTTAAAAATATCATGGTGGCTTTGGTTGGATGCCACCTCACCCACACATCCGCCCAAGCTGCTATCTGCGTCACTAATAATTTAAAAGGAGTAAATAGCTCCACAGAACGCTGCGGATGGAATTTAGCGGCCGCAGGCCTGGAGCTTTTTCAACATCCAGTGAACTTGTACGTCCTTAGCCAAGACAATGCCCGCGCCGCTCTTTTGGAGAACTCTAACGTGAATCAAATGGTTCACAGCCTTTACCCAACTCTTAATCAGAAAAAACTAAAAATGGCTTAAGGCCAAGGAGAAACATCGTGAAACTTGAACAAATGCAAGCGCTCATTCAAGAAGAAGTCACCATTATCGGCAACATGTTTAAAGCATCTCCATGGGAAGATAAAAACTTTTATGGAATGTGGCTGACCCAAACTTATAACTTAGTCCGACACACAACAAAGTTGCTGTGCTTGGCAGCCGCTGAAATTCCCGCTGAAAACCGTGAACATCACTACACGATGATTCACCATCTTCAGGAGGAACTAAATCACGATCTGATGGCCCTTAAAGATCTTCAAGCGTTGGGGTTTGATACACATACTTTCCCAGAGTTCCCAGAAACAGAAGCCATCCATCAGTTACAGTACTATTGGGTTGAACGTGAGCATCCACTGGCTTTATGTGGTTATGCCTTCATGTTAGAAGGTGCTGCAAAATTTTGGGGTCCGGATATTCTTAAAAATATTGAACCCAAATATGGGAAAAATGCGACAGTGTTTTTGCGAGTTCACGCGGTTGTGGATCAAGATCACTACGAAGACAGTCAGAAGTTCTTAAAAACCCTGACCGACGACGAAAGATCTTATATTGCAAAAAACTTGAAACAGTCGGCGTGGCTCTATCGCAGCCTGATTGAAAGAATGCAACAGGCTTGCGTAAACAAGCCTCATACTAAAGCGGCGTAGGCACTTCCCGCCTCGAAAAAATATTAACTGGCGCTTTCATGCTTTTACAATCGATGATTTTGAAAGCATGAACAGCACCAACCACAGCTCCGGTAACATCATACAACGGAGACAGGTAGAGCGGTTGAATAGTCGTCGCCAAGCGATCAAAACCAGAAACTTCACTTACTTGATGCGCTGGAATAATTCCCCGCAAATCCGTGTGCTTTAAAGTACCATCTGCAATCGCTTTTTGAAGCCCCAAATAACGTTCCGTAATATCCTCATCCCGGCTATACAAGTATTGCCACGGTACGGAAACCACCTCATCCAAAGAATAGCTGCAGACATCCATAAACGATAAGCTTCGGAATGTTTGCAACCCCGAACGATTCAAGGCTTCAACACACGTGTCATCGTCAATCATCCCAAAAAAATTAGACTCTGGGGTCAAACGAAAAACGCTTAAGAATCTCCACAGAAGTTGCTTGTCAGAAATTTTCGCACCCTGGGAATGAAGTTCAAAGAAATCAATCCACTCTTGCAAAGCTCGCAACACGGGCCCCTGATATTCAACAGGTAATTTAGAAAAGGCAAAGCCACTATAGTCCCCCTTGAGGGCATGGTCTTCACCGAGAAGCATAAAAAACTTAACGAGAGCTTTTTTATACTGTTCGCTATATTGATTTTCCTGAAGGGCATTTAGACTCATTAATCACCAAACAATTAAAAACAAACAAATTGATGTTAACTAACAGTCGTAGATATTACCCACTTCCCACAATTTTGTCCAATGACGATGCTTAGCCAGGAAAATAAAATAAAAAAGGAGCCTCTTTTAGGCTCCCTTTTTCAACTTTTTAATTCTTTTAAACAGAACTATGTGTTCTTCGCCAAGAAGTCGACAATAGCGTCTTTTGGATGGTTCCCAACCAATTGACCTACCTCGCTGCCGCCCTTGAAAAGCAACATCGCTGGAATACCACGGATGCCATATTTACTTGGCGTCGCCGGGTTCTCGTCCACATTTACTTTTACGATTTTTACTTTACCGCTCAACTCTTGAGCCACTTCTTCCAATTTAGGAGCCAATGCACGGCAAGGTCCGCACCACTCTGCCCAGAAATCCACAAGGACTGGGGTAGAAGAGTTCAATACTTCTGATTCAAAAGAGCCATCTGTTACTGCTGTTGTATTAACGCCCATATAAGGCCTCCGTCTGCCTAAGCAAAAGCTATCATATAACTTTAATTTGAACACGAAAACCTTATAGTCAAGACTCTTGAGGATCAATTACTTTTTAAAAAGGGCTTTCGTAAATTCTCTGCGCAACTTATCGAGTTTGCTGATGTTTTCACTATCCCACGCCTCGGACAGCTCTTTTTGACGACGACGTGCTTCAACACGAGTCACCGTACTTTTAGGAGATACCTTCACATCAGCCACCATCTCAGAGTACTTTTTCATCCGTTCCGCCAGACCACTTTTTGCTTTTTCTATCTCGGCACGTGCCGGATTGGGAGTGGCTTCAAGAGGCGTTACCACATTGGCAGAAACATCAATTTTCTCAACATCTGGTGCACCACCACCAAGGAGCTCCCGTTCCAAATCCTTCAGATCCACATCTGGAAAAGAAGAGTTTTCAACGCCGACACTGCTTTCTTCTAAATCGGCCTGTGTCATGCGTGCACCAAATTTAAAGCCAGAACTTTCCCTTTGTTGTTCAGTGTTTAGATTAAACTCTGCAGGCT
>JBLMWG010000002.1:0-7506 GCA_050257115.1 Bacillota bacterium
GTTGTTGGAATTGATTGTTTATCGAAGTGTTACTTACTAATGTGTCGTAGGCAGTAGAGAAAGACTGCGCAGTTGAGATACTTTTTAAAAGAGCATCGACCTGGCTTGCTTTTGTTAGCAACGCCGCACTCAGTTTATCTTTATATTGAGTTCCTGCAAGGTAGGAGACAACTGTAGAACCCATCGTGATGTCTTGATTGTTTGCTCCCGTCACTGGACGTGAATAAACTCCCGATGTACAACCAGAAGCAACCACGATCAGCGCACCCGAAGATATAGCACTCGCGCTAAGACCTAACTTTTTTAGCTCAAAGGAGTAACTTCCATCTGCGGAAATTGAAACTGAATCCAGAGCGGGTTCTATACGCTCGCCAGTGGCATCAATTTTATAAATGGACACTTTCGGCGAACTGCATGACATTGTACTGAGATCGTTGTGGCTTGCTAAACTCAAAGAAGAGATCTGAGAAAAATCTGCTAACTTACCACTGAGTGTTGTCGCATCACTCAAGCTATTATAAATCTGCATTTCCATCGAACACGCCGATAGTAACAGAGATAAAGATAACAAGAGTACGTACAGAGGCTTCCTCATGGCCTACTTATCGGAAACTATTGACCGGCACGATAGATCCAGGTTGAGTCACCAATGAGGTTGTTGAGCAATCCTCATTTTTTAATCAATAGACCCTGTATTAACTGACACTTGAAAATCTCATTTTGAGTCATAGATGAAAAAATCGACACAAAAGTTCCTATTTTGGTCCCAGTGGTCAACCCCTATACAGCGGGACGACGATAAAACTCGCTATACCACCCCTTACCACTGGAATAACTTCTGCATCACCAATAGCCATGAGAAAAATTATATTTGGCTTTATCATATTGTTAAGTGTTACCAGCTGGGGCAAAGGCGAATCCGTCACTTTTGGGGAACTTCGTCAGCGCCTACTTATTCAAGCAAAAAAGGATCTCTTCGAGGTCGAAGCCCTCCCCGAAATAGCGATCCCAACAAAAGATTCGAGTATTGATTTGAAGCTTGCGGCCTACCATCAAAAAGGCATCCGAAAAAACACGTTCTATCGGATCAACCTTGTTAACTCCTTCGACACCTATGGTAGCCTGCAAGATTCAACACAATCTACCACGGTCTATAACCTCGATATTCAAGAGCTCGATAGAAATCTGCAACCAACAGGTACTTCCATAAAGTTGGCAGCAAAGGCATCAGATTCAGCTGTGGTGGGAAATTTCCTACAGTACAGAGATCAACTTTCCAGCAGCCCAACCCTGCAAACCGGACGCGCTCAAATCGGAGACTATGTTGTCAATTCTTTACCCGTGAATTTAAACAACGAGGACTTGCCAGCTTACAGTAAGTTTAAAGTGATCGGCATTACTGACGAATATATTCCATTCACACTAGCCTTCCGATACACCCTAAGAATTCGTGATGTACGCACAGGACGACTTTATGACCTGTCAGCCCCTGGCTTAACAAGTTTGCCGATTTGGGCATTATTGGTTGCACCCGAAAACCAACGTATCATTAAATTTCCGGGCGGAGAACTTCACTACTAATTTCAAAAAAATGGGGGAGCACCCGCTCCCCCTGATTTATGAAGGGAACCACCAAACCTTCATAAACCACCAAATCTAAATTTATCGTCGATTGCTTCGAACCTGAATCCGTTCAGGCCTTCTTGCTACTGTCATCCAGAGTGTGTACATCACAACTCCCGAGTAGAAGAGGCAGAACATTGCAACTTCCCGTAACTCCATTTCTGTCCTCCTTTTCCTTTCATCAAGTTTCTATTAAGGTGGCCTTCCTTGGCCTCGGTTGCATCAGAGATACCATCCTAGCGTCCCCTGCTTCCGTCTTAAGAGCGTCCATGCTCTTGTTATTGAGACGACCCACCCTAAAAAGGGGGTTAAAAGATTTTGCTAAAATTGTGGGCAAATGAGGTCTAGTTCATAAAAAGGTGCTGCATTGCAATCTATTGACTCTGAGGTTCGAAATCGCTAACTTTATATTTCCCTCAGGTCTTTCAGAGACCGTGATCTTTAGGTGCGCGCCGGTGGTGGAATTGGTAGACACGTACGTTTGAGGGGCGTATGCGCAAGCGTGGGGGTTCAAGTCCCCCCCGGCGCACCATATGTTTTCGATTCGATGGCGGGCTTTGCCTTCGTGTTAACTGAGCGTTGCTGAATCATTCAGCGTTTTTGCGTTTTTGTTAGCTGATCAATTTCAAGCATGATAATCCATTCCTCCTTATGCATCTTGATGAATCCAACTTTGATTCTAAAGCGACGAGTCTTTGCTCGCTGCACGATCTCTCTGTGATCGATGATCAAAAAATACGCACCGAAGTGTTTTCGACGACAGCAAGTTTGTTGAAACAAATCCGCAAGCTTGAAAAAGACCATGCGGATTTTATGCGTTGGGATCAAATTCTTTATGAAGACTGGTATAATCTCACGTTCCGTAAAGAACGCTTAGCCGTCGAACAGCTCGAGCGAAGATATCGAACACTGACCACGTTTCATATTCATCTTAAGCACATTGCTGAGACCTCCCAAGTGAGCCTCGCAAGGGCCTTTACCTTGCTCAAAGAAGAAGAACATCAGTTTCAATGTGGGGATGACGATTGGAAGTTTATTATAGGCAAACTTCGCCAACAGCGACTTGAAGCCGCGAATAAAAATAAACCGACGCCAGAAGCTCCGAACTCCCCCGAAGAGCCCCACACCCTGCTCTTGGCAACAGAAGTCATCGAAAATAATGATTCCGGCGTAAGCACGATGAACCGCCACGAGCGTTCTATTTATTACTATCTTCGTGAAATTGATGACGCCATGATGACACGACATTTTGAAGATGCGTCTACAGGATACAAATTATTTAAAGAATCTTTTCAGATTGCGATGAAATGCACCGATTGGAAATTGCTGTTTAAGATATGGAAAAACAGCAGCCAAGCCTATCAGCAAAACCTATTAAAACCCATGCCTCATCATCTGAAAGATTTCCTAAGCCAGACGATCGCCAATGTCGAAGCAGAATACACCAGCGAGTCTGAAGTGCTGGAAAAGGAAATTGCATTTCGCTCAACATATCGCAAGCTCGCTCGTATGCTCCACCCAGACACTCAAAATCCCGCGGGACCTTTGGACCTTCAGGACTGGTCTTTAAAAATGTGGCAAAAGGTGCAAACTGCCTACAAGGCAAAGGACTACAATTCTCTCAAACGCTTAGAACTCATGTGCATGGCGGAACTCGGCGATTTAAATAGTCTGACTCTAGATGAAATTTATCAAAGTTCTCTGATCTTTGCGGAGGAGCTTGAAACGCTAAGAAAAAATCTGCGTTCCTTCCGTAAACACCCCGCCTGGAGATTTTCATCACGTCGTGGATACGACGCCTTAACCATGCGAATCAGCCGCCAATTCAAAAAGCGCCTACAACCCCTCGAGGCCGAAGTGAAGGCCTTAGAGCAAATTCTAAAAGAGGCCTCCGAAGGAGACTCCATCTAAATCTATATCTTTGGCACCCTCTAGTACCTCTTTAGTGAGCCCAGGATAGTTCCTTAAGTGAAGCACTTGTTCTGATTCCTGCTGGGTGGCACGACGAAAACGGAATCGATTCGAATAATCGGCAAAACCCTCTTTCGCGATCGTATTTTTCTCTGACAGATGAGTGTAAATTCCTGTGTAAAAATCAAAGCGTCGTGGTCCTTTAATCTTGTTACCAATATCACGTACGATAAAAAAACCATCGTGAATAGCACCGCCTGGCAACTCAATACCGACCAACTTAGGAACAAAAATAACATCTCCTGATTTATAATAACGGCGATCTGCCGCCACAGTGAAATAGGGATCTAAACAGGATCTATAGACTCCATACCCATAAGGACATTGACCCAAGTCGTCTTCAACAAATCGTGACCGGGAGTCCACGCAAGAATGGTAGTTATATGACTTCAAAGAGTTCTCACGGACAACAAAACAGGATCCTTCCATCAAACAACGCTTGAAGTCCTTTAAACACATTTTCTCAAGCTCTTTACCCTCAGGCGACAACATGGAAACCAGCTCTTTGTCGTCACAAGCATCAGGAACGATTTTAATAACCGGCTTAAAATACACTGACGGAATTAAGTCATGATAGTCATAATCAGCAATCCCACCGGCAGGCACAGTGGGCGTTTCCTGCTTCGGAGCCGTGGCTTCTCCTGGATTATTGGCATTGGTATTATCAGCATCTTTTAAGGCCGGAGGCGAAGAATCCTCCGCAAAAGCGACCTGGGAAGGCAAACTCAAGAAGGAAAGAGTTAAAATAAAAAGACAAAAAATTCTAAGAACCCCGAAAACCACTTCAACTCCGTAACCAACTCAATCTGAATTCGGGAAATCTACACTAGGAAAATGCGTCATTACAAAATAAAAACACTATAAAAAATAACTGCCACAGCTGCTGTTTGGAAGTATCTCTTGTTCTGAGCGCCTTGAGCCCCTATATTCTCGCAATGCAAGATTTCATACCAGCTCAGCCCCCAAAATCATTTCGTATTGCTTTAGATCTCAACAAATCCGTAAAACGCTTGGATTCAGTTCTTTTGGCGGCTTTGCATGAACAAAGTGACAACCTGAAACTCAAGGCAGTAACCCGCTCTCAATTCAAAGAGCTTTTCAATACAGGCAAAATCCTGATCAAAGGGCAAAGAGCCACTCCGTCTTCAGCTCTTGCTAAAGGTATTACTTATGTCGACATCCTAGGTTTCTAGGATTTGACGGTCCCCAGGTCAGCGCTTTTTTTTTAAATACAGTAGCGTACCTCTTTACCTTCCTGGCGGGGTTCATTAGACTGACGGCATGTTAGAACAAATCTTCATGCATCAAAAAGCCTTCTCCCTGCAATTACGTAAAGAGTCCATGGATCTTCGCCTGGAACACCTAAAAACTCTTGAACTTATTCTTACCAAGTATCAAAAGGATTTTTGTGAGGCTCTCTTTAAGGATTTTAAAAAGCCTGAGGCAGAATGTCTTCTGACCGAGATTTACCCTCTGATTCATGAGATTCACTTTGTTCGCAAGAATCTCAAAAAATGGATGAAACCACAAAAGACTGCCACTCCCTTGATATTAAAGGGCTCCAGCAACGCGATCCACTATGAACCCCGCGGAACCTGCCTGCTCATTTCACCTTGGAACTATCCTTTGTATCTAACTGTGGGACCTCTTATTTCTGCAGTGGCCGCTGGCAACACGGTCATGATCAAGCCCTCAGAAATTTCCACCCATGTCAGCCATCTTTTAGCCCGAGTCATCAAAGAAAACTTTAGCGAAGAGCACATCACCGTCATCGAAGGCGGCGTCGACAAAACTCAGGAGCTGCTAAAATTGCCTTTTGATCACATCTTTTTTACAGGCAGCACTCGTGTCGGCAAGGTCATCATGGAGGCCGCAGCTAAAAATCTTTCAAGTGTTACTTTAGAACTTGGAGGTAAATCCCCAACGATCGTTGATTCCACAGCGGATTTAGATCAAGCTGCTGCGAAGGTTCTATGGGGCAAGTTCATCAATGCTGGCCAAACCTGCGTGGCCCCTGATTATCTTTTTGTTCAAGAAATTGTCTATAAGCACTTTGTCCATTTACTTAAAGAAAAACTTAATAAAGCCTATGGAACTTCCCCTGAAGATAAAAAAAGGTCACCGGACTTCGCACGAATCATTAACACCGAACATGTCTTAAGACTTAAAGAACTCCTTGAAGATGCTTTGAGTTCAAATGCCAACATTCTTGCCGGCGGCCATGTCGATGTCTCGGAACGTTTTATGGAACCGACCCTCGTGACTGATCTGGATCCTCATGCTCGCCTGATGAAAGAAGAAATTTTTGGCCCGATTCTCCCTATTATAAAATTCAAAGAGTTGAGTGAGGTCATTCATTTTATTAATGAACATCCGAAACCTTTGGCGCTTTACATGTTCTCTCATTCCAAAATGAATATCTCCCAACTGATGCAAGAGACCTCATCTGGCGCATTATGTTTCAATGATACAGTCATCCACATGGCCAATCCCCACTTACCATTTGGCGGAGTCGGCGAAAGCGGCATGGGCGGCTCCCATGGATTCCATGGATTTGTCGCTTTTTCTCATGGGAAAGCCGTATTCAAGCAAAGCTGGTTGGGGCGATTTCTGAGTATCGTCCACCCTCCTTATACACCCCAGAAAGTGGAGCTGCTGAAGCAAATGATCCGCTTTAAAATTTAGAAACTGGCTCTCAGAGTGTAGTTTCTAAAGATCTAGGATTTTAGAGCGGTCGCCCACGATCCATAGGATATCACCGGCGCAGAGGGTTTCGCCGGAATCAGGATTGAGGATGCGACGTCCTTCGCGCTCGATTCCTACGACCAAGCCGTGGGTTTGTTCACGCAAACCACAGTCACGGATCGTCTTGTTAGCGAAGAGGGACGTTTCGCTAATGAAATGTTTTTCTAAACTGTAGTCCTCAATGCCATCTGCAATAAATTCGACATTTTCATCCCCCTGAATGAAGTCTTTAAACTTCGCCAACTGATCATCATTCCCAATCACGAAGATCACATCGTATGGCATCAGCACCTCATTGCGACCTGGAGCCATCACTTTTTTACGTCCGCGTTCAATCAAGGCGATCGTCACCCCAAAGTGCTCGCGCACATGCAATGTGTGCAAAGGCCTTCCGACATAGGCGGCTTCTGCGGGAACTTGAAACTCGGTCAAATGCGCATCCCAAGGCGCCAGCGCATGGCCATGGGTGTGAGTCTTTGCATGTTTTTTGGGAACATCTTCAGTCAGGTTCGTCAGAAAACGATTTTCAAACCACTGATAAATTCGGCGCAGTTTCGACGCCAACACATAGCCAACAACAACGGCCATCCAAAGCGTGATTGCCAACGCCCACCATATCGAGACAAACTGTGCCACCATCGCACCAACCAAACCGATGGCCACCATCACACGGGACACTAGAAACACATAATTCTGACTGCCCTTACCCTGTTCAGCAATCAAGGCATCAAATTTCTTCGTTCGTCCAAAAGCTAACGCCCACAAAAAAGGCGCACTTAAAATTAAAGTCGCCGAAAGCGTCAGGAACTTCGCAGAGCCCTCTTCCATCTGATGCTCTAACATGTAAGACAACGTCACCCGAGCCATCAAAAGGAAAATTCCCACAACAATGACTGAGTTCAATAGAATCTTAAATACATAGGAGCGAATCTGATCGCGATACTCCTTGTGTGAAGACAACGAAAAAGAAATCATACTGTAGCGATCAAGGGCTTGAACCACGTCCGGCGGTAAAACCTTTTCCAAAAGAGCATAAGCCTTTTCCGTACTGCGAATCATATATGGGGTAGTAAATGCCGTCACCACACACACGGCCACTGCCAATGGATACAAATTAGGACTGACGACTTTAAACCCCACACCGACCGTCGCGATAATAAATGAAAA
>JBLMWG010000003.1:0-8885 GCA_050257115.1 Bacillota bacterium
CCCGAGAATTTTGAATGAATAGGGTGATGTGAAAGGCATACGATGTCGTAACCATGTGCATTCATAGCAGCCTTTAGGCGTGAGTGAAGCAAGGTATGAATCTTAAGAACCTGTTCCAGGCTGTCACAGACAGGGGTGCGAATTTCAACTCCTTTCGGTAGGATTTCTTTTGCATGGAAATCCATATCGGGAAGGTGATATCCTTCAACAACAAATGGCATCAGTTTAGTTTGAGGTGGCTCTAGATCTAAGCCCTCACAAGAAGGAATGCCTTCAAGAGATATTGTTTCAAAAATTCCATTCAAAATATCAAATGTAAGCTCTTGGTGCCAGAGAGGAGTAAAGTCATCTTTTTTGACAACCAAATATTCGGATTCAAGGCCAAAGCGGAATTCTTTAGCGAAGGTTTTCTTCTGTTCTGTGGAGAATTGCGTAAAAGTCATAGACGTATTCCTTAGTGGAGATTTGTTCTTTTAAAGTATGGTTGTGCAAAAATATAAATGCCGGAGATCAAGAGAAAGAGTACTCCGAGGGACGCCGGAAAAAAGACTCCATAGCGAACGAAGGATCCGAAATACGCGCCTTCGTGCAAAGAGACGAGAAACGAAGATCGGCGTATGCCTTTGCCGGTGACTTTTCCCGTGGCTCCGTCGATTTGAATTTCCCATTGTGTTTTCCGCGCCCGAACTCGGATATTCCCTTTGTCAGGGCGAATATCGATTTGAGAAACATCTTTCCAACTTTGAATCTGAGCTTCCGGAACACCCTGAACGGCAGCAAGAATTTGCTCAAAGGAAACACTCAAGGGGACATCTTTTATCGGTAGGTATTCCGGTTGCACCCAAGAATTAAAGCCACGAGTCGCTAAAATAATACCCGTGACAAGCGTTATTAAGAATGGAATTGCGACAATAGCCGACACCCAGCGATGCCATTTGCGAAATGATCTCATCATATTGGCAAAGGTTATAAGCCAGGAGGTTTCAATTCCCAAGGAAGTGGGCGTTTTTAAAGAATATTGAAAGTTAAGTGAAAGGACTCCAGGTGGATCCTGGAGCTCTTATTTAATTTTTGCTGCTAATTTATTTGAGACTTTCACTGCAAAAGCATCAACATAGTCACTGCAAGGAATGGCTAAAAGAATGCTCGTCGCTAAAATAAACAAACTTGCCAGTAACCCAGCGCTTAAGAATGAGAAATGCAAGGTCGAATAGATGAAGTTAAAGAACGGAATGCCCAGGGCGTAGGTGACCGCCAAATGAATCAAATAAACAGAGAAAGAGACTTTTCCTAAAAACACTAAGAATTTCTGGTCCCCCATGCGAGATAAAAATTCACTTTTGAGCACGGAGTAAACGACCAAAAAGCCCCCAAAGAAATTAAGTAAATCATAAGTGCTTTCATCCAGTAGTTGAGTGAAAAAATTATAACTCACACTGTTGTCGTGAACGCCACAAAAGTACAAACCTAAAACAAACAAAGGTAGGGCCACTTTGTTTGGTAGCTCACGCGCGTACAGAAAGATTCCCATGCCGAGCAAAAAGCTTAGAATTCCTAAAAATACGGTCTCAGAAATGAAATGAGTTCCGATGAGACTTAGGATAAGGAAAGGGACCACAGCTAACTTCTGCTTGCTGTAAAGGAAGCACGCAAAGTAGATAATCAAAGATCCAAGCAATTCAATTTGCATGGTCCATAGAACCCAGTTGTAGGCCGAAGCACCATATAAAAAGGAGCTGATGGATCCCTCAAACAGGGCATCATAAAGGCTTGGATTTTGGCCAGCCAACCCCGCGCCCCATTCAGCAACTTGAGAAACGTCAATTGTAAAATGCCAGGTTATATAGGCTATCAAGCAGGAAAATACCGTTGGAATAGCCAACCGTGGATATCTCTTAATTAGAGATGTTTTCAACTTTTTTGAGCTATTATCATTTTTAAAACTCGAGAGACTCAAAACAAAGCCGCTAAGAACAAAGAAGACAAAAACGGCCCCGGTGCCAGAATAAAAGAAGCCAAACGGTGACTGGTGTATGAAGTTCAGAAAATCATATTCTGGGACTTTGCTTTTATCAAACCCGTGCAATTGAGGAAAAAAAGTGAGTGAGATATGTGAGAGAACGACGGCGATGGACGCCAACCCTCGGATACTTTCTGCGGAATTTACTTTATTAGTCATAAGCGGGTACAGAATCCAGGTTACAGTTACTGTTTGAGTGATCGCTATATGTTGATATTTGGCTCAATTTGGCAAATGAAATCATCAGAGTTGAAATTAATAAGGGAAGGTTTCCCCTTTTTTAAGAAAAGGGTGAAGTTCTTCCTACTTAAGAAGAACCTTTGCCGCCTTACCGTCTTTGATTTCATATACACTAGCGGGGCCAGCATACATTTCAACTTGGATGCCTATTTTTTTGCCTAATTTTTTAGCGTGTTCACCCTCAGCAGGGAAGATATAAAGAGGGATTCCGGTTTCTTTGATGCCAGATTTTGCGTCAGATGGGGGGATGACTGATTGCTTGATGTCCGGAATAGACCAAGCAGTCACTTCTACGGCGGTCCATTTTTTATTTTTTTGCATCAAAGCGACGGCAAACTGTGACTTAAGGTCATTTCCTAAAAGGACGACATCCTTTTCGCCATTGTTATCAAGATCCGCAACAAAAGCCATGGGAACAGCCTTTGAATCATCTTCTCTGATCAGATTCAATACCGTCGGGCTATAGTCTTTTAAGTTAAAAACAATGAATTCAGGGTTCCATTCAATCAGGGCCTTCTTAGCACTTTCAGGTAAAATAATCTCGACTTCACCATTTTTGACTTTGATGTCCACTGTGTCATTTGTTGAGGTGATAATAGGGGTGGCCTTACACATTGAGCTTAATAAAAAAATTGCGATTAATGATTTCATTAGCGTACACTCTCACGACTTCTGTTATGTCCTTGATTGCTATCAGAGCCTGTTCTTCCTGTGGCGCCAAGCTTTTTAGGGCATTTCGTACCTTTTGGTGTTAAGAAAACATGATTCTCAATTCGTCCGCACAATGTGAAGCTTCTAGCCCATCTTGGCTGTGCTGCATTCGGGTTGTAATAGTAAAGGACGCCATTTGCACCCTCATGAAGAGCTGTATTTATCGCACTTTTGCAGTCATCAAGGCTCGCAATATCTTCAGAGTTTGTAGCATTGATGTTGTTGTTGATACGATCATTGGTCCAGCTAAACTGAGAATGTTGATAGACCACCTTGCAGATACCATTTGGATAGATATCTGATTCCACTCGTGAAAGAACGACCTTTGCCACTGCAACTTTTCCGTTTACGGACTCTCCGCGAGTTTCATGATAACAGTTACACAAAAGACAGTCATAAGAAGATTGTCTACTGTTGCATGAGATTGGCGATGCCATAACCTTATTGCTAAAAGTAGCAAGACATAAAAAAAGTGCTGCAGTGATCTGTATTCTCATAAGATCAATTGTAGTGGGCCTATTCAATTACGGAAGTATTTCTTAACCTTCCTCACAAAAAACGACAAAACCTAGATGTTTGATGGGGCCTTCATACCTTTGCTGTCAAGGGTTCTAGGCGATTCTTCAAAATCAATATGATTTCTTTTATTTGAGGAGTGCTGACAAAAGTCTAAGAAGCAGTTAAATGCTCCTGTCTTGCGGACAGTTTATAGATAATAGAAAAATGAACAAAAATGTTTTCTGCCATATCGTCGTGTCATTCGTTGTTGGCATGACTGGTATGAATGCCTTAGCAAAAAAGGAAATGCTCGTTCTTGGTGGTGCAGGGGATCCCGATGGCCCCACGACTATATTCGACTCATCATTGGTGAATTTAGGAAAGATTTCGAAATCTTCTGGCTGGGTGCCAACGGTTGTCTACGATGGTGGACACAGAAACTCGGAATCCATAGCTAAAGGTGTAGCCGGCAGTAAAAGTTATTCTGCCACAACAGCGAATATGAATAAGCAAATTGATCTTCTTAAGCAAAAAATTTTGCGAGGTGAGTTGCGCAAGGGTGATCAGTTAATGATTACGGTCACAACTCATGGGATCGATAGGAGCAACTCGGAACAGACGCATTCTGTGGTTACCAACGATGGATCATTCAAAATGGATAGACTTAAAGAAGTTCGCGATCTGGCTGAAAAAAACGGTATCCAGTTGGCTATTGTTGATAACTCATGCTACTCGGGCCACTCGATTAAGCTCGGGACGGATAAGACCTGTGTTGTGAGTACTGCCGCGATGAACTTAGGCTACTCCAATGCTGGGGAACTAATTACTGGTAATATGAGACCTGGGTTGAATCTTGAGGAGGTATTCTTGGGAGCAAGACTGACAAAGGATTCTGTGTCGCCAGGGGCCCCGCAAATTTCCACAGAGGCAGGGAAAAAGGCATTCCAGGCGACGGCTTTTTTATCTAGTTCTATGTATGAGAGAGCAAGCTTAAATACTTACTTGTCCAGCACCAAACAAGATGCTTGCAACACAAAGTCATCGCCTTATATTAAGTTGGCAAAAGAGTTGAAAGCGATCGAAAAGAATCAATTTGGGGTTGTCCGTGACCTAGTGGGGCTGTCCGATGCCGCGGATGCACACAAAGACCTTATCAATGCTATCCAAAACTATGAGGTGGAAAGAAACAACGCTCGAGAGCTTTTTAATAAAGCGAATGCCTTAAACCCTCGCTTCTGTATTGAGTTGGTTCCCAAGAGAGAATACTGCGGTACCATGGCAATGTTTCAAGGCGCCTATGAGGTTACAAAAAAAGCCTATGCAAAAAATCCCACGCAGTTGTTAAAAGAGGAAATGCGCGGTTACGATGTTCTCCTGCAAACACCGAGTTATAAAAAATGGAAAGCCAGTCAGGATGCCTATGATAAGGCAGCCAAGAATCTTTATTGGAAAGCCACAAATGTAGGTAAGGCGGAACGAAAAGTCTACGAAGCTCTTTATCTTCACTATCAAAAGGGCTCCACGGCTCCCAATCCTTGCAGGAGTTTTAAACTATGAGAACTTCAGGTAAGTTCATCTCTCTATTTGCTGTTATCTTACTTTATGCACTTGGTGTTTCAGCCGCTGAAAAGTTTAAATGCGGCGAGTACAATATAAACGGTGTTGTTAAAAGGAGCGCGGATCACTTTGTGATCAAACTTTATGAAGGCAGTATGAGTGAGGTTGTTTTGTTATTGCCTCCTGATTTGGAAGAGGCTGTTCAGGTTTATGAGGATCGTGCCGTGGTCTTACATGCAAAGATAATGACTCCCGTTAAAAATATGCGCGGTCAGGTTCAATCTTTGTTGTCGGATGAAGAAGCGAAAAAGCTACTATCCCCAGAGCAGCCATATGCAGCTCGGTTTTTTCGAGAGGATATAAAGGAACGCGTTCCTGATCCATTGCACCCGGAGTTTGATTCCCGAATGCTCTTGGTTAAGGAGGCTCCTTGCCAGAATCGCGCTCCAGGAATTTAGTCAGTTACTTCGCGCGCATTGATGTTGCAGTTCGTAAGGTTCCAGTAGTTATAGTCGCCATTGACATATTTTAGGTGGCCATATCCTGTATCAAAATTCCAGGAAAAGATGCCATTGTGGCGGCCATTTCTAAAGATCCAATAGCCATTGCCATCGTTGTACCAAAGGCGCACAAGATTTCTATCAAAAACCACTTCTTTTTCGCCTTCAGGAGTTGCTATTTTGAATTTCAAGCTATGTTGCTCTTGATTTTTATAAACTAAAAAGTCGCCTTGTTCAGAGTCACATTTACCAAGATATTGATCATCCGAGCCATAGGCCTTGGAGATCGACACCAGAATTGAGAGAACGAGGATGGTACGAAGAATTGTGCTTTTCATCATGTAGGAAACTCCATTTTCGCTTAGCATGTTGGAAATCGAATATTAGTATAGACTTTGGTGAATTATCGAGAAAGCTTTTTTAGATTTCCCAACGGCGGGGCTGTGAGTTCTGGACTAATAAGGGGTGATGGGATCATCTATTGCGCGCAGTAACTTGATTTAAAGACACCCATGTTTTTTATTTGTTCAGTATGAATTTCCAGCAAACAGGGACAGGTGCTCTGATGAATGAATCTCTTGAGTATGATTATGTGATAGTGGGCTCTGGCTTTGGAGGGAGTGTTTCCGCTCTTCGCTTGGCTGAAAAAGGATATAAAGTGGTTGTTTTAGAAATGGGACGACGTTGGAGTCCTCAGTCTCTGCCAAAAACCACTTGGTCTCTTAAATCGTGGCTTTGGGTTCCCCTCTTGAAATGGAGAGGTTTTTTTTCCATGAGCTTCTTTCGCCATGTCGTCGTATTGCATGGAAATGCAGTCGGTGGAGGCTCGATCACCTATGCTAATACACTTTTAGTTCCTCCCGATAAAATTTGGTCTCAGGGGTCCTGGGCGGGGTTGCAGGATTGGGTGTCTGAGATGCCAGCGCACTACGAAACGGCAAAGAAAATGTTGGGCGTCACGACCAACAAGATTTTGGGTCCATCGGATTACCTATTGAAATCCATGGCTCAGACGGCCGGTGTTGATTCGACATTCTACCCTACAGAGGTGGGAGTATTTTTTGGTAAGGATGGAGATAAGCCGGGCACTTTATATCCAGATCCTTATTTTGATGGTAAGGGGCCAGCGCGCAATTCATGTATCGGCTGCGGCGGATGTATGGTGGGTTGTCGTTACAATGCTAAAAACACTTTGGATCTGAATTACCTATATTTGGCAGAAAAAAGTGGTGCAAAAATCTTCCCCGAGACCAAAGTAATTGATGTTCGTCCTTTGGCGGGAAAAAGCGATGGAAGTGCGGGCTATGAAGTCACGGCTTCTAATGGAATGAGAATTCAAACTCGTGGGGTTGTTTTCTCAGGATCGTCTCTGGGAACGCAGGACTTGCTATTTCGCCTTAAAAAGAAAGGCTCATTACCAAATATTTCATCAGCACTTGGAACTCAGGTTCGCACCAATGCGGAATCCTTAATCGGAGTGAGGTATCCAGGTTCTAAAGAGGATTTGTCTCGAGGGATTGCAATTGGCTCGGGAATTTACATTGATGAGCACACGCATATCGAGGCGACAAGATACCCGGCGGGCTCCGATGCCATGAGTTTGCTGACGACTGTTATGACTCAAGGAAGGCCGGGATGGACCCGCATTGTGCTATGGTTTTTCATGCTTCTAAGGATGTTGATTGCACATCCAGTGCAATTGTTTAGATCGTTGAAACCTCAGCACTGGGCAAAGGAAGTCATCATCTTCCTTTGTATGCAGACTCTTGATGGAACGTTAACGATGAAGCTAAAAAGACCCTGGTATTGGCCTTTTTGCGAAAAGCTGACAACTCACGGCCCCAAAATTCCGACGTTCATCCCTGCTGCCAATGAATTTGCTGTCAAAATGTCGAAGTTAACCGGCGGTATTCCCGCAACATCATTAACGGAAATATTTCTCAACATCCCAATGACCGCGCATTGTTTGGGGGGAGCTCCCATGGCGGCAAACAGTGCTCAGGGAGTTGTCGATGAAAAGCACCGAGTTTTTGGATATAAGAATATGTTGATTTGTGATGGTTCGGTGGTGTCTTCTAATCTTGGTGTGAATCCCAGTCTAACGATCACGGCTCTTGCGGAGCGAGCCATGAGCTATATTCCCATGAAGGAGTTGCCCTAGGAGCGTTTCAAAATGAGACGCCCTTTGTAGCTCTATCTCTCGTGCCTTGTTGGCACTATATAAGCATATTAAAGAAATGTAGTTGTCATGAAGAATTAAACCCGCTGTTGGGTGGCTGAGTGACGAAAAATGTTTTTCACCTGTTAGCTTAATAGATTTGAAGCGAGAGGCAGATATGTTGGTAAAAAAAATTCTTTTGGCAGGCGTATTAGCAATCTCATTGCCTCACCGGTTGTGGGCAGGACAAAGTCTAGCAATCAAAACAGAAGCGTCCACGTGCACTGATTGCATCAGTGTTCAAACCCCGAATGGCCCAAGGCTTCAAAATAATTTATCTTTTGTTGCAGGCAGTATCGAAAAGATCAATCAAACTCTCAATTTCGCCCCTGAGTGCAGTAAGTTTGCTGATAATGGTCAGTTGGGAAGTTGGGCTAAGAGTATTCGCAATGTCTTTATGACTGAAGATCTTACCTATTTACAGGAAGGTTCGCCGGATATTCAAAAGTATTGCCCAACCTACAGTCAGATGAAGGACACAGATAAGGCCAATTTCTGGGTGTTGGTACTTAATGCCATGGCGCACTTTGAAAATTCTTGCAACACGGCTAATAAGCGAGCTGCTCAGGGTCCTAATGGTCAGCTTGTCGGAATTTTGCAGCTTCACTCCCAACATGAGGGTGCTTACGTTCCCAAAGGCGCTGACTGTCGTAATGGAGACGGCAGAACGGCAGAGGGCTCCTTCCGCTGTGCGATGATAATGCTAAATAGTCAGTTAAAAAGTAAAAAGGCTCTTTTTGCAAGATCGTCTTACTGGGAGGTCTTAAGGCCTCAAGCGGGAAGTCGCCGCGTGCCCGTGATTATAAATGCGATTAAAAAGTATGGTCCTTGTCAGGATGTAAGCAAATTACACGTGGCTCAGTATAACGACTTTAATGATGATGCTGAGATATTGAGTGCGTTGTCGCATATGGAAGATGGCGTGCGCACTAGTAAAGAGTCAGTGTGGTATGTTGAGGACATCACCGCTCCAGTCAAATCAGGTAGTGGTCACTCTCTTTGATGGAACGTTGAAAACCTGCAACAGTCGCAATTAAAACTGTAATTTGACCAGGCGCTATAGAGCCTCCTAAGAATTAACCATCTGCTTTGACAGTAAAGAATCTCTAGATTCGCGTAGTTAGTTTTTTTACTGCAGAGT
>JBLMWG010000004.1:0-41757 GCA_050257115.1 Bacillota bacterium
ATTCCATTCAAAAAAAGTTACGAGCCTGGTGAGACTGCGGAGTTTCAATTAAGAACTCCATTTAAAGATGCCAAGGTCTTAGTAACGGTGGAGCGTGAGTCAGTTCTTCATCGAGAGGTCATTGATGTTAAAGGAGAGAATCCCACGATTCGCATTCCGATTAAAAAGGAATATGCACCGAATGTTGTGGTGTCTGCATTTGCAGTTCGTGGTCGTTTAGGTGATCCCAAGGCAACCGCTTTGGTTGATTTGGGAAAGCCTGCTTTCAAGTTAGGTCTTAGTGAAATCAAAGTTGGTTGGAGTCAAAATACTTTAAAGGTTCACGTCGAGACTGACAAAAAAACTTATCATGCACGCGACAAGGCGAAAGTCAAAATTAAGGTAACCGATCATCAGGGAAAAGCGGCAGCCACTGGACAGATTGCTTTGGTAGCAGTCGATGAAGGTCTTTTGGAACTGCAAAATAATAGTTCATGGGATTTGCTATCTGCGATGATGGGGCTTCGTCCTTATTCCGTTCGAACGGCAACAGCGCAAAGCTTTGTAATTGGGAAAAGACATTTCGGCTTAAAAGCGGTTCCAATTGGTGGTGATGGTGGCGGTGGTGGACCTCGCAGAGAATTATTTGACACGCTTTTGTATTGGAATCCCAACATCAAATTGGATAGAAACGGTGAAGCTGAAGCCGAGATTTCACTCAATGATTCCACGACAAGCTTCAGGATCGTTGCGGTTGCACTGCAAGGCGCGGACCAATTTGGTACAGGGTGGACTTCCATACAGTCTTCGCAAGATCTTATGATTTTGCCAGGCTTGTCATCGACGGCTCGCGTGGGTGATCAGTTCCAAGCTTCTTTTGCAATTCGCAACGCCTCTGCGAAGTCTCAAGAGGTGAAGGTCAGTCTCAAGACGACTCCGCAGGTGGCAGCGGCTCAGGATTATTCGTTGAAGTTAGATCCCGGAGTGACTCACGTAGTTTCTTGGAGTGTTCGAGTTCCTGATACTACAAAAATTAGTTATGTGATTTCGGCCAGGGATTCGCAAGGAAAACTTGTGGACCAAGTTGGGAAGTCACAAATCGTTGTGCCTCTTCGAACGGCGCGAATTTACCAAAGTCAGTTTGCTCAGTGGCCGGAGCTGAAAACGCTTTCAGTCGTTCAACCTGCGCAAGCCGATCCCCACAGTACATCGATTATGGTGGATGTTGCAGCATCGTTGACCGAGTCTTCAGCATCGGGATTAAAGGATTTTTGGCAGAACTATTACTATAGCTGTCTGGAGCAACAGGTATCCAGAACAGTTACGCTAAACGATCAAAATGCTTGGAAAAAGATCGAACAAAAGCTTTCGCTGTATATGGATGGAAAAGGACTTTTGAAATACTTCCCTTCAGAATATGGGGCAGGAAGCGTGCAATTGACTGCCTATGTCCTCAGCGTCGCGCATGAAGCTGGGCTTAAATTCAGCGATGCAAACGAAGTTCGTCTGTTAGATGCACTGGAGGCCTATGCTGAAGGACGAATCAAGGACTCAACAGAAACGGGACGTGTTGATGAGGTGATCAAAAAGGTTTCAGCCTTTGAGGCTCTTTCTCGCTATCGTAAGTTCAACGTGGGCCTTTTGGATACGGTGAAATTTGAAGGAACGCAATGGCCTCTGGCGACTTTGACGGAATGGTATGAAATCCATCGTTGGGAAAAAGACATTCCTCAGCGTGAAGCAAAGCTGGCTCAATTGGAATCATTGCTGGCAAATCGATTTTATTTTTCGGCAAAAAGACTGATGCTGCGTAATGAAGCGGCGGATTCGATGCCTTGGTTGATGCGTGATTCTGATGGGGCGATCTTGAAGCTTATTCTTGCTACAGTGGATGATCCTAAATGGAGAGATTCAATTCCTCGTCTTATGCAGGGTAGTTTGACGCGCCAAAGGCGTGGAGCTTGGGCTTTAACAACGACAAATGCATGGGGGCGACTTGCTTTGAATAAATTTGATACGAAGTTTCAAAAAGAGAAAGTCGATGGAACCTTCGCTACGAGCTTGGGCTCTGATACTCAAAAGCAGCCTTGGAAGCAAAGTACGGTTTTACATTTTGATTTTCCATTAAAAGAAAAAAGCGGAACTTTGATTTTGAATCAAACAGGATCTGGCAAACCTTGGATGACGGTATCATCCAAGGCGGCTTTAGCAGTTACAAAACCAACCTTTGCGGGATTTACGATCGATAGGAAAATTATTCCTCTCGAGCAGAAGACAAAAGGCCGCTGGAGTGTTGGAGACATAGCTCAAGTAGAATTGACGGTTACGGCAAAAGCACCTCAGGCATGGGTGGTAGTTGAAGACCCGCTTCCAATTAGTGCTTCTGTTTTGGAAGCGTCGTCGGCAACAGCGACTGAACGAAAAGAAGAATTAGTTCGGTTTTATTTTGATTGGCTCCCGGGAGGGACTCAGACAGTCAGCTATAAAATTCGTCTCAATCAAGCCGGGACTTATCAACTACCATCAAGTCGCATTGAAGCGATGTACAGTCCGGATATTTATGGTGAACTTCCTGAAAGTTCATGGGTGGTCGCTGAATGAAAAAAGCGATTTTGATTTTTCTAATTCTACTTATAGGCAGTGGGGGATGGTTGCTTCAGTCCATTCCATCAGTAAAGTCCTATGAGGAAGTTAAGAAGACTCATCAAACTTCGGAATTGGTTTTATTAGATCAGATGGGACGACCCTTACATCAGTGGCGTCAGGATTCTCATCATCGCATTTTTGCTTGGGTTCCCTTAAAGGAGACCTCACCAGCCTTTATTCAGGAGTTGCTGAAATCTGAGGATCGAGATTTCTTTCGTCACGGAGGAGTTGATTACAAATCGTTGGTAGCAAGCTTATATCAAAGGATTTTCAAATCTTCTTCTCGTGGTGGAAGTACTTTATCAATGCAATTGGTGAAGTTGACCGCGCCGAGTAAATCTTGGAATGGAATCACTGGAAAGCTGCGACAAATGTGGGCTGCAGCCAAACTTGAGAATGTATGGACCAAAGAAGAAATTCTGGAAGCTTATTTAAATCTCGTGCCATTCCGCGGAGAGTATCGGGGTTTGGCGGCAGTTTCCTGGGGACTTTTTAATAAATCCCCTTCGGGATTGACCAAGAACGAGGCGACTCTGCTCGCTGTGTTAATTCGTTCTCCGAATGCTTTAGTCAAAGATTGGGTGAAGCGTTCTTGTTGGCAAGAGCCCGAAAGCTGTATTGAGTTTCCTGTATTGGTGTCTCAAGCTCTTCAGCGTTTTGGGAAAATTCCAAGCGAAGATCAGAGAGCACTGCATTTAGCACAACGTTTGTCGAAGGACGGATTAAAAGGTGCCGTCCAGACGACTTTGAATCGTGACCTACAGATAGCAGCGCAAGAGATTGTGGTTTCTAAAATTCGTGAGCTGTCAGAACAAAATGTGCATGATGCCGCCGTTCTAGTGGTTGAAAATAGAACGGGCGAAGTGTGGGCTTATGTAGGGGGGAGTGGTCCCCTATCATCGGCTTCTTATGTTGATGGGATTCAATCTCCGCGCCAGGCCGGCTCGACGTTGAAGCCATTTTTATATGCGACAGCCTTTGAAAGAAATCTGCTGAACTCTCAATCCTGGATTGAAGACAGTCCGGTGGACATTGTTTTTGATCGAGGTGTGTATAAGCCGCAGAATCACGATCATCAATTTAATGGTTGGGTGCAAGCTAAGATGGCACTGGCATCTTCTTTAAATGTACCGGCGGTTAAAGTGTTGAAACTTCTGAACGACGATTCGTTTTGGGAGAATTTGCAACGATTGCATTTCCAGGGACTACGCTCGCCAGAACACTATGGACCCGCTCTAGCCTTGGGAGTTGCCGAGGTCACTTTGGAGGATTTAACACAAGCTTATCGGGCTTTGGCCAATGAGGGTCTCTATACTCCATTAAAGTTCACAAAGTCAGATATGTCCCATGCTTCTCCTGAGAGAGTATTTAGTCCAAAGGTCGCTAACGAAATTACAGAGATTCTTTCCAGAAAAGAAAACCGCGTTCTGGGGTTCGGAATGGAGTCTGCTTTAAATCTTGATAGTGCGACGGCGGTAAAAACAGGGACCAGCAAAGACATGCGTGACAATTGGTGTGTTGGATATAATTCCCGCTTTACGGTAGGCGTTTGGGTTGGAAATTTTGAAGGGCAACCGATGTGGAATGTCATGGGGGTTACGGGTGCTGCTCCTATTTGGAACCAGGTGATGCAATGGTTGCAACAACAATATCCAAGCGAGCCTTTGAAGTTAGCTGGGGTTGAAACAAAGCCCGTAAGCCCTCCCAAGGCGTACCCGATTGCTAGAATCTCTTATCCCCAGGATGGAATGATTCTGGCGGTGGACCCGTCGATTCCTTTGAAGAATCAAAAAATGCCATTGATCGTGGAGGGCGAAAACAAAAAAAATCTTTCCTGGAGAATTAACGGACGTCAAATAGCTTCCGCTCAAAGAACTTTCTTATGGACGCCCACGCCAGGGCGCCACACTTTTGAACTTTTGAAAAACAATCACCTGACTCAGAAAGTGGAAGTTCTGGTCAAATAGTTAGACGTCATAGTGAATGACAGTAGGGATTTGCAAATCAGGGTGAAGGCTTTCTTTAACCGGACAGCCTTTCGCGAACTCTTCAAGTTTTTTGCGATACTCATGGGGAACACTGACTGGCAAGTGCAAAACGACGTGCAGCTTAGCGATGCGACGAGGATTCGCGACCATTTCTTTTTCCACCGAAGCCCAAGAGCCCTTTAGGGTAATGCCATCTTTTTCGCAGTGGATTGCCATAGTTGTTAACATGCAACTGCCCATGGCAGCCCCAACAAGATCTGTCGGAGAGAAGAGCTCACCCTTCCCGTGATTATCTTTAGGAGCGTCGGTGCCAATGCGTGCAGATGATGGTTCATGAGTGATATCGCAGTGTTTTTCACCTTGATAGAAGGATGTTGTTTTTACCATAGGTACCTCGAACTAAGTGGACATTTTTTCAATAATTTTACGCAAGCGCATCTCTGAAGACTTAGACATATCTGCATAAAGCTTGCGCAGGTGATTGGATTGAACTGGATCGTTTTTTGAAGATTTCATTTCACGACCAATTTTTAAAGCCGCGCAAACACTTTCAATCACCAGTTTTCTTTTAGAATCTTTCGTAATGAAATCAAACGCCCCCAAAGACAAAGCTTCCAAGGCGCGGGAGTGATCGCCATGCGCTGTCAGAACCACAAATGGGGTCATATGTCCCAAGGAGCGAACATAGGCCAGAAACTTCAGACCATTCATTTGTCGCATTTCGATATCAGAAAGAATTGTATCGAATTCTTGGGCTTTCACATATTGAAGGGCGGCAGAGCCGTTTTCGGCTTCTACGATTTCGTCTACGAATTCCTTCATAAAGTGCTTTAATAGCTCTCGAATGTCGGAATCATCTTCGACGATGAGTAGTCTACTTTTCTCTTCCGGGGCAGTCGTCATGCGACTCCTTAATGTGAATAGCGGTTGATGACTCCTAGCAAAATGTCTTTTTTAAATGGTTTTGTGACATGATCATCACAGCCCGCTTTTAAAGACTTTTGCATGTCGTCAGAGAGAGCATGGGCTGTTAAAGCAACAATAGGAATGTGTGAATGATGAGTTTCTTTTTCCCATTCACGAATAATTGATGTTGCTGCATAGCCGTCCATCTCTGGCATTTGTACGTCCATAAAGACGATATCAAACTGTTGTGACTTTACCTTATCTACCGCCTCAAGTCCATTCTCAGCTTCGATTATTTCGAATGGGCCATTTTTCAGGTAATGCGTAAATAGGACGCGATTATCCTCAGTATCATCAGCAAGTAGAATTCGGACTTTTTTATGAGGGTCACGCGGCATTGCACTTTGAGGCAATTTTGAGGAAGCCTCAGAATCCTCAACGACATTCAGGTCATGGCCTTGGAAAGTCATAGGTTTTGATAAGGACAAGCCGTAGCTATATTCCCGGTAAGGTATCGTAAATAAGAAAGTGGTTCCGACATTCTCCCGGCTCTTAAACCAAATTGTACCACCCATGAGTTCAACCAAACTTTTGGAAATAGCCAAGCCCAATCCAGTTCCACCATATCGGCGTGTGATGGAGTTGTCTGCTTGAGAGAATTTTTGAAAAATCAAATGCTGCTTTTTGGGCGAGATACCAATTCCTGAATCGTTGACGCTTATAAGTAAGCTATCCTTTTTTGTGGGATTTTTAGTTACGCTCACTTTTATTTGTCCGCGCTCGGTAAATTTAATTGAGTTGCTGACAAGATTTATGAGGACTTGACGGAGTTTTGTGGGATCTCCAAGGAGACTTTTACTGATTCCGTTTGCGATATCAAATGAATATTCAATGCCCTTTTCTAGTGCTTTAGGGCGCATCATTTCTTGAACATCAGTCATCATTTTTTGCAAATCGAAGGGAATGTTTTCTAGAGAGACTTCCCCAGCTTCGATTTTTGAAAGGTCCAAGATATCATTGATAAGACTCATTAAAACTTCTCCAGCCCTATGAAAGATCTGGAGATAATATCGTTGATCTTCATTAAGAGGAGTTTCTTTAAGCAATTCTGCCATACCCATAATCGCATTCATTGGAGTACGTATCTCATGAGACATATGGGCCAAAAACTGAGACTTAGCTTGTGAGGACTTAAGAGCTTCGTTTTTGGCGTCGATTAGATCCTGCTCAGTTTTTTTAAGATCTGTGATATCTTGATTAATACCCCAAGTTGAAACAGGATTGCCATAGCCGTCGTACTCGGTTTCTCCTGTTATGCGAATCCAAATGTACTCATTAGTATCAGCACGACGAACGCGCAGATCCACATTGATCGGATTCATGTTAGTTTGCGAATCATGTAAAGCTCGATCGAGGAGTGGCAAATCTTCTGGTAATACTAGGTTTCGGAAGAGATCGAAACTTGGCTTTGTTTTTAACGGATCTAGTCCTAAAATATTAAATTGCTCATCGGACCAGAACAGACGCCCTGAATTCATATCCCAGCGGAAGGACCCCATTTTTGAGATCGCTTGAGAAGCTTTTAGGAGACTCTCTTGAAGCTTTAATTCTCTTTCCGCTTTCTTTTTCCAGCGAATATCGGTTCCGATAACGACAAGATTAATAGTTTCAGGGGAGCCCTTTAATCTGGACCAGGAGAGATTTAAGGGGATTTTTTCTCCGGTAATAGATTTCAAATAGGCTTCGTGAAAATTCTCATCAGAGTGAGTAGAGTATTCTAAGCTATTTATGATATCTTCAAGCTCCCCTTCAAGCCATGCGCTGAGATCGGAGTTGATCAGAGACTCTGCCGTCAAACCAACTGCCTCGGCTGCTGCATGATTGGCGCTAAGAACAATCATTTTTCTTTTTAAAGTGTCTTGAGACCTTCGAACCTCTACGACGAATAAAAGTTCGTTTAAGGATTCGACGATATCAAGCAGAACTTCTTTTTCTTTTACGTTTTTTTCAAGGTCTTGTACTAAGAGATTGTAGTCGTGAAATAACGGCTCGTACTCATCACTCTTATTGTATTCCAAGGTTTTTGTATTGCCCTCGCGAAGCTTTTTTATCCCTTTTTGGAGCGAGTTTAAAGGACTCATTAACCGTCGGGCAAAGATAAGTGAACTTAAGAGCACACCGATAATTACACATAATGTGCCCCAAAATAAAAGCCAAAGGTAATGACTAAAAGGAGCGGCAGTTTCAATAGAGCTAATTTTCGCAACGAGAACCCAAATGCCTCCGCCTGGTAAGTTTATCTTTCCAATGGACTTCAGCGACGGAACTCCCATGTAATCGGAGGAGGATTCGACCAGATCTTCACTGTGAAAATATCGACGGATTAAGCTTGTCGGCAAAGAGATTTGTAACGCTGTCGTATTAGCAGCGCGAACTTTGCTTATTATCGGATCGACGTTTCCTGTACGGGAAAAGACTTTATCGAACTCCGTGGGATTTTCAAAAAACAACCTGGAATTCGTGCGCATATAGCCGTCTGCCCCAAAGGCGACAACCTCTCCGGTTTCACCAAGTCCCGCTTTTTTCCATTGGTGATTATCACTTAAGATTCTTTCAAACTTACTGAGTGGAAGTTGAAAAACCACGGTTCCCAAATAGACGGACTTATTAAAAATCGGTGCCGCTAAGTAAGCGACAGGCTCTCGAAAAAATGACGTCGCTTGTGTGAAGTCGAAGAAACGATAAGAACGTGGAGAAGTCGTCAGTGACCAGCGATAGATGTCGCCTAATCTCGAACCACTGAAAAATCCGGAGTTTAAATTTGTACCGAAGCTAAGGTCTTTTAGGGCAGAGTAGACAATATTTCCATCTTTATCGACTAACAGAATATCCGCTAGCTGAGTTCGTTGAATGTAATCCAAAAAAAATGGGTGCAAATTTTCATGTAACTTGAAGTAAGAAAGATCACGATACTTTTGAACTCCAGTAACATTTTTTAGCGGTATTTCATTTTTCTTTGCCTCTTGAATAAACTGTGACTGAAGGAATAATGCAAATGGATTGAGATGTGCAATCACCTTCGCGGAATCGTTTTGAGAGCCACTCGAGTAATAGGTTTCGATCATGGCAGTCAGTTTGTTCGTTGACTGTGCTTGCGCTACATGGCGAAGTTCTTTTTCACTTTCAAAAAAGAGTCCCATGTTATCGCGAACTCGCGACATTTCTGCCATGGTTAACAAAGAGTTACCCAGGTTTTCCATTTCAGTTTGTAAGGCTTGAGCTTTGCTTGTGCGAATCTGAGTGAGCTTTTCACTGATATTGCACTCGATGGAGGAAGCTCCAATCTGATATCCCATGATGCCAGCAGCCACCATAGCGCCCACAACCAAAAGTACAGAAAAAAGAAGCAGCCGTGAGCGTATAGTCATGCATTACATCGAAACGAAATGAATCTCGATATTCTCGAAATGCGTTCTCATGTTTTGTGCAAGCTTTTGCAGGGAGGCATCGTTGTTGTTTTTGGCCTCTTTTTCAATCTCTGCAGCTATGGAGCTAAGATCGGAAAAGCCATATCCCGCAGCAGCCCCTTTAATTTTATGGGCCAAGGCTGCTATAGCCGTGAGGTCATGAGTCGCAACGAGGCTTTGTAAAGAATCTATATCCTTTTTGCGATTCTCAATAAATTGGGGAATTAGATCTTTAAGATCTGAATCAATTTCTACTCTAGTTTTTGACATCGTCATGGCCCCCTTATCCCCGAAAAGACTGTATTGTTCCAATCATTTTGGCTTAACAGGGCGTTTATTGCATACATTTAATATCAAGAGTAAATTCGTTCTTTATTAAGTTCTTTAGAGGTACCGTATGTTCAAAAAAGTACTCCTCGTTATTATTTTAACCTCCCTGGGATCATGCACTCCGAAGAAAGAGTTAGGAAGCGAATCTCACCCTGTACAATTTGCTCTTGTCCCAGGTCAGGACACCGCCGTTTTGATGGAAAATGGCAAATTATTGGAAAAATGGATTCATGAAAAGACCGGTCTTTTCATTAAAATACAGGTCCCTTCTAACTTCGTCGCTGTGGTGGAGGCTCTTGGCTCCCAACGTGTCGATGTCGCGATTATCAATACATTTGGATACATCCTGGCTCATGATAAGTATGGCGCGACGGCGCGCCTCATTGGGGAAAACTTAGGTCGCTCTCAGTATTGGGGACAGATCGTGACAAGCAATCCTAAGATTAAAACTCTTAAGGACTTAAATGGAAAAAAGATAGCCTTTGTTGATCCAGCATCGACCTCTGGATATCTTTTAGCCGCGAAATTATTTCAGGATGAAAAGGTTCAACCCGGCGAGGTTGTCTTTGCGGGGAAACACGATAGCGTTGTGACGATGGTTTATCAGGGGAGTGTAGATGCGGGAGCCACTTATTATACGCCCGATGAGGACGGAAAGCCTCAAGATGCTCGTCGCTTGGTTTTGACTCAATTTCCAGATGTGTTCGAAAAGGTTCGAATTTTGAAGCTCACCGGTCCCATACCCAGCGATCCAGTCGTCTTTCGCAAAGATCTTCCGCCGGATATTCAAATGAAATTAATTGCCGCGCTAAAAAGCTTTTCTTCAACGCCAGAGGGAACGGCAGCTCTTAAGAAGCTTTATCATCTGACAAATTTTAAAGATTGCACGGATAAGGATTACGACTCTGTTCGAAAGCTTCTGCTGGAACTGGGAAAATCTGCCCAAGAACTGGTGAAATAAGAAGCGATGAACCTATCAGCCCTTGGTGGAACAAGGGGACTCTGCGGTGGCCTGACAACCTGCTCAGCGTTGACTTTGCTAGGTGAAACCTGTTTAGCTGGTTCTATGGAAAATCAATATCAATCTGGCTTTGGAAATCATTTTTCTTCAGAGGCTCGAGCAGGGGCATTGCCTGCTGATCAGAACTCTCCACAAGTAGCACCTCATGGACTCTATGCGGAACAATTGAGTGGGACTGCGTTCACGGCACCTCGTGCGCACAATCTTTTCACATGGTTGTATCGTATCCGTCCTTCGGTGATGCATAAACCATTTGTGCCGCTGAAGGATTTGACTCAAAAAACATTTTTTAAGCCTCAGCATATCAATCCAAATCAGATGCGTTGGAATCCGGTAAGGCCTACCCCGAATCAAGATTTTGTGGAAAGCATCCGGACGGTTTGCGGGAATGGTTCTAGTGAGGAACATCGGGGAATTGAAGTTCACGTTTACGCTTTTGATAAAACCATGGGCTCTCGGTATTTCATGAGTGCTGATGGAGACTTTGTTATGGTACCGCAAATGGGTTCTCTCCAAGTTAAGACGGAGTTGGGAATTATTCAGGCGGGTCCAGGAGAGATTGTTTTGGTTCCTCGTGGGATGAAATTCCAAGTGAATCCACTAAATGCGGGAACTTGCACCGGATATATCGGAGAAAATTTTGGAGCGCCTTTTCAGTTGCCTGAATTGGGACCTATCGGTGCAAATGGTTTAGCACATCGTCGCCATTTTTTAACTCCACATGCGGCGTTTGAAGATCTTGATGGTCAGTTCGAACTTATTGGAAAATTTGCCGGAGAGTTGTGGAGTGCAGAGATGAATCACTCTCCTCTGGATGTCGTTGCTTGGCATGGGAATTATGTGCCATTTAAATATGACTTGAAGAAGTTCAACACCATCAACACAGTGAGTTTTGATCATCCAGATCCTTCGATTTTCACGGTTTTGACATCACCAAGTGAAACCCCAGGAACGGCAAATGTGGACTTTGTGATCTTCCCTCCTCGTTGGATGGTTGCAGAAAATACGTTCCGTCCTCCATATTTTCATCGTAATTTTATGAGCGAATACATGGGGCTTATTTATGGTGAGTATGATGCGAAAACCAGTGGCGGTTTTGTCCCAGGTGGCGGAAGCTTACATAACTTTTTTTCTGCCCATGGTCCTGATAACGAAACTTTTGAGAAGGCAAGTAACGCAGATCTTAAGCCAATTCGCTTAAGTGAAACTATGGCGTTCATGTTTGAGTCACGCACTCCTTACCGAGTCACAGACTTTGCGATGCAAAAAGATTTCTTGCAAACGGACTATCAAGATTGCTGGCAAGGATTTAAAAAGAATTTTAAATAGAAAAAGGGGATCGTAAGATCCCTTTTTTATTGTTAGCGTTCAAGATTTGCTAGGACCGATTCCATGCGCATTGCCAGGTCTTGCGTGTCAGGATTTAGGCGCATTTCATCAAGCTGATTAAAGCGAATCATATCATTATCAGAAAGACCGATCTGAGATAGTAAGTTATCCGGAGAGTGAAAATGAACCACCCATCCGTCACGATCTTTAATAACGGACACTTCTTTTTGCAAAATTACAATATTCTGCTCCATGGTTTCCAAAGTTTCTTCATTAAAAACAAAATTAATTGGATGAGGAGGTTTTGGTTTCTCACGAGAATCCTCTAAAGGAGTTTGCGGTGCCACCGCTAAAGGTGCAACTGTCGTGGAATCAGAGTGATGAATGACAGGAATCTTCGCACTGGCGGAGTGCTCAGAGGTGACATTTGGTTCCTCTGCCTCTGACCTATTTTCTAGAGCTGTTTCTAATATGGGCCGATCCGCTGAGACGCGTGACAAGGCAAAACCGCAGACTACACCGATTATAAAAATGACGAGTTTATTCATAGTTCCAATTTAAAACATTCTGTGGAGATAGCATCTCCCTTTCGATTGATTCTTTACACAAGATCTGAAGCTAGTTGGACAAAGGAACTGAAGTGATTTCAATTTTAGTTTGCAGCAGTGTAAACGCAAAAAGGAGATCCCGATGGTTGATCAGGGCAGCAACACTCAAGAAGGTGGCAGTGGTGATTTTTCTCGGCGAGAAGCCATGAAGGTTGCGGCCACGGGGTTATTAGCGGCACTGCCATTTTCTGCTGTTGTTGATCGAGCCGAGGCAGTTGTAGCGAAGGCCACAGGTAGTACCAAGGCACAGACTTATTCAAAAAAATCAAAAACGACGTATATATTTTTCGACAAAAGAGAAGCCGCATTTATTGAAGCAGCTGTGGCTAGACTTATTCCCGCAGATGAAAAGTGGGGAGGAGCTCTTGAAGCAGGTGTTCCAAACTACATCGATAAGCAGCTTGCTGGAGCTTGGGGGGCTGGGGAGCGTTTATATCGAAGTGGTCCGTGGAAAAATGGAACTTCAACTCAAGGCTATCAACTTCCTTTTACGCCTGCGGAGTTATATCGGACGGCTTTAAAGGCTCTTGATAAAGAATTTAAGGCAAATAAAACTTCTTTCGAAACTATGACGACTGATCAGCAAGATGCTTTTTTGAAACGCCTTGAATCAGCAGAGGGTGATCTAGATGGAGTTCCACGCAAGCTATTCTTTGCGAACTTATTGCAGATGACCATTGAGGGGTTCTTTGCTGATCCCGTATATGGCGGAAATCGCGATATGGTTTCTTGGCGAATGATTGGATTTCCGGGAGCTTACGGAAGCTATTACGACATTGTCGAAAATTATGGAATCAAGATTACACGGGCGCCCATGAGCTTAGCAGAGGATTTCACTGGCCATATTCATACGAACCCAAACATCCCAGCTCGGTAAGGAGAAGACATGGCAACAAAATTAAAACCTGTCGATGTAGTGACAATTGGTGTAGGGCTTGGTGGAGCTATCTTAGGTAAAGAACTAGCCGCCCAAGGATTGAAAGTTGTGGGGATTGAAAGAGGGCCTATGCGAGACACAGTCCCGGATTTTCAATCTCCGAATAGTCACGATGAATTAAGATATGCAGTTCGTAAGGGACTGATGCAAGATAACACCAGAGAAACAGTGACCGCACGAAATATAATGTCAGAAACAGCTTTACCGATGAGACGTTGGGAAAGTTTTTTGCCTGGAACGGGAGTTGGCGGAGCAGCAGTCCATTGGAATGGACAAACGTATCGCTTCCAAGTTTCAGACTTCATTTACAAGACTCATCTTGAACAACGTTATGGGAAAAAGTTTTTGGATTCCGAATTGCGACCCCAGGATTGGGGCGTAACTTATGATGAGCTAGAACCTCATTTTGATCGTTTTGAATATCTTTTAGGAGTCAGTGGAAAAGCGGGGAATATCAAAGGTAAGTTGCAAAAAGGGGGAAACCCTTTTGAGGGATGGCGATCTCGCGAATATCCCACACCACCAATGAAAGAGCCCTACTTTGGGAACCTATTCAGAACGGCTGCAGAGAAAATGGGTTATCATCCATTTCCTCAACCCTCAGCAAATCTTAGTCAGCCTTATACAAACCCTGAAGGCTTAAAAATGAATGCCTGTTCATTTTGTGGTTTTTGTGAACGGTTTGCCTGTGAACACTACGCTAAATCAAGTCCTCAGACGGTGATACTACCGGCTGCTTTGAAGTACTCAAACTATGAACTGCGCACAAACTGTCAGGTCTTAAAAATCAACTTAGATAGCAATAAAAAGAAAGCTATTGGCGTGACTTATGTCGATGGAGCCGGGCGAGAGTTTTTTCAACCTGCAGAGTTGGTTTTGGTGACGGCTTTTGCGCTGAACAACGTACGGCTGCTCTTACTCTCAGAAATTGGTAAACCTTACGATCCACAAACAGAAACTGGAACTGTCGGGCGCAATTATGCCTATCAAACCATGGGTGATGCCCAGATATTTTACGATGAGAGTGTCAATATTAATCCTTTCATGGCTTCCGGAGCGAATGGTGTTGTGATTGATGAATTTGCCGGGGATAACTTTGATCATGCCCCTCACAAATTTGTTGGCGGTGCATATATTGGCAGTATTCAAACGAACGGTCGTCCTATCGAATTTCATCCCACTCCACCGGGGACTCCGGCGTGGGGCCTCGAATGGAAAAAAGCGGTTGCGAAGCACTATAATCATACAGTGAAGCTAAATATTCATGGCAGTTCCATGGCTAGCCGTTGGAATTACTTGGATTTAGATCCGACCTATAAAGACGCGTGGGGGATGCCACTTCTTCGTATGACTTTCGACTTTCCAGATAATGATATTCGCATGTCTAGCTTTGTCGTGGATAAAGCAAAAAAAATTGGCGAAGCCATGGGGGGGACTTTGGTTACGGCCAATGCTCGAAAAAAATCTTGGAATACTATGTCTTATCAGACAACACACACTACGGGTGGAACTGTCATGGGGAATGATCCGAGTACGAGTGTTGTGAATCGCTATCTGCAAAGCTGGGACGTGCACAATGTTTTTGTGATTGGCGCATCGAACTTTCCACAAAATGCCTCGTATAATCCGACCGGAACCGTGGGGGCACTTATCTATTGGGCAGCCGATGCAATTAAGAATAAGTATTTGAAAAACCCAGGACCATTGGTGTGAATATGAAAAATAAATTCTATGTCACCGTGATTTTGGCAATTGTCACTTTCACCGTACTGTTGGCAAAGTCTCAAGGACCAACTTCAGATTCATCTCAAGAGCCAAATGAATTTAAAAAGGGTGAAGAAATTGTGATGAAAGGCACTGTTACTGGAGCGACAGCCTGTTTTGCTTGTCACGGCAGCACTCGCAATGAAAATTTAACGGGGGCATTTCCGCGCATAGCAGGCCAGCCACAAATGTATTTAACTGCCACCTTGGAGGCCTATGTCTCGGGCCAGCGTAAGAATGACATCATGGAGCCTATTGCGAAAGCCATGAGTTCTGAAGAACGACAGAATGTGGCCGCTTATTACTCCCACATGCAGCCAGGTAAGAGGATCTTAGGAAAGAAAACGGATCGTTCAATTTTAAAACGAGGAGAATCGTTAGCCAAAATCGGTGATCAAAAGATTTTGGTGCAGGCTTGCAATAATTGCCATGGCCCAGGCGGGATTGGCATGGGCCCGGCAATTCCATACCTAGCTGGCCAGTTTGGAACATACATTTCAATGCAACTCAATGCATGGAAGGATGGAAAACGAACCAGTAGCGCCAATCAAATGCTGGAGATCGCGAAACGTTTGAGCGAAAAAGATATTGCGTCCTTAGCGGCATACTTTGATCAATTGCAAACGACTTTTGTAAAATAGAAGACTAGAGATATTATGGATTTTGCTCCTGGGAGTAGCTTTTCGATTATTTCCTTTATTGCTGTTCTTGTGGCAATTTGCTTTTCGATAATTACGGGAATCGGAGTTGCTAGCGAAAGGCTTGAGTTTTCTGTTAACAGGGAAGTGGTCCGATCCTCCGCAATTCTTTTTGCCTGGCTGGCCGTTTATTCTTTGGTGTTGATGAGCGTTCTTCCAATCGCACTTCCCTTAGGGGCAATTTTTTTGGCAGTCGCTCTTATTTTTCCAATCAGTGTAGGTGCTTCGTCGTATGGGGCCAGATTGGCTTTAGGACTTTCACTGAATGCTCTAGTCGTTTTTCAGTTCGTTAGGTTTCCAATGGAAATCATCTTACATCAATGGGTTCTGCGAGGAACTGTGCCGGCTACCGTATCTTGGAATGGTAGCAATTGGGATGTAGTCACCGGCATATTAGCTCTTTGCATCGCTCCGTTTGCTAGAAGTCATGTATGGATGGTGTGGTCGTTTAATATTTTTGGAATCGTGATGTTTTGCAATTTTCTCTATGTGGCGGTGATGTCGTCTCCAGTTCCATTTGGTTGGCATATAAGTCCCCCGATGATGCTGACATACCATCTGCCTTACTTTTTAATTTCACCGATCTATTTCGGAAGTATTGCCGCAGGTCACTTGGTTTTAACTCGTGCCCTCTTGTTTCGATCTAAATAGGAGACTTTACTATGGAAGCTGAAAACACGAAGGATGCCTCTGACTTTTCATTTACAAGCAGAATGGCATTTTCAAGCTTGATCATGACTTTGGAAAAAATGGGGGTGGAATCCTATCATGTAGATATGGCGCAGCAGTCGACCTGTTATCAGATGCTCAATGGTGAGGTGATGTCGGAGTCGTTTTACTTTGATGGCAAAATTGCACAAGATTTTGATGATGGAGAAATACGATCGGCGATATTAGACATTAAGCAAAATCACCTCGAATACAAAGAGTTTTTAAAACGCATTATGAATGCCGGTATTGTCAATTATGTGATCTATCTTAAAGGTAGAAAAATTATCTTTTATGGAAGAAACGGGGATAGTTACATCGAAAACTTTCCCCTGCTTAAGTTAAATCAGCACTAAATGGCGTTCTACGTCCAGTACCGGTGATTTTAAAGGCTCAATCGTCACCTTTAGGTCTTTGAACTTCTTGCGAGCTAAAGTGAGTTCTTCATCGATCTTTTCGCGACGAGCTTTGAGCAAAAAGTATTTCCCCTTTTTTTGATAATAACTGCGACTCACATCTAAAATAACATCAACGGGCTTGAACCCACGTGCTGTCACAACATCAACTTCAGGAAGGTCTTTAGGGATTTCTCCGTGAACTTGTAAATTCGGAGCAATAGTTTTGCAGCGATTTAAGAAGTTTTGCTTTAAGTTACTTTTTTCATAAAGATGAAAAGCGGCTTCTGGAAATTGAATCGCATAAATAACGCCAGGTAAGCCACCACCGGAACCGAAGTCAGCGACCACTTTTGCATTTTTTGGGAAGTATTTAAGCGGCAATAAACAATCAATAACGTGATTGTCGATGAGCTCTTCGAAAGTCATTTTACGGCTGATCAAATTAAGCTCTTCATTGGAAGACCACAAAAGATCAATATAACTTTTTAGCTGGGGAAGAGCTTCCTCGCGGAAACCTAACTCTTTGATAAGTGGGATTCGATTTTCAAAATGCATAGAATCCTTATACCTGCTTTAGTTGCTGAGGCCAATGTAAAAAGATCTTCCAGCGGCTCCATGGATTTTTTCACTTCTACTCCAGAAGGGATTTCGTCGAATTACTTCTTATTCAACGATTTTTGTACAAAAAGGAAAAAATCCTTTTCATTGTACTTGCGAAGAAAGAAGTACAACTGGCCCGGGTCATTGATCTTGCGATGAACTTCTCGAACAGAAACAGGTGTGATGCATTCGAGCTTCAGTCGTTTTTGTTGCTCACAGTGTTCTGGAACGGTTTCCTGTCCAGTAAATGGAGACAGGGTCATATTGATGTAATGGCGATTGAGCGGCAGAATATTTGTTTCAATGAACTCGTTCTTGGACAGTTCATTAGCCTTGTCCATAGGGAGCAAAATCCAGCAAGGTTTTTCACATTGCGCGATTTCGCTGGAGGTAGCTTTTTCTCCGTCTTGAATAATGTGAACAGCACTGTGAAAAGTTTTGTAATACTCTTCCATAAAATGCGTCATCATAAGCTGCGTATCACTACTTTCAGGTAAGACACCCCAAAGAACATAATGAGAACTTTGTAGCTCTGGAAACAAACGTAACACGACGTGCGCAGCGATGTTTCGTTGGTCTGGACTGATAATAGTCGGGCGAATGAGTGGCTCGGAGCGCAAGCTGACGCCGGAGCGCACCAGATAAATCAAGCAGGCCGTAATAACTAGAAAGACAAGTCCGAAAATAAGAAAGATCTTTTTCATAATCATCGCCAGACTATAAGGAATAGTACTGAAGTCAAGTTGACGGTGAGGGCAAGGCTCTGCCATGCTGGTGGTCAGCAAAAAGGAGCTCTCATATGGCGTCTATTACTCTTAAAGGCAACCCGGTTCAAACTTCAGGTCAACTTCCAGATAAAGGTTCTGCAGCAAAGAATTTCAAACTTGTGCGTAATGATCTATCTGAAGTTTCATTGGAAAACTTTGCTGGAAAAAAGAAAGTTCTCAATATTTTCCCAAGCATTGACACTGGAACATGTGCGGCATCTGTACGTAAATTCAATCAAGAAGCGGCCAAATTAGCTGACACCGTCGTTTTGAATATTTCAGCGGACCTTCCATTTGCGCAAGCGCGCTTTTGCGGTGCTGAAGGTATCAAAAACTGCGAAACGCTGTCTACATTCCGAAGCGCTTTCGGTAAAGATTGGGGATTGCAGATCTCTGATTCACCTTTGGCAGGTCTTCTTTCTCGAGCTGTGGTCACCTTGTCTGCAGATGATAAAGTACTTTATGTTGAGCAAGTTTCCGAGATCGTGAACGAGCCGAACTACGAAGCAGCTTTGGCATCCCTTCGTTAATTTGGAATTTTTATAGAATTTCAGCGGTTTAGGAGCGATCTTAAGCCGCCTTTTTCTTTGAATTTGCCTTTATCCGACTTAGCCTTGGGGATCCCCCTGAAGTGTGGTAAACCAAACCACTATGAAATTCCAAGTTTCCACTGCAAAAAGTATCAATAAATTTGAAGACATGTCTTTGGCGCCGGTGCTGTATGCAGCCCTGAAGAAAATGTCGATCAAAAAGCCCACTCCTATTCAAGGTCAAGCAATCCCATTGGTTTTAGATGGGCGTGATGTGATTGGTATTGCGGAAACTGGCAGTGGTAAAACTTTAGCCTATGCGCTGTCGGTGCTTACGATTTTAGAACGAAAGCCAGAAGCGCGGGCTTTGATTTTGGCGCCCAGTCGTGAAATGGCTCAACAAATTCATAAAGTTTGTACTGAGCTTTGTGTTGAATTGCCTGTCTCAACTTGCTTGGCTATTGGGGGCGCAAACGGAGACCGTCAGGCGGCGGAACTTAAAAGGTTACCGAAACTAATTATCGCAACTCCAGGTCGTTTGATGGATCATCTTTCGACCAACAAATTACTTTTAAAAGGGGTTGAGTTCGTTATCGTCGATGAAGCGGATCGTATGTTGGATATGGGATTCAATCCGCAATTGCAGGCTATCCAAAGTACTTTGCGTGGTCCACGGCAGACCTTGATGTTTTCGGCAAGCTTCGGTGGCTCAGTCGAAAGCATTGCAGAAATCTTTTTAAGACCTGATGCCTTGATGGTACGAACTGAGTCCGCAGAGGCTCCGGTTCTGAGCTTAAGACAACGTGTTTTGTTTTTGGATCGTTCAATGAAAAATGACCGCTTGTTGGATGAGTTGAATGCGACCAAGGGTGGCGTAATTCTTTTCACCGGCAGCCAGGACAGTTGTGAGTATGTAGGTAAATATCTCAAGGAATATGGCTATTCCACAGACTACATTCATGGTGGGCATTCACAAGGTCAACGTAACCGCGTGGTGCGTGAGTTTCGTGAAGGCACCATCAGAATTATGGTCACAACAGATTTGCTAGCACGTGGCTTAGACGTTCCCCATGTGGATCATGTCGTAAACTATGAATTGCCATTCCAGGCCGAAGACTTCCTTCACCGAATCGGTCGGACTGCTCGTGCAGGTCGTTCCGGTCATGCCGTGACTTTCATTACGCCATCTGATTTCCGTATGTATCAAAAAATTAAAGAATACTTGGCTGGCGCGGAAGAAATCCAATTGGATCCACGCTTCCAGTTTATTCAGCGCTCCCGTCGTGCGGATCATGAAGCCCGTGCGAAAACTCCAGGCAGCCGCGCTCGCAAAGACGGTAAGCATAATAAAGGCAAAGGCCAGGTTGTCGTCGACGGGAAATCTCTATTGACGCCGTTTCGTTTGAAAAATGGCAAGAGCGGTATTAAGGGCAAGCAAGGTCCTAAAAGAAAGTAGTTAGTTTCTTAACATGTATAAACTGCGTCCCTATCAACAAGAGGCCGTCACGGCGACGCTTCAACATTTTCGTAAAGAAAAAACTCCTGCGGTTATTGTTTTACCCACGGGAGCAGGGAAGAGCTTAGTCATTGCGGAGTTAGCTCGTCTCGCGCGAGGTCGAGTGCTGGTTTTGGCTCATGTCAAAGAGTTGGTCGAACAAAATCACGCAAAGTACGTCAGTTTTGGTTTGGAAGCAGGGATTTTCTCTGCGGGTCTCAATCGCAAGGAGTTCAGTCAAAAAGTTATTTTCGGTAGCATTCAATCTATCGCCCGTGCTGAGGACGATTTCTTTAATAACTTTTCGCTACTTGTGATTGATGAGTGCCATAGGGTTTCCGTTGCAGGTGAAACGCAATATCATCAAGTTATCACTAAGCTGCAAAAGTTAAATCCGGATCTTTGCGTATTGGGTTTGACGGCGACGCCGTATCGTCTGGGGTTGGGTTGGATTTATCAGTATCATGTTCAACAGAAACTTCAGCAAACAAATGAAGAGCGCTTTTTTAAGAAATGCATTTATGAGCTCTCGATCGGGTACATGATCAGGAATAAATATCTGACTCCACCAGTGAAGATTGACTCTCCAGTAGCTTGTTATGACTTTTCGGCCTTAAAGCTTCACGGTACTAGTTATGTGACCTCGCAGATTGAAGCTTTATTGAAAGATCAAAAGCGGATCACACCTTTGATTATTAAAAACATTGTGGATATGTCTGTGGATCGTCACGGGGTGATGATTTTCACGAGCTCCGTTAACCATGCCATCGAGATTATGAAGTGTTTGCCTCCGTTTGTTTCGGCTCTGGTTGTGGGAGACACGGAAAATGAAGAGCGTGATGAAATCATTGAAGCCTTCAAGCAACGCAAGCTCAAATTTTTAGTCAATGTGTCTGTTTTGACCACGGGCTTTGATGCGCCTCATGTGGATGTGATTGCACTATTGCGGCCGACAGAGTCTGTCAGTCTTTATCAACAAATTATTGGTCGTGGGCTGCGTTTAAGTCCTGATAAGACGGATTGTCTGGTTTTAGATTACACAGGTCAGGGACATGATTTGTTTTCTCCAGAAATTGAAGACGATAAACCTTCTAAACATTCGGTGATGGTGGAAGTGCCTTGTCCTGAGTGTGGTGTTTTGAATAACTTCTGGGGTATCGTTGATAAAGAGGGGGAGATTCTTGAACACTTCGGCCGTCAGTGCAAGGGTGGTTTTGAAGATCCTGTCTCGGGAGCTATTGAATCTTGTAGTTTTCGTTTTCGCTTTAAGCGATGCCATCAATGTGGTGAAGAAAATGATATTGCCGCCCGATCTTGCAATAAGTGCCAAACGTTGTTGGTAGATAATGATAAGCGCCTCAAAGAAGCCATGGCTTTGAAAGACGCGCACGTCCTGCGAGTTGAGACCATGACCTTCACGAAAGGTATTGATAAAAAGGGCAACGAGCGGCTTGAAGTTAAGTATTATGACTATGATGCAAAAGCGCTGACGGAGTACTTCTATTTACGATCTAGTGAGGATGCGCGAGCTTTCTATTTTAATTTCACTCGCATGCACAATCGTCGACCTGAACAAAAGTTATTTATAAACTCCGTTCAAGACGTCATTAATCAACAGCAGAAGTTCCGGCAGCCGTTGTTTGTCATAGCTCGTAAACAGAAGCATTTCTGGGCGATTCGAGAAAAGATTTTCCCCGATGCTTGAACCGCAATGATAGATATCCCATATCTTTTAGTGCCTTAGATTCAGTTCTCCATGCTCACCCATTTTGATGTGGCCACCAGTGGCCGTATTCATAAATTCCAGCACTGACATCACGGGCATGGAGTGTCCCTCCCAAAATTCCGCCTTTTCCACATTGATTCTCAAAAGTTGAATAGTGGGATCTTGAAGCCCCTTTGGAAACCAAGCTTGATAAGACTTATGCCAAAGCTCTTGTACTTTTTCTGGATCTTCGACGAGGTCTGCCGTACCAGTGACAGAGACGTATTTAGTTCCTGAGGCGTATGAGATACAAACATGATGATTGCTGTGAAGGTCCTCTGCCTTTTGTGAATTTTTGGAAATTAAGAACCAAAGATCACCATCGAACTCTAGTTCTTGAGTAAGGAGCGGAGAACTGTGCAAGGTAAGATCTTTGCTGATCGTTGTAAGCATCGCAATTTTGAACCCTTTGATAAGATCATTGAGTTTTTTAAGATTCAGATTGAAGTCGAAAGAAGATTGGTTTTCCATAGATGACTCCTTTGCTTTAGGCTATCGTGTAGGGCAAGCGTAACCAAATTGTTCTTCAACATGGAATTTGACAGTTTGTTTCGTGAAGATTTACGATCTTTTTAAGAGGTGAAGTATGTCTGTTTCAAGTGTTGTGATTTCAGCCGTCATGGTTTTATGTTGTTCACTGCAAAGCTTTGCACAAGAACAAGGTCCTACTTTCGAAAACACGATTGTGCCTCGACAAGGACGACTTTTCTCTATCGACTATAATCCCAAGGGGCGACTTTTGAAGATCTCTATAGTCGGGAAGCCAATTAAAACATTCAGTGCTGAAAAATACTCGGTCACAGCAGAGTCAGCGGATAAATCAGGGCTCACAAAAAACGTGATGCTTTTGACATCCCCGGAAGGTTACAGATTTAAAGATCTTCCAGCTGAAAAGGCACCGATTAAAATCAAAGTTGAAGACAAAGCAACCAAAGAATCAGAAGTATTCTTATTGAAGCCTTAAACTGGTCCCTCAGAGTGTGGCTTCTGTGTTTATCCAGCTGAGACAGTTATGCTGTCCTCCTCCATCCTTGGAAAGCTGAAAACCGAGCTTCCTGCTCTGTTTTATAGGTTGATTGGATTCTCGGCGATAGGAATGCCATCTGTTTTTTCAATTCCGCGCACGATGCGCGGAATTCAGCGTTCACAGGACGGACGTACTTTGTTCCTTACCTCTCACTGCCTTTTAGGAGCGAATTTGAATTTGCCCAGCCACCCTCTGAGGGGCCAGCTTCTAATCTTTAATAGGGGCGGTCACGAGACCGCTCGAGCTGTTTCGCGTTTCAATTCGGCTTTCACCAAGAGGAATATTTTTTCCTCAAGACTATCCATAAGAGCATTGAGTTTCTTTTGGTGAAGGCCAAGTCTTTTCCTTAGAGGATCACTGAGGACTGCTGCTGCCAAACTGAAAACTGTTAGTAATAATCCGATTGACGCCGTCGCTATATAGATTTGTGTCTTGGTCGGCGCGACAGTGAAGGCTTTGTAAAAAACAGAGCCGGCATGTTTGCCGAGAAAGAATCTCTCACTGGCCTTTTCATTGGCGAATTTTCTCGCCATTTTACTGCCCATCCCCATAATGCTAAGGTTGCTATCGCCAAATAGCCATTTCCCCGCGAGCAGCGTGGCTGCGGACGTGATTAAGTCTGTTACCAGAATCTGACTTGAAGTGTGATTATCGATTTCCTTTTTTATCAAAGCGGAAATTTTGTATTCTAGGTCATTCAATGCGGTCGGGGACATGGAGTTTGAAATTCTTGCGGACTGATCGATGGCCTGTAGTAAATCCTTCGCAGCTGAGGTGCTGATAAGGTTTTTGGTAATTAGGTCTTCAGTTCTTTTTTGATAACGAGTTTTGAATCCTGATGGAATATAGTTCAATGAGCTATTGATCGAAGCCCATCCAAGTTTGTCGATAATCTCTACCGTTTTTTTGATTGTCAGGTAGGGAATTGACCACAGGGTATTCAGAGGATAAAAAACGATATCTAACGCGACGGTGGACTTTTGCAATTGCCAAGTTTCTTGCAATGAAAAGTGATTCTGTACGAAGGAATCGATGTCAGCTCTTTTGCTGGCAAAGAACTCTTCAATACAGGCATCAACGTTGCCTAGGGTGGCTCCAAACTCTTCGGAATTCATGAGTGCTGTCCTCTGGCAGATATATCGGGATAAATCTGATGAGGTAGTATCTGACTTTGGTCCAGAACTTAATTTGGCACAGAGTAGCTCAAGAACACATTTCCATTTTTAAAATGTTTGGACTTATTAAGTTTAAGCGGAAGCTTGTTTTTAAGGCCTTCAAATTGCGTCCGTCCGCTCCCTAAAATGAGCGGAATAATAACCATTTGATATTCATCAATGAGTCCCGCATTGGTTAGTTGGCTGACAAGACTGCCGCTCCCCAGAATAGCAATGTCAGGACCCGGCGACGATTTGATTTTTTGTACTTCTTCCAGAAGGTCGCCTTTGATTAGATACGAGTTTTCCCAGGAAACTTTATTGAGTGATTTTGAGAAAACATATTTGGTCATGCGGTTCATACCCACAGCGACTTCGGGCATTGTCTGTTGAGCCTGAGGCGTGGGCCAAAAGCTCGCCATTAGGTCATAGGTTTTTCTTCCAAATAGTAGAACGCCCCCACCACCGGCGTTGGCCACAACGAACTCATCGAACTCTTCGTCAGGTTGAGGATTATGGGCCCAGCTCATATCAGAATTTTTATCGGTGAAGTATCCGTCGATAGAGATTGAGTTGAACACGGAGAGCTTGCGCATCGGGGCCTCACGGGTTGAGAGTTAGAATTGAGCGGTCATAGGGTTGGTCCAATACGGCCCTCAACGCTATCCATGGTAGCGATTTGCTTTATGTCTTCAGTATCCAAGGTGAAATCAGAAACTGCAAAGTTTTCTTTGATACGTTCTGCAATCGCACTCAGGGCTTCTTAATTGTGTTGGTTTAAAATCATGAATAGTGGAATACTTGTTTAAAAAGGAGAATCTGCATCTATGAAGTCTAAGTTGCCTCTTATTGCGCGTATACTTTTAGGTCTTGTGTTCTTTGCCTCTGGCTTGGCGGGATTGTTAAAGCTCGTACCGACGCCGCCGGATTTGCCACAGCGTTTGATCGCCTTTAATGAGGGATTGGCAGCCAGCATCTATTTTTTGCCATTTCTTAAAATGGTTGAAACGATTTGTGGAGGCTTATTGTTGATTGGTTGGTTTGTACCATTGGCATTGGTGATTTTAGCACCCGTGGTTTTGAATATCTTCCTGACTCATCTGTTTTTGGCGCCGCAAGGATTACCGTTGGCCATCGTCATGGGACTTTTGATGATTTACCTGTCTTTCTTCGCGCCTCCCTATGCGCCATTAGTTAAGCAGCTCTTTAGGCGCAAATAAGGGCCTTACTTTGGTTTTTTCAGGGTTTAAATTTAAATAAACCCTGAAAAATACTGAACTTTTTACTTTCTGGTTCATCCCTTAGTGCCCTCGTGGTACACCCTCGGTCATGAAATTTGATAAGTTCCATCTCTCTGAAGACCTCCTCCGCAATTTGAACGACAACGGCTTTTTCCGCACAACTGATATTCAGTTTAAGGCCATTCCATCTATCCTCAAAGGTGAGGACGTCCTTGCCATCGCGCAAACGGGGACAGGAAAAACCGCGGCTTTTGCAATTCCGATCATCAACATGATTCACAGTGAAAAAAGCAGCAAGCGTGCAATCGGCATTAAATGCTTGGTGATGGTGCCAACTCGCGAACTCGCAAAACAAATTGGTGAGGTTTTCAATAAGTTGTCCAAGCACACAAAAGTAAAACCGTTCGCTTTGTTCGGTGGCGTGGAGCAAGACGCGCAAATTAAGAAGCTTGAAGACGGCTTGGATATTTTGATTGCAACTCCAGGTCGTATGTTTGATTTGATCAGTCAGGGATTTATCGATATCAGTCGCATTGAAACGCTGGTTTTGGATGAAGCTGATCAGATGTTGGATCTGGGCTTTATCGACGACATTGAATCTATTAAGCGTAAATTGACTCGTCGTCATCAGACGCTGTTTTTCTCTGCGACGATCAATCCTGAAATCAAAAAACTTGCGTACTCTCAAGTTCGCAGCAGTGCGATTCGTATCGAGATCTCTCCAGAAGATCCAGTTTCTAAAAATGTGCAGCACTTTGTGATGCATATTGAAATGGACGACAAGCGTTTCTTTCTTGCGGAATACATCAAGCAAAATGAAAACGGGAAGTTCATCGTGTTTGTACGTACTCGTGTGCGTGCAGAGCGTGTTGCTAAAGCTATGGAGCGTGCAAATATCGCGACTTTGACTTTGCACGGGGAGAAAGATCAAACCGACCGTGACCAAGTGATGAGTGATTTCCGTGAAGGTAAATGCAACATCTTGATTGCGACTGACTTGAGTGCTCGCGGTATTGATATCGCCAATGTCACACACGTGATTAACTATGACTTACCTGAAAAACCAGAGAACTATGTTCACCGTATTGGTCGTACCGGCCGTGGTTTCAACAAAGGTATTGCGGTGTCTTTCTGTGCGACGGAAGAAAAAGAACTGTTGGCGGATATCGAAGCTTTGCTAGGTAAAAAAATCGAAGTGATTAAAGTCAGTAAGACAGACTATGAATTCATCGCGACTCAGCCGGAAGAGGGCTTGGGACTTGATGACCTTTTGTCTATGGACGATCAATTGAGCGCCAAAGCTCAGCGCCAAAAGAAGTGGAAAAAGTAGGCTTTTCTCAGAGTCGGCCTTGATTTGCTGTGTTGCGCAATGCTATCTTGGCTTCTCTTTACGTTCCTGTTTGCGGAGAGGTGGCCGAGTGGTTGAAGGCGCACGCCTGGAACGCGTGTGTAGGTCACAAGCCTACCGAGAGTTCGAATCTCTCTCTCTCCGCCAATTTCGAATCTCTTTGGTTCTACGGTTCTACTCGGTCGATGGTGGAACTCACTCAAAATCCCAAACATCTTAAATATTTAGCAAACGAAGTCTGTAGTTATTAAAACTGCGAACTCCAAAAGCGTTGTATTATTGCTTTAGACTTACTACTGGGAATAGTCATCAATACCTTTTGGACATTGAATTTTGATAAGCTTGGATTTCTCTAGTTTATATTCAAAACAATGAACCCCAGGGATCGACATTGCACAGTTATCTTCAAATTTTTTAACCCTAATATGCTCAGCCGTAGGTTTTTCAAGAAGAGCATAGGCGACAGGGCTTTTTTCAGATCCAATTTTGACATCGGCACCTGCTTTCCCATCAAACATCAAAACTCTAAAATCACAGTCGCCATGGACTTCCCCCACGGCGTGCCAATCGTCGATCCAGGTTCTGTTCCAAAGTTCCGTCTTTGAGGTTCTCCAGGGAGTGCCTGGTTCGAGAGAAATGATCTTACCCGCGAAAAAGGCCATTTTTTCTCTCGGAGACCATTGAATGCCCTTAAAGACATTATCAATATGAGGAGTTCCCTCGGTGGGATGATCCCATGACATATCATAAGAATGTCCTGATTTAATGAAGGTCAAATTATATCGAACTTGGGAACTAACTGACGGACCATTTGCCTTCTTTGACGCGCCAGCCTTTACAATTTGTGCCTGTATTTTAACGTCCACCAGGCCCAGCGGGGATTTAAATACTTTCTCCTTGGGCAAGGAATCTACGTTTTCACAATTTAGATTATTCAGCAATGTTAGAAGACTCTGAGGTGGTTTTCCATCAACGCGAAGTTTTTCGCGCTCTGGTTTTGACGGTCGAGGGTAATAGTCGAATGTAACGTCCAATTGATGACCATTACAGTAACTTTTTGCACTCCAAAGTACGACACCAGAATCTGTTTCTATGTACTTGGCGGATTCCCGAGATGTCATCAAAAAGAGCGTGTAATTCAGGTTGTTTCTCTTAATTTCCTGAACATGGTACACATCCTTTTGAGCATTTCTCTTTCGCTCTTCGAAGTAGGAATTAGGTTCCTCGGGCTCTCCGGGCCAAAATCCAATTTCAATTTGACCACCTGGAGGCTCCGTAGTCGAAAATACAATTGTGGGACAAGCGGAGCTACCCTCTTCGCCAACACAACCAATGTCCTTAGTCCAATTTTCCGGATAGTTAAATGTATATCCTAACTCACTGTCATATTTAAGAACTCGTTTCTGGGACACGCTTCCTGGCTCAGGTGAATTATTATGTTGGCCGGTCTCTCCAATAGCAGATTCATAATGACCGACATTGGCGATGACTGAAAACAGCAAAGTGGTAAAAGTAATTTTCACTAAACTATTCATAGTGTATAGTGTACGAGGTTGATAGACTTATTCAAGAATTATAAGAATCGCACTCAGGATAGTCCCATTGCTTATTCACTCTGCGTCGGCAGGTCACCGCTAGTGATTCTTCAAAAGGACGACAAAATATAAGGCTGACCCGCAACGATCTTTAACACTACCTATTAAGGACTTTATGTTGGCACCCGAGAATAACTTTTTAGAACTTAAGCCCCAAGCAAATGCCAAAGGGGCTAGCACATGTGTTATTCCATTCCGCTCTCTTGTCCAGTCTCAATGGATTTTTTTTGGCATCACCCAATAAATCCATAAAAATGAACTCCAGATAATTTTCTTTAAAAATAATTGCGCGATTGGCAGTACCTTGTCCAAGGTGGCGGTCAGTCACTAACCCTCCACAAAACGCAGTCAGTTCTAAATTTGTCGACTTCTCTCCGCCAATTTCATTTCTAACTGACACCGCAAGTTCCCCTGAGAAATTGGTTCTACGGTTCTACCCGTGACAGAGCTTCTTTCAGTTTTATTCCAAAAAGTAGCCCGACTTAGGTTCGACTTAGACTTTGATAAGAGGTTAAATTTTGTTAAGATGAGGGTGCTTTTTCATTCAGAGTTTTTTTCAACTACTTCGTTTGAAAGTGCTACTAAGTCGATTAAGAGTTCGTTTTTCTTTTCCGATCTTATTGAAAGCTAAAAAAATTTAAAAGGGCAAAGGATGCCGATTTCGCACCATTTTAAAAACTTAGAATTTTTCAAAATCAAACCCGTTTCCATTTTATTTTTTGGACTTCTCGCCAGCGTAATTGTAGGTACGATCCTTTTTTTTCATTTTAAACAAATTGCAGACGCACAAATCGAAGTCGAAACAAAAAAAATCAGCTCCGATTTTGATGATGCTTTTAAAGAGTTTGAGCATCCGCTCGAAGGAATAGTCTCAGCAATAACTTTAAATAATTTTGAAATTGATTCGCAAAAATTTCACGAAGCAAGTGCAGCTAGAGATTTCTACAAAAATTTTCCGGGCGCACTGGGTTTCGGTTTTATTCGAAAAGTAAACAACAGTCAGATTGTTGATTATCTAGCCAAAATGAGAAAGACCCGGCCTGAATTTAAGTTAAAAAGGATCGGAGAGACCACTAATGCCGAGAATGAGGCTTTGTCAGCAAAATCAAATAGTCTTAACGACAGTCTTTTTGTGATTGAAGTCGTCGAACCGATTGATTTAAATAAGACGGCTATTGGCTTAGTTGTATCTGACGAAAAGCATAGAAAAGCTGGCGCCTTAAAGTCCGTACAAACAGGAAAGGCCACAGCCACTGAACCTATTCAACTTGTTCAAGTTGCAGGTAAAGAAGTTGGCTTTTTAGTCTTTAAACCCATCTTTAGATCGAATACTAAACTTACAACAATCGCTGATCGCGAAAAAGAAATTTTCGGTTGGGCTTACGCCCCCGTCCTATTGAAAAGCGTCATTGCAAAAGCTGAGCAAAGAAATATAAATGTCCATTTTAATAAGATTTTTTTAGTAAGTAATGAAAAATCGCCACAATTAATATACCAATCTAACCAAGCACATTTTGAGTCTACAGGTATTTTGCAAACAAAGTATATCGACAGCATGGGACAGAAATGGCTTTTGGAAATTAATTGTCAAAATTCTCATACATGGTCACCTCTTACAAAGTCTCTACCTATTTTCTTACTCATGGTTACATTGACTTTGCTTGCTTATATCGGCCTTTACTATTCCGAGTCCGAAAAAAAACTTTATGTCCAACATTTGGAAAAAACAGAACTTGATGTCTTCAATGCTACTCAGGAAATTTCAAATCAAAGACAATTCCTGCAAAAAATAATTGACATGATACCTGCTATGATCGGCTATTGGGATAGGGACCTGACTAATAGAATCAGTAACCAAGCCTACCTTAAATTTTTTGGGAAAAAACCTGAAGAAATTTTTGGTCGATCGTTAATTGAGATTTTGGGTGAAAAGACTTACGAAAAAAATAAACCTTTTATTGATGGTGTTCTGAACGGGAACCCGCAAACTTTTGAACGTCAACTAACAACTACAGAAGGACAGAAAGATACGCTAGCGCAATATATTCCTGATTTCAACAGTCAGGGTGAAGTGATCGGCTTTTTCGTTTTAGTAACTGATGTGTCAGAATTGAAAATTACTCAAAGAGAACTAGATCAGCAAAAAGCTCTTGCGGTTCAAAATGAAAAGCTACGGTCACTTGGCGCAATGGCCTCAGGGATGGCACACGAAATCAATAACCCTTTGGCAATTATTAGCGGGAATGTTCAGATTCTGGATAAGTTTCGTGATAATCCAGAGAAATTTAAAGCTAAATCCCAGCAAATTATGCAATCAATTGACCGAATCGCCAAAATTATTGATAGCCTAAGAAAGTTTTCACACAACTCAGAAAATGTCATCAAAGGAGTCCATTTTGCCGACAAACTTGTCGACTCAGTATTACTTCTGACCGGTGCAAAAGCAAAAAATAATGATGTGATGGTAACTTCAGAAGTTGCTGCAAATTTACCGATACTAGTGAATGAGATTGAGTGTGAGCAAATTCTTGTAAATTTGATTACCAACGCCATTGATGCGGTTAAAGATAATTCTGAAAAATGGGTTAAAATAATATCGCAAATCGAAAAGTCTTCAGTCGTCCTTCAGGTCATTGACTCTGGATTTGGAATTAGTCCAAAAGTTGAAAAAAGACTATTTGAACCTTTCTTTACGACTAAGCCTGTTGGCGAGGGAACAGGGTTAGGGTTGTCAATATCCAAAGGTCTCGCTGAAAGTAATGGCGGTAGTCTTATTCTAAATCAAAACTTAAGAAATACTTGTTTTGAATTGCGAGTGCCTATTGCTAGCGAATCAGTAAAAGACAATGTTGACGATGATTCGGCCAATCAACCTGGAATTGAATCAAATAAATTCCCTCCGAATAAACGGAGCAAAAATGCCGTTTAAAATAATTTATCTTGATGATGAATCTGATTTGCTCGAAGTGTTTAGCGACGCTTTTAGTAGAGAAGACATCGAAATTAAAACTTTCGCAGACATAGAACCAGCGGTTAAAGAAATACTTGCGGATCCACCAGATTTACTTTTTATCGACTATCGTTTGAAGAATGGTCAAACAGGCGATAAAATCTCGATGCGCTTGAATCCCCTATTGCCAAAGGCTCTAATAACGGGAGAGCTGTCGCTTGAAATTAGCGAGCCTATTTTTAAAAAAATTTTCCGAAAGCCCTACATAATTGATGAAATCGAAAATTTTATTCAAGAGGTTAAAAAACAAAAGGCAGTTTAAATTTTCATCAGTGCTTTGTTCGTCATGCTGCCATTTTTTTGCGAATGATATAACCTTGGCCGTAGACCGTTTCGATTTTATGATCAAAATGGCTCAGTTTTTTGCGCAAGGTGGCCATATGAATATCCAGAATGCGATCATCAGTTTGGGAGTCCTTCCATAACTGGGAGATGATTTTTTGTCGGCTGACGACATGATCAGCCTCAGTCAGTAGTAGTTCGAGGATGTTGTATTCAAGCTGCGTCAGGTGCACACGAGTCTCGTTAACGGTAACGTCATTCGAAGCTGGATATAGGCTGACGTTTCCAAAGACAGTCGGTGTTTTTTGCTTAATCGTTTTATTTTCGAAACGTCTTAATTTTGAATCAATGCGGACTTTTAGTTCGTCAAGGCTAAAGGGCTTTGAAATAAAGTCATCAACACCGCTATTAAATGCATTAATTCTATCATGTACCCCCATAAGGGCCGTGAGCATAATCACTGGGATATGGAGAGTGCTTTCGGCCTGGCGAAGAAGTCTTACAACATCGAGGCCACTCATATCAGGCATTATATTATCAATCAGCACAAGGTCTGGCTTTTTACTAAACACAAGGGCAAGACCCTCGGGAGAGCTGCTGGCGGTAATGATATTATATTCTTCACCCAAGAAATCCTTTAGAATTCCTAAAATGTTGGGCTCGTCGTCTATAGCAACTATCGTAGGCTTCGGCATCTTTACATTATATAGGGAATTTAAAATGCGTAAATATTATTCATGGTTATCGACTATCTATCTGGATTTGTGTCCCGAAATGATCCACGAAAATTGTTTCATTTAAATAAAATTTAACATTTGCTTTAGTTTTCTCTAAGGAGGTCGAAAAGCTAGTACATAAGGATCTTTGTCTAGATAGGTTGAACGTTAAATCGCCTTGGAGAAATAAATGAAAAAAATGAGCCTCAAAGCAAAACTGCTTACGATGTGTTCTTTCTTACTTTGTCTTAGTGTTTTAGTTGGTGCGACCTCGTTTATTTACTCTAATGACACGGTTGATGATTTTGAAAAGATCGTTGATATTAGCGTACCCAAATTGCAGCTCACCTATAAGATGATGCTTTCTTACCGAAGGGTTCGCATCAACCTTAGGACATTAGGTCTTAAAGGTCTTCCTGAAAATGAATCAAAAAAAGCAGTGGATGAGACTTTGGCTGCAATAAAAGAATACGAGAACGAAGATGCACAATTAGTAAAGATGGGATTTATTCCTGGGCAAAAGGAGACCTATGATAAAGTGAATGCCGCGTGGTTGTCCTTTAAGGCCGTGGGCGAAGAAGTTCTTCAAAAACATAAATCAGGCTCGTCTGAAGATCTAGCCCGTATCCAAGAGATTTTCTTAAAAGATTGCCCTGAACATGCAAACACATACAAGGAAGCCGTCGAAGGACTGATAAGTTTTAATGAAAAAGCGATGGCTGCACGGGCCGACTTGGCCCGTGGGGCAGCTAGGACAAGTAACCATGTCATTATAGGAATTATCCTGATAGGTGGTTTTTTGGGACTCGCTATCGGACTTTTCTTGGCAACAAGTATAACCAAAGTCGTCGCAAGTGTGTCCAAAGATTTGGCTTCTGGATCAGATCAGGTTAATCAAGCTGCAAATCAAATTTCTGAGTCATCGCAAAACTTGTCCCAGGCATCGACTCAGCAGGCATCTGCGCTAGAAGAGACCGTGGCAGCCATGGAGGAGATTACATCTATGGTTCAAAGAAACTCCGAAAATGGCCGGCAAGCGGCTTCTTTGGCCGCATCGACACGGGAAATTGCCTTAAAAGGGGAGCAGCAAATTAAGCAATTGATTGAGTCGATCTATACGATTTCTGCTGACTCGAAAAAAATTGAAGAGATCACAAGTGTTATCGATGATATCGCATTTCAAACAAATTTACTGGCATTAAATGCAGCCGTTGAGGCTGCGCGCGCGGGGGAGCAAGGAAAAGGGTTTGCTGTAGTTGCTGAAGCAGTCCGAACACTTGCACATCGTAGTTCGGCAGCCGCAAAAGACATTGACGATTTAATCAAAAGAAGTGTCGAGAGGATTGCTATCGGTTCGCAACAAGCAACACAAAGCGGTACAGTTTTAAATGAAATAGTAAGTTCTATCAAAAAAGTTGCAGACCTTAATGGCGAAATTTCTGCGGCCAGCGACGAACAAAGCGCGGGAATCAGTCAAATAGGAAAAGCACTGAACCAGCTTGACGAAGTAACTCAGCAAAATGCGGCTGGAGCTGAAGAAGCTGCCGCGGCGGCGGAAGAGCTTTCGGCTCAATCATCGGTTTTGAAAACAACTGTAGGAGCGCTTGAACTTGTCATATATGGAGGTCCGAGCGTGGAGATGGGGGAATACCCTTCTCCCTCTTCCAACCCCCTGAAAGCCCGCTCTAATAGTAAAAATATCCTTAAATTTAGTAACCGTGCTGAAAGCCATAAAGAAAAAGGCCGGAAGTCGGTTATCCCTTTCGATGACGATCACGAGAACGTACGAAGTCTTGGTAAGGCAGAAAACTTTTAATATTAAGAGAAGTATATTATCGGGAAATGAATTGTGATTGATGAAGGAAGGTTCCGTCCTGCAGCAAGGCACACCTCTTGTGACTGGGGTCCACGAAATTCCAAGACGGAACTCAAGCGGCCCACGAAGCCGCCTCTGTTCTGAATAAAGCCACTTCGCTCTGCTATTTCCAACACTCACGACTTCTTGCTTAAAATAATATGAGTCGCATCGGCGGTTTCAGCTTTTTCGATCACAGAAAATCCTAATTTGGGCATGTCAATATCCGTAAATAAATTCTCTCCAGAGCCCAGAAGAACTGGGCTGTACACCAGATGCAATTCATCGATCAGCCCAGCTTGCAGGTACTCACGGATGACCTGCACACCACCACCAATGCGAATATCTTTACCTTTGGCAGCCTCCTTGGCTTTTTTTAAAGCGGACTCGATTCCATCGGTGACAAAATAAAAAGTTGTTCCCCCGTCCATGATAAGAGGTTCCCGCTTGTGATGAGTAAGAACAAAGACTGGCACGTGATAGGGCGGATTTTCGCCCCACCAGCCACGCCATTCATCATTACGCCAAGGCCCACGTATGGGGCCAAACATGTTTCTCCCCATAATCCATGCGCCAATATTTTCAAAGGATCTTTCGGCAAAGGTGTTATCAACGTCTTCTACTCCATCACCACCGCCATGCATTTTCTGAAAAGCTTTTGTTTTGAAAAACCATTTGTGAAGTTCAGAACCTCTGACTCCAAGTGGATTCTCTAAACTTTGATTTGGACCAGCTCCGAAGCCATCAAGCGATACGGCAAACGCCGCGACCTTTACCTTACTCATTGTACCTCCCAGTATAGACTTCAACACAGTTTGCAGTAGTTTGAAAGTATCTCACTGACGCCGCAAGTTCCCCATCAGTGCGTAATACGTTGGACCTAAACTAACGTCTGCCTTACAAAGTAGATTTTGCCCCAAGAATAATGTCCGCTGATAATGGGGGATATGACAATAATTAGATTCATGGTGTACGTCTTGCCCCTCGTAGGGGTTCTAATTAATTCCCATCAAGCATCGGCAGCTGAATTTTTTGCGAAGGCTGCGGTGACTTATACGAGCCACTCGACCGGTGGCAATTCGACCTCGGCGACGTCGCGTATGATTTACGACATTGGCATGTACTATAAATTCCAGGGAGCTGGGGGTTGGTGTGCCGGCGGAATTTATCAAAATGAAGCGCAAGGTGGAGATCTCAGTGCGAATCGTACTTCTTATGGTGTTAGTGGTGGCTGGATGACTCCAAGAGATTCGGGATTTTATTTATTGGCGTCTTATTTTGTTACCTCAACCTATGGGGACTTCAGTGGCGGTAATGGGTACCAGGCGGATATCGGTTATAAGTTCACTCCAAGAAAGTTTCCGTTAGCCATGCAGTTCAGCTACAAAAATTATAATTATTCTAAATACGATCACACTGACACATACATTGATCCTTATTTCGTCGTGATGGTGGATTTTTAAAGCTTCGGGCAAACTGATATGGCTATTCACCAAAGTAGTCATACAGCTCATCGTCGGTATGTGAACGATATTTAGAAACGCGATTTCGTTCATGTAGACGATATTCAATAAAGTTCCAGTAGACGATCTGATAGACGAAAAAAACAAAAATGCCTGCTGTGGCCAGCGTAATATAATCAGGGTGTTTATCCCAATTGAACGCGGCTGATACAAGCATCAAAGGGTGTAAAATAAAGAGCACGGAATGAAGCCACATTTCTTCGGCGGTACAAAACTTACGATGTACCCATTCGTCTTTAGTTATACAAATGGAAGAAACGACGACCAAACTGTAATAGATAATCTCATTAACAAGTGAGTGCGCAGCAAAACTGAGAAATAACAAGCAGATCAGAACTAAGGCTGTGTCAATCGGATGTCCAATGCGCTCCCATCGTGGCAGACCACGGCGGTGATGAAACATAAATTCGTCCACGAGAGTAGCAATCCCTTGCAGGCTAACAAGTACAACAAATACATTCATAGTTTCTCCATCAACCCAGCACAAATGGTCAGGCCGGGCCCAAACGCAAAACTCACGATCGGAGTACCAGAGGGCACCGTTTTATCATTCACAATGTCTTGCCATAAATGTGGCAGAGTCGCTGAAGACATATTGCCGCGGTCTTTTAAAATATTGCGACTGGCGGCTACTTGATCTTCACGCAGTTCAAGGCGATGCCTCACCTGATCTATAATTTTAGGTCCACCAGGGTGCACAGCGAAGATTGCTTCATTTTGAATATCAGCTAAATTAAGTCCACGCTGCTCAAACCAGCGCATGGTGAAATCTCTGATCTGATCTCCAACCATTGTCGGCACATCTTTAGATAGGGTCATCTTCATGCCCCAATCAGAAACCATCCACTCCATGGCATCTGCAGTTCCTGGGATCAGTTCTTCATAAAGAGAAAGAACTTTAAGTCCCTGATCGGGCTGTTCCTTACTGACTCGATAGGCAATACAGCCGTCAGCAAAAAGACTTTGAATAACCATTTGTTCTAACGTCGACTCTTCGGGGTTCATATGGAGACTGCAAAGCTCTGTGTGAATCAAATCGATATTGCGCTTTTTCCCCAGGATGCTTTCGTTGGTTAAAAACCCCGAGGCCATGCGCAAAGCTGGAAAGGCGCCATAGCAACCCATGTGATAAGAATGAGTGACCGTGACCGGATGGGGAGAGTGAACGGCTTCGATTTGTGCGGCGCTTGGAGAAATATAGCCCGTGCAGCTGATATGAATCAGATCATCTGGGTAGTCGCGGTTTTTGTAAATGCTGTGAAAGAGTTCTTGTACAGTTTTATGATAGAATTCATGCCGCTGATGCATGCTCACGCCGTGAGTTTGTTTCCTAACGGGATAGATTTTGTTAGTTTCAAAGTCGATACTGGCTATATCGGGGATGAAAAAAAAACGACGTTGAATTTGTTCCTCGGAACAACCCACTCGTTGAATCATTTTCATATATTCTTCTCGGGAGTAACTTTGATTCTTTTGTGCCAAGCTGTGGACCGTGGATAGCCAGTTCAGACACTCATTCTGACTAAGTTCATACGGAGGCATAATGGAATGAAAGTTTCCGATGTACATACAGCTACTCTACAGGTGTATGTGTAGCTGATAAAGATCCAGTGTGAATTTACACCGAGCGCTTTAAGTTTCTAAGGACTTTTCTGTCTGGTATTTTCTCATTCCCAACAGCATTAACAAGCCAGGAATTGCAATCAGAGCACATACATAGAAGAAGTTTGCCCATCCCAAATGTTTTACCATTCCCCCCGTAAATCCAGAAAAGAATGTTCTTCCAAGAGTTGCAATGCTAGACAAAATTGCATACTGAGTGGCTGTGTATTTCTTGTTGCTTAAGGCTGCCATGAAAGCAACGAATGCCGAAGTTGCCATACTCGTACTGATATCTTCAAAAACTACCACAACGGCAAAAGGCAACAGTTGGGCGCCAGTGTAAGTTAAAATAGCAAACGAAGCCGTGGATATTGCTTGTAAGATTCCGAAAGTCCAAAGCGAGCGATAAATGCCAAGATAGTAAATGACAACTCCACCAAGAAAGAAGCCGAGCATCGATGACATCAAGCCAAATGTTTTCGCAATTAAAGCGATGTCCGCATTAGAAAATCCCGTTTCCACATAAAACGGATTCAACAAAGAAATTGCCAAAGCATCGCCCAGTTTAAAGAGCAACACGAAGAGCAGAATATAGGTCGCACCCGGTCGCTTTAAAAATTCCGCAAAAGGTTCAACGATCGCATCACGTAAAGTTCGCGGAGGCGGAGTATCCAGTCTTGGTTCCGGAGCCCAAAGAGTTGTCAGTAACCCTACCAACATAAATGCCGCCATCAAGTAATACAACTGACCCCAAGTCAGAGGCAGCACACTGGAGCCAACCAAGCCCATTCCCACACCGCCGGATATGAGCATCGCGATACGATAACCATAGATATTTAACGAGGAGGCTAAGCCGAGTTCCTCATTAGATAAAAGTTCCCGACGATAGGCATCGATGGCAATATCTTGTGTCGCACTGAAGAAGGCGATGAAAAAGGCGATAACCGCCATCAGTCCAAGATTGTCGATGGGATTGAGTGTTCCGATAAATAGTAAAGCGGCCATCAGCGCAACTTGTGTTGCTACCATCCAACTGCGACGACGTCCAATTTTAAATAAAGTGAACCGATCCAATAGCGGAGACCATACAAACTTCAGTGAGTAAGCAATACCAACCCAACTAAAATAACCGATAGTGCTGATGTCGATATGCTCTCGTGAAAGCCATGTTTTTAGAGTTCCTCCGGTCAGGGCCAGCGGTAAACCACTGGAAAAGCCCAAGAGGAGGATAATAAGCATATTTTTACTGAAGATTTCTTTAAGAATGTTTTTCTTAGGTGTCATTTCGTGCTGATTCCTAGCTGCGCAATTTTTTTCTCATCGTCCACAGAAGATGACTGATGTAGGGACGACGATTCTCTCCAGTCGTCACCATCAAGAGCTTTGTAATCTTAAGGTTCACGGCATCGGTGTAAAGCAAAATAAGCATTTCGTGGATGAAGTTGGTGTTCAAGGTGACGTGATTGTCCGTTCCCACTCCAAGTTGAACGCCCTTTTTCTCCCACCAAGAAAAGGGGTGCTCTTTATAGTCTTCAAACTTGCCGGTCAGTTTGTTGTTGGAAGATGGAAGCGAGACTAGCGTAACTCCTTTTTGAATCATGCGATTCAAAACATCATGCTGATAGTGTTCCACCTCGCGAGCAGTGTGGAATTTAGCTTTTACAAAGTAAATATCCTCAGCTTCCGTGAGTTTTTGACCTCGCAGGAGCTTTTCCAAAACATTTTTATGGGAAGTCCAATCCAGCTCCGTGAGTTCGCGGTACAAGGGATCTTTGTCGGTAATTGCAATGCCAGCTTTGTTTTTTTTAAGCACATCTTGATAGAGGCGTTGGAAGTATTTATTGGGATTAATCCCTAAGCTGATTCCATGCTCTAAGGTATCGATATGCCAGATGTTCATGGCATTGTCGACAGCCTGAATACCTTTTTTCAAAGTATGCCAAGTTTCACCGTGATGGGAGCGAATCTTAAAGCCGCGATATTGCAGTTTTCTGAATCCAGCCTGCATTTCGTTAAAATGCTCTTTGCGATACAGTTCACGTTCATCACCCACAGTGTCGACATCAGAGAGATGTTTTGCCAGGAACGGATAGGTATCCAACATGCGGACCAATTCATCAACTTGCGCCATGAAATGATCTTTGCGGGTTTTAAAATTTTCAGCATCGAAATGATTGGCTTCTTTGCGGAATGAGGGAGACAAAATAAAATTGAAATCCCCATGCTCATTCTGAAATTTTTTAAAACCATCATAGAGTCCTAAAACCACATCATCTGGTTTGACGTCGTCGATTCCGGGAATTTGCTCCGAGGAACTGGAAGTCGAACGGGATAATGAAAATTTCAGTCGGATGGACCCTACATTGAATTTATAATAAAGTTCATGGGCCATATGATAAGCGGCCTCGGCATGTACTTCACGATTTAAAAAAATCAACTTCGGTAAGTATAAAATTTTAAGATAGCGAGAGAAGCCTTCATTTTCCTGAAGACGAATTAGCTTGTCGACATCTTCTACGCTGCGGATTGGGAGGGCTTTGTCGCCATAAACTTCCGTGATTTTTTGCTGATAGATGTCTTTGTTTGGACCTTCTAAGAGCTTTTTCAGGCGGGGATAGATAAAATCAGCCGTGATCGCGCCAGTAAGATGAATGTGTTCTTCATGATATTTTAAAGGGAAATTTTTGAAGAACTCAAATAACGCCGCAGAGACTGGATGCTTTAGTAAAGCACTAATGCTGATTTGATTGATCTGAAAGCTATTTAACAATCCTCGAAAATTTTCGGCTTGAGCATAGGCTTCAGGATGTTTTTCTTGAAGATCTGAAGACAGCAATAGGTCCAGGGTATCTGATAAAGAGATGCCATTGGTTTCGCTGATAATAGTTGTAAGAGCTGAAGTCAGCTGATTGTGAACGTCCTTATTCACAGATCCTCCTCTGGGAAGGTTATCTGGGAATCAAAGTCTTGTACATGACTTTATGGGGGCCAATGTCTTTCATTTCAAAGAGTGGACCATGGTAGTAGAAGGTTAATTTTTCGTAGAAGGGAAATGCACTTTGGCGAGCATTGAACCACAGCAGATCACAACCTTTTCCCTTTAGGAACTCGACTCCATAGCTTAGAAGTGCTTTCCCATAACCTTGCCCGCTGTGGCTTTGATCTGTCGCCATGCCACGCAAGCGGTATGGATATTCCGCCGAAAATTCCGAGTGAGATTCTTGAATGAACGTTGCGATGGAAACGATTTCTCCCGCGACGAACAATCCGAAGTGAAATGTTGTAGAAAGATCATCGCCGGGATTCACACACTCCTCTTCGCTCAAAAAGGGTTTAAGAACTTTCTTGCGAAGAGGAAGAGTCTGCTGCGTGGTGATTTTCTGGATGTCGTACTGCGCTGGCATTTCTTGTGAAGTTATCCTGTTTTTTGTAAAAGGTACGGAGCCCAATCCGGCGGAACATGGTCTGCGCTGATTTCGAGTTGTAAAGTTGGGAGCCAGTTTGGTGCACGAGGTTCACTCAGTAAAGGCATATTTGCGGTGCGCGGTGTGCGATTGGCCTTTTTTTGATTGCAGGCGCGGCAGGCGGAAACGACATTGGTCCAGTTTTTTGGTCCATTTTGTGAGGCGGGAACGACATGATCGAGAGTGAGTAATTTACTGGAGAGCTTGTGGCCACAATATTGGCAGGTATAGTTATCGCGGATATAAACATTTTCTCGGCAGAACCGGACAGCGTGACTGCCCCGGGGTTTTACGTAAGTCTTCAGCCGTAAGACGCTTGGGAGCTGAAACCTTCGTTGGACTGATCGTGCGAAGGTCGAATGATACTCTAAGATCTCAACCTTATCCTGAAACCACAATAGCAAGGCCTTTTGCCAACTTACAACCTTCATAGGCTCGTAACTCGAGTTGAGCAGTAAGGACCTCATCGAGGCCATGTGCTGCATGTATCCCCCATTCTGGTGTGTTCCTGTTTTAATTATACAGAGGAACCAGAGACATTTTCAAGTACCTGCGCCAAATTGTGAGAATGAGGGGCCTTTTAGGTTGCCAAAAGGCTAGGAAGGATGGGATATCCCTGTCTCAAATAAGGAGACTCGTCATGACAAGAGTTTTGGCATTCAATTATGTTCTTAAAGGCCCAGATGGCGCAGTTTTGGATAAATCTGAGACAAACCAACCATTGCCGTATCTTGAAGGTGCTGGACAAATCCTTCCTAAACTTGAAGAAGAAATCAAAGGCCTTAAAGAAGGCGAAAAGAAAGTTGTGAAGCTTTCTGCCGCTGATGCTTATGGCGAAGTTCGTGACAACATGTACATGGACGTTCCCAAAGAAGAGCTTGCGCATCTTCCTCAGCTTGAAGTCGGGGCTCATCTTCGTTTAGAGTTAGGCGAAGGTGCTCACATCGTTCGCGTTAGCAAAATGACTGATACACACGTGACATTGGATGGAAATCATCCTTTAG
>JBLMWG010000005.1:0-12935 GCA_050257115.1 Bacillota bacterium
ACAAAATAGGGATAAATCATCAGAGCCAATCCCAAGCCGACGTTCCGCATATTTGCTTCACGACGGCCATGTTTGAAAATATACCAGCCGATAGCCCCAAAAATAAGACCGGCAATAATGGACGACATGTCGAAGTTTAGATTCAACGAATTATTCAAAGAATCTAAAGCGACATCTTCCATATTTATTGTCCTGCCTTTTTAGCTGCTAAATAGCCTTCATAATCAATGTGGTTATCATAGGTTACGCCACCATCAATTTCGATGATTCTGTTTGCTACGGTTTGGACAAGTTCATGGTCATGAGAAGTAAAGATCACAGTACCTTTAAAGCGTTTAAGTCCTTCGTTGACTGCGGTGATGCCTTCCAAGTCCAAGTGAGCTGTCGGACCATCCAAAATCAAGATGTTCGATCCAGAAAGCATCATCTTTGAGAACATGCAGCGTACCTTTTCACCGCCCGATAGAACATGTGGTGCTTTCAGTGCATCCGTTCCGCCAAAAAGCATTTTTCCAAGAAAACCACGTAGGAACGTTTCATCTTTATCTTCAGAATACTGACGAAGCCAGTCCACCAAAGTCTCTTCGCCACCTTGGAAGTACTTAGAGTTGTCCGTCGGAAAATAACTGCGAGTCGTTGTAATACCCCAAGTAAAGCTTCCAGAATCTGCCTGCATTTCTCCTGCAAGAATTTCCATAAGAAGGGTTTTGGCAACGTCATTGCGTCCGACCAATGCAACTTTATCACCTTTTTTGAGTGTGAAGCTGACGTTCTTTAGGAGTGTTTCGCCCTCAAGAGTTTTCGTTAGTTTATCAACCACCAAAACGTCATTTCCCAAGTCGCGCTTAATATCAAAGCCGATAAAAGGTTGGCGACGGGAAGACGCTGGCAAGTCATTGAACTCCAGTTTTTCCAACTGCTTTTGACGGGAAGAGGCTTGAGCCGATTTGGAAGCATTCGCACTAAAGCGGGCGATGAAGGCTTTTAATTCTTCGGCTTTATCAGCGCTCTTTTTGTTTTGATCAGAAAGCATGCGTTGTTTGAGCTCACTGGCTTGGCGCCAGAAATCGTAGTTTCCTGTGAATGTCGTCACTTTGCCATAGTCGATATCCGCAATATGGCTGCAAACTTTGTTCAAGAAGTGACGATCATGCGAAATCACGATGACAGTATTTTGAAAGTTCATCAAAAAGTTTTCCAACCACTGGATCGCATAGATATCCAAGTGATTCGTCGGCTCATCCAGAAGTAGGATATCTGGTTGGCCAAAAAGAGCTTGAGCCAAAAGAACTTTGACCTTGTCGCCAGGGTTGAGTTCCTTCATCAGTTTGGTATGAAGATCGTCCCCGATACTCAGGCCAGCAAGCATAACTCCGGCTTCAGATTCCGCTTCCCAGCCGTTAAGCTCGGCAAATTCTGTTTCTAGTTCAGAGGCGCGAACACCGTCTTCTTCAGAAAAGTCTGCTTTGGCATACAAGGCGTCTTTCTCTTGCATCACTTTGTAAAGGCGTTCGTTGCCCATAAGAACCGTCTTTAAGACTTCAACTTCATCATAGGCATAGTGATCTTGCTTCAAGATGGAAAGGCGCATATCGGAACCGATAATGACTTCCCCCGTATTGGGCTCGATCTCTTTGGAAAGGACTTTTAAAAATGTGGATTTACCTGCGCCATTGGCGCCAATAAGGCCATAGCAGTTTCCAGGCGTGAATTTGACATTCACGTCTTCAAAAAGCTTTTTACCACCGAATCTAAGGCTGACATTGGATGTACTGATCATAAGTTCCCAGGTTTTACGCGGATTGGCTCATAATAGCAATAATTCTGAAAATTCTCCCGTGAAAAAGGCTCCGGGGTCCTGGTTCGGCGCTAGCAATCTCAAAGTATTCTCAAATCTGAACATCTTTTTGCGTCACAATGATTCACTTTGCGCAGGTCTTTGACAGCATCTTGTGGGTTTCCGGGATTAGTCAGATAATGTAGTCATCCTGCACGTTTGTTGGTCTGCCAAGGTGGACATAAAATTATGGAAGGTTTTATTTATGGGACGTGGTCAGGATAAAAATACATTTCTTATTGTGAGTGGTGATCCCACCCGCATCACCATTTTAACAGAGACGCTCAATAAAAACTTTGCGAATAGTAGCGTATTTCATGGTGCTGATTGGTTTGATACCAAATACAAAATAGATAATGTCCGTCCCAAAATTATGTTTATTGATGAGTACCTTCCGAAGGGCTCTGGTTATGATATCGTCAGCAAAGTTTTAAAAGAAAAAAATAACAACGGAATTTTTCTAGTACTCATTTCTTATGTCGCGGACCATGACATGTTCCCACAAGAGGTTCAAAGCGGACGTCTTTCATTTTTGACAGAGCCGGATCGACCTCAGGCCTTGGTAGATGTGGTGGCAAAAATCATCACGCCTAAGGCGATCGAAGACAAATCGCAGTATCGTTTGCGCCAACTTACGGCGGGAGAGATTCTTTTCCGAGAAGGCGAAAATACAGAAGTTGTCTATATCGTCAAAAACGGCAATCTCAATGTCTATAGCCAGGGAGTTACTGGTGGAAAAATCACCTTAGGTGAGGTGGGACCAGGAGAATTTGTTGGAGAGATGGGGCACTTTAATCATGAGCCTCGATCAGCAACCGTAGAAGCGTTGACCGATGTTGAATTGATCGAAATTCCGATGGCTTCGCTGGAAAATGTTATTTTCTCAAAACCCTCTTGGGCAAAAGCCCTTGTTAAAACTTTGGCTCAGCGCTTGAAACGAGCGAATAAAGCTCTGACAGGCTGAATTATCTGTAATTCAACAATTACCGATCGCCAAGGCTTCCTTCGCAGAGCTAAAATCAAGTCCTTAAGAAAAAGGCAGGTTTTATGCACAAGCGTCAGTTGGGTAAAACAGGGATTGAGGTTGCTCCATTTGTTTTAGGTGGAAATGTGTTTGGTTGGACAATTGATAAAGAAGCATCTTTCAAAGTGCTAGATGCTTTTGTCGATGCTGGCTTCAATTTCATTGATACCGCAGATGTCTATTCAATATGGGTTCCCGGTAATAAGGGTGGTGAATCTGAAGCCATTATCGGTCAATGGCTAAAGTCACGAGGTCATCGTGAGAAGATGATCATTGCCACCAAAGTGGGATTGGAAATGGACGCTGATCGTAAAGGATTAAAAGCTGCTTACATTCAATCCGCTGTCGAAGAGTCACTGAAACGCCTGCAAACAGATTATATCGACCTTTATCAATCTCATCGCGATGATATGGAAACGTCTCAGGAAGAAACTTTGTCGGCTTACGCAAAGCTTGTTAAAGAGGGAAAGGTTCGGGTTATTGGGGCTTCCAACTTTACTGAAAAACGCTTGCGAGAATCTTTGAATATCAGTGAAAAAATGGGCTATCCGAGCTACGTCACCTTGCAGCCCAAGTACAATCTCTATGACCGTGCGGAATTTGAATCCGAGCTGGAGCCATTGTGTTTGGAAAGAGGAATTGGTGTCATCCCGTACTATTCTTTAGCTAGTGGCTTTTTGACCGGAAAATACCGACACAAAGAAGATGTCAAAATTAGCGCTCGTGGAGAAAAAGCGACGGGCTATTTGACAGAACGCGGATTGCGAATTCTGGCGTCTCTGGACGATCTGGCTGCAGACTACCAGGTAAAACCGGCGACGATTGCTATGGCTTGGTTGATGCACAGAAAGAGCATTTTGGCGCCTATTGCCAGTGCCACCAATGTCGATCAATTGCATGATTTGACCAAGGCTGCAGACATCAAACTAACTGCTGTGGAAATTGAAAAATTGGATTTTGCGAGTCGTTATTAATGTTATGTCCGGGCTCTGATTTAACAGAGCCCTTTTTATCAACAAAAAGCTTATAACGCGGGAATCTTGGTTGCAATGGTAGGGTCCTTTCAAGGAAAGTATCCCCATGCAATTTGAACCCGCAGTGCTTGATCAGACTTTGCAAGAGTCATTCGGGCTAACACAATTTCGTACCGGACAAAAAGAAATCATTTCTGGGATTTTGAACAAGAAGGATGTCTTGGCCGTTTTACCAACGGGCGGCGGTAAGTCTTTGTGTTTTCAATTTCCAGCGGTGTTCAAGAAACAGTTGGTTGTTGTTATTTCCCCACTGATTGCTTTGATGAAGGATCAAGTGATGTCCCTGACAAAAAAAGGGATTCCAGCAGGTTGTTTGTACGCCGGACAGTCGGATCTGGAAAAACGTACCATTTTTCAGGAAATTGAAAAGGGTGGAACTTTTGTTTTGTATCTTTCTCCGGAACGTGTGCAGAAGGAAGGTTTTCATCGTTGGATCCAAAGTCGTCAGATAGCGTTGTTCGCTATTGATGAAGCTCATTGTGTGTCTCAATGGGGGCATGACTTCCGCGAAGAGTACAGTCAGCTTAATATCTTGAAGCGCTTGCGCCCGGATGTTCCGATCTTGGCGTTGACGGCGTCAGCAACGCCAACGGTTCTTGCAGACATCTCAATTAATTTAAATCTTCAGAATCCTGAACGTCGCGTTCACGGTTTCTATCGGTCGAATTTATACTATCAAGTTGAGTTCTGTGCAGATGAAGAAGCAAAGATGGCCATGTTACTACAGGGCTTAAAGCAAGCTCCGACAGGTCGTGTGATCATTTATTGTGGCACTCGTAAAGTAACAGAAGAACTGGCTGCCTTTTTACAAAAAAGGATTGCGCAAGTGGGTTACTATCATGCGGGTCTTACCAATAATGAACGCACGCAAACTCAAGAGGCTTATGAACGCGGAGATTTGCGCATCTTAGTTGCCACCAATGCCTTCGGAATGGGCATTGACCAACCCGATGTGCGCCTGGTGATCCATTATCAAATGCCAGCTAACATCGATTCCTTGTATCAAGAGATGGGGCGTGCAGGTCGTGATGGCTTCGATTCAACATGTTTGATGTTGTATTCCAAAAAAGACAAAGGTCTGCAAACGTATTTCATCACAAGCTCCGAAGCGCCGAAAGAAATTAAGAACTCCCGTTGGCGCAACTTAGATGCCTTGGTGAATTATGCCGAAGGTGGGGAGTGTCGCCACGCAGAGATTTTAACGTACTACAAAGATGCGCAACGTATTGAACGCTGTGGTCACTGCGATACCTGTATTCCTCAGTCAGAGCGCAAGGTTGTAAGACCGATAGAAGCTTTGATGGCTCCACCGAAAAAATCCAAAGTGTCGAGATCCAAAACAGATCTTGGTGGTTTTGAGCTGGATCAAAAGCAGGAAGCTCGCTTTCAGTTATTGAAGAAATGGCGTAAAGAAAAAGCCAAAGAGTTGGATATGCCAGCCTTCGTTGTGTTTAGTGACCAGACATTGAAACATTTGGCAATTCAGAATCCGCAGAGCATTGATGATCTTAAAAATGTTCATGGCATCGGCGAAGCAAAACTGGCAAAATTTGGATGGGATCTGATGGCCGAACTGGGTTCTGGATCATAAAAGGCCCCGATCCTGGGGAAGTCATGAAAGTAGCAATAGCTGGCGCAAGTGGATTTATTGGTAAGGCCTTGGTCAAAGAGCTTTATGGCGCACACTCTATCATCGGCCTGAGTCGATCCCATCGTAGTGATAAAGAACCCAATTCTCCTCTGGAGTGGCGTTGTTGTGATCTCTTCAGTTTGTTGGATGCTGAGAGGGCTTTGGAGGGCGCAGATGTCGCGATCTATCTGGTGCATTCGATGCGACCGTCCGCGCATTTAACCCAAGGGTCCTTCGAAGATTTTGACTTGATTGTGGCCGATAACTTTGTAAGAGCTGCCGAGAAGAACCAAATAAAAAAAATGATTTTTCTAGGTGGAATGTTGCCTGAAGACAAGGCAACTCTGTCCAAACATTTACGCAGTCGTCAGGAAGTGGAAGAGGTTTTCCAAAAAAGTTCTATTCCCGTCACGATCTTAAGAGCAGCTTTGATCATTGGTGGTGAAGGATCGTCTTTTCAAATTATGGCGAGATTAGTGGAAAGACTTCCGGCGATGTTATGTCCTGCTTGGACAGCAACGCCCAGCCAACCAGTGGCTTTATCGGATGTATTAAAAGCGCTTCGCTACTGTGTAGATAATGAAACAGGCAATCAAACATTCGATTTAGGTGGACCGCACATTATTAGTTATTCCGACATGATATTACGTGTGGCTCAGCTGCGGGGACTTAAGCGCAAACTTATTCCAGTTCCATTTTTGACTCCACATCTTTCGGCTCTGTGGGTGCGTTTGGTGGCGGGCGCACCGCGAGATTTGGTCAATCCTCTGATTGAAGGCTTGAAAATCCCGTTGAAGGCTCGGGCCAATCATCGGTTGCCGTTGTCGGAGGGACTGCATATTGACGAGGCCCTCAAAGAGGCGATGGCGACCTATGACTCTTCAAAAAAACCCCATGCTTTTCAGGCTCCAGATGTGGGGCGATATGAGGTGCGCTCGGTGCAGCGCCTACCTCTCCCAGAGGGGTGGACGGCGGAAAACGTTGCGAAGGAGTATATGAAATTTCTGCCGACAGCAAAGCCCGGTTATATCCGAGTTTCTGTTCAAGATCGCTGGGTGTACTTTTATATTCCGTTTCCTTATATCCGCTTGCTGGTGTTGGAATATTCCCCAGAACGCAGTTGGTCCCATCGTCAGCTTTTCTACGTTCGAGGCGGGCTATTTTCTAAGAAAATTGGCAGGGGGAGATTGGAGTTCCGCGAGGTTTTGGGCGGGAAAGCGTGTTTATCTGCGATTCACGATTTTAAGCCGCGTTTGCCATGGTTTGTCTATAAGTGGACTCAAGCTATTGTGCACCTTTGGGTCATGAAGCAGTTCGCACGGCATCTTGCTGCTAGCACGAAGATAGGATAAGACAAAGATATGAAACCTATTATTTTAACGGGCGACCGCCCGACAGGCCCTCTTCATCTTGGACACTATGTTGGATCTTTGCAAAACCGTGTAAAGCTTCAATCTGATTACAAACAGTACGTACTTGTTGCGGATGCGCAGGCGTTGACAGATTACTATGAAAATCCAGAGCACGTCCGTAAAAATGTAGAGCAAGTGACATTGGATTATTTGGCCGTGGGGATTGATCCCACACTAAGTACCATCTTTATTCAGTCTCAGGTGCCGGAACTTTTCGAATTAACCTTCTACTTTATGAATTTGGTGACAGTGGCGCGCCTAGAGCGCAACCCAACACTGAAAGATGAAATTCGCCAGAAGAATATGAAGGATTCAATTCCTGCCGGATTCTTTACTTATCCAGTCAGTCAGGCGGCGGATATTTTGGCATTTAATGCAGATCTTGTCCCTGTGGGCGAAGATCAAAATCCGATGATCGAACAAACTAATGAAATCGCTCGTCGCTTTAACTTCCTCTATAAAACGGAGACGTTCAAAGATGTGAAGGCCATGGTGGGATCAACCGGTCGTTTGCCGGGTCTCGATGGCAAAGCTAAAATGAGTAAGTCCCTCGGCAATGCGATCTATCTTGGTGATTCCGCAAACGACATCAAAAAGAAAGTGAACTTGATGTACACGGATCCAAATCATTTGAAGGTAGAGGACCCAGGAACTGTTGAAGGTCATGCGGTGTTCATGTTCCTTGATGTCTTTGATTCAAATAAAGCGGAAGTGGAAGAGTTAAAAGCTCACTATCGTCGTGGTGGTTTGGGTGATGGTGTGTTGAAAAAGCGTTTGGTGGATATATTGGAGGCGACTTTGTCCCCAATGCGTGCTCGTCGTGAGGAGTATGCGAAAGATCCGGCCTATGTGCGCCAAATTTTGCGTTCTGGTACAGATGCAGCTCGTCAAGTGGCGGCGAAAACACTTTCTGATGTAAAAAAAGCAATGGGTATTGTGTACTAAGGAAGCTCTCAGAAAGGAGCTTCTATGCCGACGCATGCTCGTGATGTGATGACGAATAAAATTATTATGATTTCTGTCGGTCAGTCCTTGGCCGACGCCATGAATTTGATGGTTGAAAAGCGTATTCGCCATCTTCCCGTGATTGATGCTGATTTGAAAATTGTTGGCATTCTGCATCTCCAGGACATTAGTGGACTTTCCAATTTAGAAGACAAATATGTAGAAGCTTATATGACGACACCCGTAGAATGGGTTTCTCAGGATATTCCATTGCGGGCTGCTATTTTGAAGATGATTGAAAAGAAAATACATTCGCTGTTAGTTGCCGATGATAAAAATGAATTGGTCGGGATTGTGACCTCGGAAGATCTTTTGTGGATATTGGCGAGTATTTTAGAAAAGTCTGAAAAACAGCATTCGATCTTAACACTTTTTGATATCGAGAGCTTGGACGAGATTGCTCATCAAATTGCCCAAACAGGCTTATAGTAAAAAGCTTCCCGTGGACGAAGTCCGCGGGAAGGCAATTGTTTCGAAAGTGGCTGGAATCCAAGTCCAATCTATATCCGCAATATTAGTTCTGATCGCGCTTTACTAAAAGCCTAGGGCTAAGAATGTCTGTGCATGAAAAATAATTAAAATGGCGAAGGGCACTGACAGAGGAATTACCACGGCCCAAGGTTTCGGATTGTGCATAAGATGCAATAACGTTACCACGAACATGATCGGACTAAAGCAAATCAAGCTCAGCGGGATAGCGATTTTAAATAACAACAGAGCACCGCAAAGAATTTCGATAACTTTTACCGTAGGCAGAATGAATTTAGCTTCCAAGCAAGCTTCCGTGAAGCGAGTGATTGTGGGGCTGGCAGGGGGAATAGGTAGAAAATGGAAAAACCCATTGAGGCCCCAAAAGACCATTTGCAATCCAAAAATCCAACGACAAACAATTTCGAAATATTCCATCTTCGACCATTGTAGCGTCAGTCTTTAAATCTTTGTAAGTTTTATTTTTTCCAACGGGATTGCGTGCCCATCCCCCCTGATTGTTATCACTGGACTTCGCAGGATTTCATTCCCTTGAGAGCCCCTTGGTATTTTGGAATCTGGGGGCATGAGTGGATATTGAAGTAGCTAAAATTTCCGAAGATGTTACTAGCGATCTCTACCGTGATTTGGCTGAGGAGTGGTATTCCTCGCAGACGGGCCCGATGGCCATTGCCCGAGCAGAAACTCGGGCACAGCTACCTTGGATTTTGGAACGCATTCGCAAGTACATTGGTTATCGCGCAGAAATTTTGGATGTCGGCAGTGGTGCAGGTTTTTTTTCCAACGAAGCGGCTCGTGCTGGGCACCAAGTCACTGGGCTTGATATGTCGGAGACCAGTTTGAAAGTTGCGGAGCTGATGGATCAAACGGGATTGGTGCGTTATGTAGAGGGTGATGCCTACCGAATGCCATTTGCCAAAGAAAGCTTTGATGTTGTTGTTGCATTGGATCTACTGGAACATGTCTCTGACCCGGAACAGATTATGTCAGAGATGACTCGGGTGCTAAGACCCGGAGGGCTTTTATTTTTTCATACTATTAATAAAACCGCATTTTCTTATGCCTTGGTGTTCAAGAAAAAATGGTTTGTTCGCAATACACCACTTAAATACTATGACTATTCACTCTTTCGCAGTCCTGAGATGATAGATCAATGGTGCACAGATTTGGGGTTGGAGATTCAGACCTTACAAGGATTAAGGCCCAAGATTATGACCAAATCCTTTTGGCGTTGGATATGGAATCGAGAAGTTCCAGAAAATCTTCAGTTCGTCTGGGGAAAATCCAAAGTGATATCTTACACGGGTTGTGCAAAAAAACTTCGTGAGCACTGATGTCGAAGAGTGATGCTCAGTATAGATGGACGATTTGAAATTTGTGTTTTGCCGTCAGCAACGTATAAACACATTCATGACTATCAATCGCATCTTGAAATACACAGGCCTTTTCTTAGTGGGGCTTCTCGCGGGGAATACGCTTTCATTTATCTTAGGAATGCGACTGACGATGGAAAGCTTGTCAGCTTCTTCGTATATCTCCTTCCATCAAGCTATGCAGCGAAGTTTTTTAGCGTGGACACCTTTGTTGTGCGGATTCTTGGTTTTGATTTTAGCTGCCATATTAATTAATATGTGCCGGCAGTGGAAAGAGTTGGAATTTTTCTTTGTGCTGTTTGCTTTTGTCTGTGTATTTGATGAACTGTTGATGACCTGGACTGGGAATGTTCCAATGACTCCTTTTTTCAGCGCGAGCCAGGTGCTTGGGGCTTCCGATGGGTGGGAGGCAATCCGTACTCAATGGATCTACTTGATGTACTGGCGTTGTACGATGCTCGTTGCAGGCTTTTGCATGTTGTTAGCGTCCGTCTTCGTCAAGAAGACGGAGTCTCCAATTTCCCAAGATGTCTTTGTTGCCTTTTAGGTAAGTTTGAACGGCCTTCTGGGTTTAAGTTCTTCGCCTTTGATTCTGGATAAACTTTCAAAACCTTCGGCAATTCACGTGTTCCTGGGGCCATATAGTCAGAAATCAAAAGTTGTCTTGCCTCTTCATGATCCCAAGAAAGAACGTCGGTTAAATAAACCAATGCTGATTCCACCAAGTTGATTAATGAAATTCCAAACGACTGAGCGTGACGTTTACTCATGTATTCACTGAAAGCGAAAAACTCCCAGAAGAAAGATTGATGGTCTTGTTGGCGAGAACGGCTTTTGAGAGCTTCCACAAAATTTTTAAAATTCCCGCTGTTAGCAAAGAGATCCCAGAACTTTGAGAAACGATTCATTTTTTGCAAAGTTTCAAAGTCCATATTTTTAGTGCGCAGGATTTGGAAAGGAGGGTGATCGGAATAGACCATTTCCCATTCTTTGTCATGACGAGCGATGGGTGCGCCTTTGAGGCGCTTCAGAATGCCAACTTGGATTTCATCAGGGCGCAACTCTGAAAGGATGTCGAACCCCTTGGCGAAGCTGTGAATGTCTTCCCCTGGAAGACCCGCGATCAGATCGGCATGGGTGTGGACACCTGTTTCCTCAGCGATGAATTTAAAGTTATCTTTTACTTTTTCTAGATCGTTTCTGCGACTGACAAGTTTTGCGACCTCGGTGTTCCAAGTTTGAATGCCGATTTCAAATTGCAAAGATCCTGCTGGGAATTTTTTAATCAGCTCGCGAATTTCTTGCGGTAAACGGTCGGGTACCATTTCAAAGTGCAGAAACAGTCCCATTTCAATGCGCTCTAAAAAGAAATTTAGAATCTGAGTGCAAGTCGTTGGGCTTAAATTAAAAGTGCGATCGATAAATTTAAACTGTCGCGCACCGCGATCCAAAAGCTTTTGCATGTCTTCCAGAAAGCTTGGAATATCGAAACTGCGTACTGACTTATCCAGCGAGGATAAGCAGTATTCACAGCGATAGGGGCAACCGCGAGAGACTTCCACATACAGGACACGGTTTTTGATGTCTTCGTCGGAATAGAACTCATAAGGGGAGCGAATGCTTTTAATGTCAGGCAAAGCTCCAGAAACAAACTTTTGTTCTGGTAGGATTCCCGCCGTGAGATAGGATTTACAGAAATCATAGAATAAGAAATCGGCTTCACCTTTGATGGTAAAGTCTGCAACCTGACAAATCGGTTGTTTTTCACTTTCGTGAGTTACTTCAGGGCCACCTAAAACGACGATAGTATCTGGGCTGATTCTTTTTAACAAAGACACCAGTTCGTAACTTTCCTGGGCATTCCAAATATATACACCAAGCCCAATGATCTTTGGTTTCAACTTTAAAAGCTGTTCGGCGATATCTCGAGGCTCTTTAGCCGTCGTAAATTCTAAAATCTGTGCATGAGCCTGAAGCTCTTTGAGATTCGAATACAGATAGCGCAAACCAAACGAGGAATGCTGATAAGTGGAATTCAAGGTCACTAAAAGAATGTCGGTTTTCATCGTGAGGCATCCTACTTGATGTTGATTAAATAGGCGAATTCTCTTTGCTATAATGCGGACAAATTGAGACATTAATATGTAGTAATTTCCCACAGGAAGGACTTCATGAAAAAAGCCACGATGGCATTTTTACTCGTTGCAGCGTCAGCATCCGCGCATGTCGCGCCGATGGAAAGCTTTACTCACAAACCAATCTTGGCGGACCTTTCAGATTTGCGTGCCCTTAATATCCCGATATTGGCAAAAGAAGAGTCTGTAGGTGTCGGCTATGCGGTGGTAACGCCGGAGCTTCAACAGAAACTGCAGATCCGCGCCCACCAAGTAGGCAAATGTGGTGGTTTTGAGGATTTGAGCCAAGACGCCAGTCTTTATGGCAAGAGCTTTTCAACGATGTTGAACGACCTGGCAGCAATCAAAGCCAAAGATGACCGCTATCAATCAGCTCCATTTAGGTTGGCTCAAGTTGAAAAGAATCCTGCGATTGAAGCAGCCATGAATGAAGTGAGTGAGGACAATATCAAGGCCACAGTGCAGTGGTTGTCTTCTTATCCAACTCGTTATAATCGCAGTTCAACTCCGAATGTCCACGTAGACGAGATGAAGAAGCGTTTGGAAGCTTTGCTTGTAAATTCTAAGATTCCTTATGAAGTTTCTTTGATTTCTCACGCAAGCACGCCGCAGAAATCAGTGCGAGTTCGCTTGATTGGTTCGACACGTCCGAATGAAATTGTTGTTTTGGGTGGTCATTTTGATTCCATTAACCAAGGGTGGGGAGCGAGCAAAGAGGCCCCGGGTGCTGACGATAATGCCTCTGGTTCAGCGAATATTTTTGAAGTGCTAAGAATTATAAGCCAAAAAGAACAACCTCAACGCAGTATCGAGTTTTTCTGGTACGCCGGTGAGGAATCTGGTTTGTTAGGTTCTGCCGAAATTGCCAAGCAATACAAAAATGACAAAAAGGACGTCGTCGCTGTTTTGCAATTGGATATGACCTTGTATCCAGGATCAGGTGAATTTGTGGTTGGCAACATGACTGATTTTACAAGCGGTTGGCTGCGTGATTAT
>JBLMWG010000006.1:0-7372 GCA_050257115.1 Bacillota bacterium
ATCGTCGAAGAAAGAGTGAACGGAACTTTGCTCGTGTTGCTACAAGGGCAAGGAAAGTTACGTCTTGGGAAAGTGTTGGATCGGGGGACGCCTTATATGATTTGTGAAGGGGAGGTTGTTCCCGAACAAACCATTTTGGAGCCTCAGTATAAAGCACCACTTCAATCACTGTATAAGATTTTAACTCGTTGGATTCAAACGCATATTCCGGACCCGACACAAAGAGATCTTTTTATGCGCAATGTGCACCAGGCTGAAGAGATCGTCGGTGCTTTTGCCGCTTATCTGGTGAGGGATTACGATCTTCAGCAGATGGTGCTGGAGTTTGACGACATTAACGAAAAAGTTGGATTCTTGCATCGTTTGATGGAATCCAACGAATTAACAACTTAGATTTAAGATTCTGCAGGAGCCGATGCCGTTGTTCTGGCGACAAAAAGCCACTGCAATAAAATAACCCATATAGTATGAGCCAGAGTGAGATGGGCAATCTTCATCCAAGTCGGGGCATGTAAAAGCAAGGTTGCCATTCCAAAGAAGATTCCAAAGATCAATATTAGACTCATGTATAAAGATTTTTTTTGCAGAGCTGGATTTTCATCAGCAGTTTGCGCTTTCAACCAAAAGAACAAAGCCAAACTACCTGCACCTAAAACGGCCAATACCGGGTGCAGACCTCTGAGGCGAATCAGGAAATGAGATTCGGTGTTAAAATCCGCCATCAGTCCATCTAACAAGTTGTCCGTAGGGAACAGAGAATTTGAAAGAGCGGCCCAGGCGCCCGTGATTCCTAAAACAACAATAACCCAAGGTAAATATTTATAACGACGGAAGGCTGGAGTCGGAAGTGGAAGGGTGTCGTTTGTCTTCGCGCCAGCAAAGGCAAATGCCACAGCACCCGTGAGCATGAATGAGTTCAATTGGTGTAAACCCATAACGAAGGCGCGGTAAGGAGTGTCGTTCGTTGTGACGAGTTTAAAAAGAACTAGCTTTGCGCCTAATAGAGCTTCCGTGATCATGAAGATCAATGTTGCAAGCGCGGCTGTGCGGGCAAAGTGACCCTTTGGATAAAGCTTGCGGGCCATCCAGTAAAAATACAAAACAACCCAACCGTAGATTCCAGACATCAAACGGTGACCGTATTCAACCCAGGTTTTGCCACGTTGAGCTTCGGGAATCAGTTGTCCGTGACATAAAGGCCAGGTATCGCCGCAGCCATCGCCGGAGTGTGAAATGCGAACCCAAGCCCCCCAAATAATCACAAGAATTGTGTAGACTAAGAGGCCAAATGCAAATTGCTTGTATTGAGAGCGATTTTTCATGCCAATCGAAGTATCACGGGGGGGAAAGTGGGTCAATGCAGTGGCTCAATATTGACTTCAGTTGGCTGCCGATGGCTAATTGAATCATGAGTCAAAATTCTGAAGTTAAGCACAACCATCATCACAGTCATAGCGGACATCATCACCATCATCACAGTCATGGAGCTGTCATTGGCAGGATGCGCTTCGCATTTTTGTTGAACTTGGGGTTCGCCATGGTGGAATTGGTCGGTGGTTATATGACCAATTCCGTAGCGATTATGAGTGATGCTCTTCATGATTTTGGTGATGCTTTAGCGATGATTATCGCGATTGTGATGGAAAAAGTTTCACACAAGTCCAGCGACCAGCATTTTTCCTATGGATACCGTCGTTTTTCTGTTTTGGGCGCCGTGATCACGGGAATTGTTTTGATAGTGGGATCTATTTTCATTTTGATTGAGGCCGTTCCCCGGTTGATCAATCCGCAACAAGTCCACGCCAATGGCATGTTGTTCTTGGCAGTTGTGGGTGTGGCAATCAACGGCTTTGCAGCCCTTCGCGTGTCTCAGGGAACATCTTTAAACGAAAAGATGCTGATGTGGCATATGATCGAAGATGTCCTCGGATGGGTCATGGTTCTTGTGGGCGCATTGATTATGAAGTTTTTTGATCTGCCGCAGATTGATGCCGGAATGGCGATCGTACTGTCTTTGTGGATTTTGTTTAACGTCTTCAAAAATTTGCGCGAAGCCATGAAAGTTTTCTTAATGGCATCCCCAAGTGGCGCTTCAGTGGAGGCTGTTTCCGCCGTGATTAAAAAGGTCGATAAAGTGGTCGACGTCCATCATGCCCACTTATGGTCCTTAGATGGAGAACATCATATTTTCACGGCCCATGTTGTTTTGGATGCCTCGGCCAGTCACATGGATATGCAACAAGTGAAAGAGCAGGTGAAGGCACTGGTGAAAGATTTTGGCATCATCGAAGCCACGATTGAGACGGAGTTGTCTGATGTGACCTGTCTGGATCCAGATCACAAATAAGCCATTCAGTGCTAGAATTGATAACAGAGGCCGGATGTAAAAGGCTTACTTAGCAAGCTCCGCCAGACTCTTCTCAAGCACCTGCATCTTTTTGTCATCAAAACCGCGATAGTAACTGATGGGTTTCAGTTTTTTATCCAACACATAAAGAGTTGGCAAAGCGAGAACTTTAAAGTCATCAGCCATTTTCTTTTTAGCATCAGCAAAAACAGGAAAGTTGAGTGGTGTGGTTTGCAAAAAACCATCGCGTGCTGCCGAGGAATCATCTTCATTGATTCCGATAAAGATCACTTTGCCTTTGAATTTTTCCGCAAGTTTGTTGTAGTGAGGAAGAGCGGCCTTGCAGGGTTCGCACCATGAAGCCCAAAAATCCACAACCACAATATGCCCTTCTAATTCCGCGAAATTCACCGCGTGCTGGTTGATGCTCTTTCCCGGTAAATCCTTAAAAACAATTTCAGGTAACTTATCGCCGGCAAAAGAGACCATCGGAAGAACACAGGCGAAAAATAAAAACATACGTAACATAAAACTTATCCTAACTTGTTGAGGTATTTCAAAAGCAGATCTCGGCCTTTCATTTTGGCCTTCAGGACCGAGAGGAAAATAAATACGCCCCCGGTTTTGCGATCTAAAAAGATCACTTCCCGGGGAGGGGTGCGGAACGAAAACTGGCGAACAATCTGGAAAACCTTTTTGGAAAGTCGCTGCGGAAGATTGGTGTTCTTCCAGTCGTAATTTCCATCACTGTCGATTTGTCCTTGGTTGTTACGGGGATCAGTGTAATCAATAAAAGGTTCGACAGTTTCAAAACAAAATTCTTCAAAGACTTTTTTCAGTTCTGGGGAATCGTCTTCATGAACAAAATGAATTTTCAAAGCGGCTTGGAAAAACAGCTCGCGATCATTGAAGAGCGAGCCTTTGACCATCTGACGATAGGGCCCGAGGAATTCTTCGGGGTATTTGCGAGTGGCGCCGAAATCCAACAGAACCAATTGATCGCGTCCCTGAGGATCAATGCGGATGCGATAGTTTCCACCATGAGGGTCTGTTTGCAAAACTCCCCATTCGAAAATTTCTTTAAAATAAAGATCCAAAAAATTCAGAGCGAGGCGGTTGCGACGCTCTTGCGTCAGACTTTGAATCACTGGATCATCGGCACGGAGTCCGCGCTCAAAGGTCGTTGCCAGAATTTTTGGTCCGGAAAATTCTCTTAAAACCTCGGGCACCACAAAGCGGTCATCACCTTTAAGGCGTTCGTAAAATTCTTCGGTGGCGGAGGCCTCTTGCAGGTAATCAGTTTCTTGGACGAGCATTTCTCGGACTTCGGCAAACACCGGATCCATGTTCAATTCTCTTGGAAGCAGCTTTAATGTGCTCAAAAGAGTTCGAATCGCTCGCAAGTCGCTATCAATGGCGCGGTCTACATTGGGATATTGAATTTTTAAAACAATGCTTTGACCTGTGGCTTTGATGCGAGCGCGGTGAACCTGTCCCATAGATGCGGAAGCCAGGGCGTCCTTCTCAATTTCTAAAAGATCGAGCTTTTCCTGTGGCAATTGCTTTTTTAAGGTCGGTTCAATGGCTTCCCAAGTCAATGGGGGGGAGTTGGATTGAAGCGATCTTAAAAGCTCATTGGCTTCTTCAGGTAAAAAGTGTTCCCCGTACATCGAGAGCATTTGGCCAGCCTTCATCAGGCTACCTTTCAGTTGTCCGAGTTCTGTGCTGATATTAGATGCTTGGGCCTGAAGTAGCCTTTTCCAGTTTTCTTCCTTGCCTTCTTTGCTCTTTAAGACTGATGTTAACCCATGGGATGCGACTGAAGCTCCAGTTTGAACTGTGAGTTTCGCGATGGACAGACTGCGCGAAAAAACCGAAGACTTGATGCGGTTGAGTCCTTTCGGAGGATTTTGCTTTTTGACAGACTTTTTGTCATCCATGTCCCAAAGTTTTACCTAAAAGTATTTGAATGTTAAACCCTAATATACCCATGCAGTGCATGATTATGTAAAAGCACAAAAAGGTTCGATAAATGAAGGCATCTTTGGCAGTATTTTGGTTTCGCAGAGACTTAAGACTTTATGATAATGCAGGGCTCTATCATGCACTTAAAGAGAACGAACAGGTTCTGCCAATCTTTATCTTCGACACCGACATTTTAGGTAAATTAGACAACCCCGCGGACGCTCGGGTGAGCTTTATTCATAAAGCCGTTTCTGATCTGAAAGAGCAGCTGCAATGTCAGGGGGCTGATATTGTTGTCCGATACGGAAAGCCCTTAGAAGTTTTTAAGGAACTTGTTAAAAAATGGCCGGTGAAGTCCGTTTATACCAATCATGACTATGAGCCCTCTGCGAGAAAGCGTGACGAGCAGGTTGCAAAATGGGCTCAATCTGAAGGAATTGTGTTCAAAACCTTCAAGGATCAAACTTTATTTGAAAAAGATGAAGTCCTCACCAGTACACGGAAGCCTTATACAGTGTACACACCTTATAAAAATAAAGTTCTGGAGACTCTGAATTCATTTTATCTGAAATCCTATCCTGTAGAAAATTACGAGAGCTCTTTTGCGAAGGTTTCCTCGCCAGAGCGCATGGTGGAACTTAAAGATATTGGATTCAAACGTACGTCTTTAGAGATTCCTCCCTTGTTGGTATCGGGAAATCTTTTAAAAAATTATGCGGCGACTCGGGATTTTCCTGCGAATACCGAAGGCACATCACACTTGGGTGTTCACTTGCGTTTTGGAACGGTCAGTATTCGTGAACTGGCTCGAGAGGGAAAACGCTTTTCCGAAACTTGGTTGAGTGAGTTGATTTGGCGAGACTTCTTTATGCAGATTCTGTGGCATTATCCTCATGTTGAGACGCAGAGTTTTCGTCCGGAATACGACAAAATTGCGTGGCGTAAATCGGCGAATGATTTTGAACGGTGGGCTACGGGAACCACGGGGTATCCGATTGTCGATGCCGGGATGAGGGAACTCAATGCCACAGGCACCATGCATAATCGCGTGCGTATGATCACAGCCAGCTTTCTTTGCAAACACTTGTTGATCCATTGGTATGAAGGAGAGCGGTATTTTGCAAAGAAACTTTTGGATTTTGATTTGTCGGCTAATAATGGCAATTGGCAGTGGGTTGCCGGATCTGGCTGTGATGCCGCTCCGTATTTTCGTATTTTTAATCCGACAGCTCAGGCGGAAAAGTTTGATCCTAAGAATGAGTATATAAAGAAATGGGTGCCAGAATTTGAAACCTCAAAATATCCTGAGCCTATGATTGAACATACCGAGGCCCGTGGACGTTGTTTGCAGGCCTTTACCAAGGTGCTTAAGGGGGACGCTAAAAAATGAAAATTCTTATCACTGGTGCCACAGGTTTAATTGGGAAAGAAGTCGGTAAGGCTCTTGCGGAAAAAGGTCACGAGATATTCGTGGTCAGTCGCAGTTTAGCCAAGGCCCGCGAAGTTTTGCCTTTTCCCTGTCAGGTGATTGTCGGGGATTTGATGAAATCATCTCTGAATGACAAATCCTTGCAGCAAATCGAAGCGGTGATCAATCTGATGGGAGAGCCCGTCGTGGGAGATCGTTGGACTTCAGAGAAAAAGAAAAGCATCTATGATTCCCGTGTTCTTGGAACCAAGCATCTTGTTGAGAGTTTATCTTCGAGTGTGAAGATTTTCATTCAAGGTTCTGCCATAGGTTATTATGGTGATCGTGGTGATGAAGTCCTGACGGAGGAAAGTACTCCGGGCCATGACTTTTTGGCTCGCGTGGTGGTGGATTGGGAAGCTGCTGCAGCTAAAGCTCCGGGTCGCAAAGTTTATATCAGAACGTCTGTGGTTTTGGCTCCTTATGGTGGGGCATTGCAGGAAATGCTGTTCCCATTTCGTGCCGGAGTGGGTGGACCGCTTGGTAATGGTCAGCATTGGATGCCGTGGATTCATATTAAAGATATTACCGACCTATTTGTTTTTGCTTTTGAAAAAGATCATGTTGAAGGTGTGATCAATGGGGCATCACCTCAGCCCGTTCGCAATAAAGAATTCTCACAAGCCCTGGCAAAAAGTTTAGGGCGTTCTATGGGGCCGGCCGTGCCTCCGGTTGCATTGAAGGTGATTTTTGGCGAAGCGGGAACGGTGGTTTTGTCTTCCACTCGCAGCTCGGCAGAAAAAGCGCAAAAACTGGGATATCAGTTTCATTATTCAGACATTCACATGACGCTGCATGAGCTGTGTGCTTCTTATCGTGCGAATGAAGATATTTTTTATGCCGAACAATTCGTCGATAAATCTCCAGAGGAGTTGTTTGCCTTCTTCAGGGATCCGTACAATTTGGAGCAAATCACGCCGCCAACTTTAAATTTTCATATTAAGAAAATTTCTGGAACGGAAATCAAACAAGGTACCCTGATTGACTACAGTTTAAAGATTCATGGTGTTCCGGCTGTATGGAAAACTGAAATTGACGAATGGAATCCGCCGTATCGTTTCGTAGATAATCAAAAAGTCGGGCCTTACAATTTATGGCATCACACCCATGAGTTTCGTCCCTACTTAGGTGGAACGTTGATGGTGGATCGCGTACGCTATCGCTTGCCAATGGGGTATTTGGGGTGGCTAGTAGGGAGTCACTTTGTGCGCAAAGATATTGAGAATATTTTTTCGTTCCGGAGGAAATTCATCGCTCACATCGATGCGCCTAGAAAAGGTTAAAGTGCTTGCCGGGAGCTGCGTGATTTCATAGAAAATGAGGTAAAATACAGATGTCTGCGGTTTTTTTGATATGTTTCAAAATAACACATTTTCTCCAGGACATGAGTCGGGGATTAGTTAGTTAGATTGTTAAAAAAATGATGATCACTGAGCTTCATGAAGGCCGTTGAGTCATACTGGATCTTTACCGTAGGTCAATAGTTTCCGATAAGTAAGCCATGAGGAACCCTCTGTGCGTACTTTTGCTATCTTTATCTCTGTTGCTATCGGCGTGTTCGATGGAAATGCAGATTTATAATAGCTTGAGTG
>JBLMWG010000007.1:0-3496 GCA_050257115.1 Bacillota bacterium
ATCGAAACCTTTGGACTGGGTGCTCGCGGATTTAATCAATATGACGGCACTATTGGTAAAGCGAAGTTCGCCTCCATCACAACATATGGAGATGGTTCTATAGGAATGCAAGTGAGCAAGCCCGTCGGAAATATCGAGATCACTGGCTCGGTCAAGACTCACGGATCGGTCGGCGCAACTCTGGTGAAAGGAGTCATCATGAGTCTCCCAGCTAACGCTATTAGCGTGAAGCCTGGGGGTGAGATTCAACAACTTACCGTCAATGGTGATATTCATACGCTCGGCAGTGGTGTGACATCTCTTGAAATTGAGGGAAAAATCTTAACTCTATCTGTTGGGAAAGAAATTCTAGCCGACAATGGCACTGCGATTCGCGTTGCCAAGGGCTGCGAGCTTCCCAACTCAGATCGACTGACTGTAAAGGGTGCCAAGGGAAATATCATCAAAGAGTAACACTTCATTTGCAAAAGGTATGCAGACCGTAAGATCACAGACGTTGTTTTATTCTGATGAATAGGACGGTGGCGAATTTCGCAAATATTCGCTACCTTTTGAGAAACGGATCAATAGTTATCAACGTTGCAGAGCTTAGGTGGCAGTAAGCCATTGCCCTCAGTCAGAATAGAAAATTCCATTTTGCAAAATACTGTGCAGTCGATTCGGCGATATCTGAGTTAACGTTGTTAAACCCAATAATGAAGATGTTGTTTTCGCGGGGAAAGTTGATAAGAAATTGAACTCCTTTAACATCCGCACCTTGGTTATAACGAACATAGTCCCATCTAGCTTCCAAGGTTAGACTGGGAACTCCGTAGTACAATGCCTCCAAAGAGGATCCATTTTTTATCCCTGTGCCTTCAACATCAGTGGATCCCGAGTTAACCCAATGGTAGGTGTCATAGCCAAATCCGGCATTAAGATCTAAGACAGATGGTATTGCCGAGTAAGCGAGATAAAGTCTCCAAGCATCATAATTGTTTCGCCAAGGCACAGTATTAGATGGGTCTAAAATAGTAGCTGCGCCATTATAATATACAAAGGTCGCTTCAAATTGTGATCCGATAAACTGATCGAGTTGGGCCTTTATATCTTTATGGCCTTTTGTGGAGGAGCTGTAAATCGCTGGATTTAACTCAGGGGTGCCGGCATTGAGGGTTGTTCCGTCAAAACCATTATATATTCCAATGGTAAAATGTGAATGTTGATAGTTGACTCCTGCCTCCGCACCGAGCTGATTGGAGTCTCCAAATGGCGTGAAGAGCGCATCTTGGTTGTAGTAGGGGCTTGTACTGTTTATAAGAGGAATATCACCACCCCCTAATAGTCCTCGATCAGCAAGACCGTATCCTTGATAACCAATGAGACCAGCACGGAAGTTATAAAACAGATGCTGATCTCCGATGACATAGCGAAGGTCTGCATCCGATAGGCTGACTCCTTCTTCGCTTGGCTTTGCGACGGCATCTATTGCAGACCATGCAGAAAAGTTTCCATTAAATGCACCGACCACAGGAAATACGCTCACCGTCGGGATGTCGAAATTGTCATTGACGACCTCGGAGCTTGCGCCGGGCTCTTTACTTGTTCCATAGAGATACTGCAAAACTATTTGAGCTGACATGTGATCAGTAATTCGAGCGGCTTCATTGTCTTTTTCAATTTTGCCGATGTCCCACGGGTTTCGAAAACCAGCTCGTCGATACATATAGCCGAATTCAGTTAAACGAGGCGCACTGCCATTCACGTGGCACATTGTGCAGGAGACATTTTCTCTGCGTGCAAAGGCCGGTAGAGCGTAAGAGGTCGCGTCTATGAAAAAGCAGCAAATGAAATATAGAAATAAAAAAATGAACTTCATTTGCTACCGCCATTTTTTCTAAGTGAATTAATATAATATGTCAAAGCCCAGCGCTCTTGCTTAGACAACTGATTAAAGCTGGGCATCGATGTTCCATGTATTCCAGCCGTCAGAGAATCAAAGATGTTTTGAGGTGTGTCTCCGTGTTTAAATTTGTCACTGGTTAAGTTAATGGGGCGCGGATTCATAATTTCGGCGGCGGGACCATGACCATCGGCTTTGTCGCCATGGCAACTTGTGCAATGTTTGGCAAATAGGCCTTGGCCTTTTTTAAGAATGTCTGGATTTGCAACCTGATCTGCGTGAGCAACTTCGCCCAAAAGCAATGCCAGGATGAGATAAAAAAAGGAAGAAGGGCGTTTTAAAAAATGAACCATTATGGGGCTTTCATTTAGACTTTCATTTGATGTCTTGAGACCTGGCTTCTAATTCTAAGGGAATCATGCTTATATAGTAAGGAGCAATTGAGTTGCAGACTGAGTGCAAAGATACACGATAGGCGTGAAGCATCAAGAAGTGTGATATCCCTGATCAGCTTCGCCAGGCAATGCATCGCGAGCGATAAAAAATGTTGATAACAGCTAGAGATAGAAAAACTGCCAGAGGATCTTTCTCCGGCAGTTTTTGAGCTTATTAATGACCTAATCCGATTTGGTTCATATATGTTTGGTTATCCCAAAACAGATACTCTTCGTCCATGTTGCCTTCTTTTGTCCAGTGACCAATAGTTGCCATTGGTAATTTAAATCTTTTTCCTGTGGGTTGGATCACTTTGCCATCAGCTGTTTTCATCGGTTTACTGAATGTGCCTTCCATGATTCCGTACACAGCAGTCCATTCGCCTTGACCTACTTTAATTGGATGTTCCTTGATGCGTGTATCTGGTGCGTAGGTGAACATGTATTTAAGATCTTCAATATGTTTTTCGATGCCATTAGTAACATGTCCGTCTGGCCAATGAACTTTGATGTCTTTGGAATGGCTGCGGCTAAGTTCATCCCATTTTTGATTGGTGAATACATTGAAGTCGAGGTCGTCAAAAGTTTTTAAATTTTGTTCGACTTTCTTTTGCAAAACTTCGAAGTCTGCCTGTTTCTTACTTTTAGCTTCGGCCGTGCTAATAAAAGCCAATGCAATCACGGTGATAAGTGTGGTGATGGTTCTTGTGTTCACGATGTTCTCCTTTGTTTGAATGTGAATAGTCAGTGACACGAAGAAAGCATCGTCTGTTTTTGTTGTCTTGGTGAGGGAGCTATTTCGAAAAACATTGTTCTTTTATTGCAACAATCCCTGTCCACCGACACAAGAATCACTCAGAATTCCGAGCCTTCTTGACTTTGATCCATGCGCTTTCAAGAATTTTGAAGCAAAGTCATAGGAGGCATCATGCGCGCGAGTCTACTTCTTGGTTTGGTCTTAGCATTGTCATTTTTCGGATGTACCAAAAAAGAGAACAACATCAAAGTGGGGGTTTACGGTCCTTACACAGGTGGCTCAGCGCCAATGGGTGTTTCCATGAGGAACGGTGTGCAGATTGCGATTGATGAAATCAATGCTGCTGGTGGTATCTTAGGGAAAAAAGTTGTGATGGTGGACCGTGATGATGAAGCAAAAAATGAGCGCGGTGGACAGATCATG
>JBLMWG010000008.1:0-9337 GCA_050257115.1 Bacillota bacterium
TGCTAAAAAAAGCAGCTATTTCTGCTCGACACGGGGTATTCACTGTGTTAAATCCTTACAGCTTAAGACCCATAGGTTAAATTATTTAGAAGGAATCAGGTCATGAAACAAAACCTCCATCCAAAAGTGAACACTGTCGTTTTCAAGGATATTTCTTCCGACTATATGTTCTTCGGAACATCTACTCTTAGCTCTAACGAAATGGTTAAGTGGGAAGATGGTAAAGAATATCCACTAGTTAAAGTTGAGATCTCTTCTGCATCTCACCCATTCTTCACTGGTAAACAACGTGTAATGGATACTGAAGGTCGTATCGATCGTTTCAAAAAACGTTACGGCAAAAAGTAAATTGTGGACCTCCGTTCGGAGGATTCTCTTATGTGAAATGCGGTTCCCAATTCGAACCGCATTTTCATTTCTGCACATCAACATGATCTCTCATCAGTTCTAGGAGCAAGTCCCATGTTTTCTAAATTGGAAGCAGTCGAATCACGCTATGAAGAAGTAAATATGGCTCTTCAACGCCCTGATATTGCTTCAAACCAAACGCAGTATCGCGCTTTGATGAAGGAACTGGGGAACCTAGAGAAAATCGTTATTCCTTTCCGCGACTACAAAAAGAAAACGGAAAACTTGAAGGCTTCAAAAGAGCTTTTGACGGCGGAACAAGATCCAGAGATGCGCGAAATGATTCGTGAGGAAGTTAAAGAGCTTGAAGCTATTCTTCCTGAACTTGAGCAGCAACTTAAAATTGCATTGATCCCTAAAGATCCTAACGACGATAAGAATATTATCTTAGAAATTCGTGCAGGAGCGGGTGGTGATGAAGCCTCGTTATTTGCTGATGAGCTTTTCCGTGGATATATGCATTTTGCTTCGGCCCAAGGCTGGAAAGTTGAAATGCTTTCCTTCTCTGAAGGTAATGTGGGCGGTGCAAAAGAGATTATCGCAGCAATTACTGGCGACTCTGTTTACAGTAAATTGAAATACGAATCAGGCGTTCATCGTGTACAACGTGTTCCAAAAACGGAAGCTGCCGGCCGTATTCATACTTCCACAGTAACAGTTGCAGTGATTCCAGAGGTTGAGATTAAAGAAGTCAACATTCCGATGTCTGATGTGCGCATTGAAACAATGCGCTCTCAGGGATCTGGTGGTCAGTCCGTCAATAGAACTGAATCTGCCGTGCGTGTTGTGCATATCCCGACGGGTCTCGACGTAAAGTGCCAAGAGGGCAAGTCGCAATCAGCCAATCGTGAGCGTGCTTTTCAAATCCTTTACGCTAAACTTCAACAAATTGAAGACGAAAGAGCTCGTAAAGAAGCCTCTGACGTGCGTTTGGATCAAATCGGAACAGGTGATCGTTCGGAGCGTATTCGTACTTATAATTTCCCTCAAACTCGCATTACTGATCATCGAATTGGTTTGACGATTCATCAGCTGGATCAAGTCATGAGTGGATCTTTTGAGTTGCTGATTGATCCGCTCATTGCTAACTTCCAAGCAGAGGCTCTTAAAAAACAGACCTCAGCTTAGGTTGAATGAAACTCAAAGAAGTACTCGATAAAACCACCGCGTTCTTTAAAGAAAAGAAAATCGAGACTCCTCGTCTCGATGCAGAGCTTTTGTTTGCCCATTCTTTAAAATTAGAGCGTATCCAATTGTACCTTAAATTTGATCAACCACTTTCGGAAGCCGAACTATCTGCTTTGCGTGAATTGGTTCGTCGTAGAGCTCAAGGTGAACCCGTCGCTTATATTTTAGGGTATCGTGATTTCTTTGGTCATCGTTTTGAGGTGAACTCAATGACCCTTATTCCAAGACCGGAAACTGAACACATTATCGAAGAAGTATTAAAATGGACTTCAGATAAAGAGAAAGCTTATACGTTATTGGATTTAGGATCTGGCTCTGGCTGCATTGGTTTGACACTGCTTAAAGAGTTGCCTCAGGCGAAACTTGTTTCCGTCGATTTGTCTGAAGGTGCCATCGCTGTCGCTCAAAGAAATGCCGAAAATTTATGTGTGGCAGATCGTGTGCGTTTTATTCATGCCGATGCCGGCAATGTCGATGTTGTAATGTCATCTTTCAAAGATTTCATGGGACAGGACTCTATTGACGTTCTAGTCTCTAATCCTCCCTACATTGCGTTTAATGATCCTAATGTTCAAGAGAACGTCAGAAAATTTGAACCGGCTTCAGCTCTTTATGCAGAAGATGGGGGACTTTCTCTTTTGAAGAGTTGGTCCAAGTCATATGCTCCGTTTTTATCAGCAGATGCAATCATGTTGATGGAAATGGGAATGACTCAAGGCTCTGCTATGCAAAGCCACTTTAAAAATTTAGAAATATTTAAAAAAGTCAGCGTCGTGAAGGATCTCGCCGCTTTTGACAGAATAGTTTACGGAGTTAAGCATGGATAAAATGGTCGTAATGGGAAATGGCCCCCTAAGAGGAACAGTGGCAGCAAGTGGTGCAAAGAATGCGGCTCTTCCGATTTTATTTGCGACCTTGTTGGCTGAGGGTGAACACGTATTCACAAACATGCCGAAGCTTAAAGACATTGAATCCACTGCTGAACTTTTGCAAAGTTTGGGTTGTCAGACGAAATGGGTCGGAAATGAATTTCATGTGATCGTTCATCGTCCCGAATCTTTTGAGGCATCTTATGATCTTGTTCGTAAGATGCGGGCAAGTTTCCTGTGCATGGGGCCGATGCTTGCGAAATATGGCGAAGCTGTTGTGTCTCAGCCAGGTGGTTGCGCTATCGGTAGTCGTCCGATTGATTTGCACTTAGATGGTTTTAAAGCTCTAGGCGCCACAATCACTCAAAAGGAAGGTTATGTTCACGCAGCTTCTCCTAAGTTGAAGGGATCGACATTCCTTTTTGAAACCGTAACTGTTGGTGGAACAGAAAATGTTATGATGGCAGCAACACTTGCTGACGGCATTACAACTCTAGAAAATTCAGCGAAAGAACCAGAGATCGTTGATCTTGCAGAGTATTTAAACAAAATGGGTGCGAAAATCACTGGACACGGGACAAGTGTTATCCGGATTGAAGGTGTTAAAGAACTTAAGCCGGCAAAACACAGCATCATGCCAGATCGTATCGAAGCTGGCACTTTGTTGATTGCGGGGGCAATTACAAAGGGCCAAGTGACTGTGACAAATTGTGTGCCTGCACATCTTGAAGCATTAATTCTGAAAATGCGTGAGGCAGGATTCAAAATTGAAACGACGGAAAGTACCATGACTGTATTTCCAACTGAAAAATGGGAAGCTGTTGATATTACGACTGCTCCTCACCCTCTTTTCCCAACGGATCTTCAAGCGCAGTTTATGGCGTTGATGACGGTTGCGCATGGTACAAGTGTGATCACAGAAACGGTTTTCGAAAATCGCTTTATGCACGTGACGGAGTTGACTCGTTTGGGGGCGGATATTACTCCGAAAACTCGTGTTGCAGTTGTTCGTGGAAATCCCGACAGCTTAACAGGTGCTCCAGTTATGGCGACAGATTTGCGCGCAAGTGCAAGCTTAGTGTTGGCGGGTTTAATTGCAAAAGGCGAAACGGTTGTAAATCGCATCTATCACTTGGATCGTGGCTATGAAAAACTTGAAGACAAGCTGTCTTCGCTCGGTGCAAAAATCAAACGTATTGAATAGTTTTGATTAATCAGTGGAATAAAAAATAAGGGGAGCTTCATCAGCTCCCCTTTTTCTTTTGTCAGCATTAAGTCTACGTACGCCTTAAAAGAAAAAAGGCCAGCAAGGAGGGGATCCGCTGACCTTCTTAAGAATTAAAAAAATGATCTCAGCCCACGGAGGGGATTGGGGCTGAGACCCGCATGATCAAGGTTATTGAATAACCTCAGAGATACCAAACACATGAAATACAACAGTCTTGTTCCCAAACACTACACCAGGGAGGGGATCCACAGAGTACCGTCCATATACGGGAGCAAGTTGCTGCTCAAGTTCAATACCGCTAATCACAACTTTAGAACCAATAAAAGGTGTTAGGTCGAAATCGGCTTTAACTAACATGGAGTTTTGTTGGTCGATAACAAGGACCAACGAACCATCTTGCAAAGCCATAAGATCGCCTACGCGAGTCTGATAGTTATATTTTGTAGGTTCAGAACCGGTGATTTCATCGCCTTGAATTGCATTGTTAGGTAAAACACCTGCACGAGCCACAGCAGAGATTGCTAGGACGATTAAGATGTAAACTGCAATTAACGCATTTCTTACCACGACTATTTCTCCAAAAAAAACTAACGGACAAAAACACCTAGAGCAAGGTCTGTGCCAAGCCGAGACACTTATCAGATCCTATAAATTTGAGTTGGGGAATGATTTCGCCCGATTCAAAACTCGAATTGGAACCAGGAGTAATTCCAAGTTGGTACTTAGGTTCAAGTTTGGAACCACTTTCCTTGACCAAAGCACAGACCTGAGGCCGTGATTGCGGGGACCATAGTCCTTTGTCAAAAAGCTCAGTATAATCAGGCATCTATGTCAAGAATTCAGGTCACTTGGGTTGTTAGAACACGAAATGGACAAATTAAAGGTCCTTATTCAACGGAAGCCATTCTGCGAATGATTGGTGAGGGCGTGTTTTCAGGCCAAGAGATGATTTCGAAATTGCCTGATGGTCAGTGGACACAGATTTCCAAAGAAGGCGCTTTCTATGACAAACTCCTCGAGGCTTTAGAAGGCGTTGTCGACGTTGATCCTAAAAAAGCGCAGAAGATGGAAGCAGAAACGGTGATCATGAAACCGCCGACTCAGGCTGGCAATAGTAACACCACGAACTCTGCGAATTCTACGAACGCTGCAAACACTGCTAATAACACAATGTCGAATGGGCCCTCCAAAGAGAGTTTCGCACAACTGCGTGTGGAAATTGAAAAGGCACCAAGGATCGACGTTTTACAAGCAGCACAAGTTGCCCCGGCTAAAGTTCCAAAAAGTATTTCTGGTGGTAAAAAAAATAATGTCATCGAACTTTCGAATATTAAAAATATGGAAAAAGGTGAGATCGCAAATGCTCTGAAAGGGCCTTTGGCTATCTTGCTCGTGATCTTTATCGTGGGCGTGTGGCTTTTATGGGATAGCGGTCCCTCTAGAGGGGATAAGATCCACCTTTTGGCTCCCGGAAAAAGTTCTTCAATCTTAAGCGATGCCGACGTTAAAAAGAAATTGAACGAAGCGCTTTTTGCAATGGAGCAAGATACGTTTGATTCCTATTTTGAAGCGCAAAATAAACTAGTCAGTATCGTCGAAGGCGCCCCGGCGAATCTTGAGGTCCGTGGACTTTTGTGTGTTGTCTATGGGGAGCTTTGGCCCTTCGCCAAACAAGATGCACAAGATCAAAAGACGATTGCGATGGTTACGCAAGGAACTCGTGCAATTAATGTCGTAAGTCCTTTTGGTCAAGTTTGTGAATCAGTGAAACTAATGACCACCGGGCGCTTCCGTGAAGCCCGCGGTACGGTTGAAGGCGTTTTGGAAAGTTCTGAACCGTTTTCACTTCTGCCAGTTATGTATTATTATAAAGCCTCTCTGCTAGAGGGAGAGCGTGATCTGCTAAATGCAGTCCCCTATTATGAGAAATCTGCGCAGATGTGGGACAAATGGCTCCGTCCGCAAGTGGGTTTGGCGAAGCTCTATCTTTCTCAAGGAAGCTATGCCGAGGCTTCTCAAGTTCTGCGTAGTATTCTGACAAAAAATCCAAAGCACCGCGAAGCGAAGATCTTGATGGGTATTGTTGAATATCGGGGATTTAAGAATTCAGATTCGGCCTTCACATTGTTGAGTGCAGCAATGGATGCGCGTACTCGAGTATCCCCATTGATTGAAGCCGATGGCTACCATGTCTTGGCAGAAATTTATGTATTCCGGAATGAGAAGCGAAAAGCTTTAGAGATGGCTCAACGAGGATTTACTTTGAATCCAAATAGCTCGGATTTACGTCAATTGGTTGTGCGTTTGGGTGGATCCGATAAAATGAGCGGCGGGAAAAACCAAAATAACGAAATGCTCTTCCTTGGGGATCAGTATGTCCGTCAAGGTGACTATTTAGCAGCGCAGGCTGAATTTAAAGCGGCGTTTGAAATGGATCCGAAAAATGGCACGGCGGCGATGAAGGCCGCGAAATCCTTGTGGCAATTGAATCAAAGCTTCGAAGCGATCGAGTGGTTAAATAAAGCGATCAAAGCAGAGCCGAAATTGATTTCTGCCTATGTGTTGCAGGCTGATTATATGTCTCAACGTTTTGACTTTACCGGTGCGCTGACGATTCTTTCGAACGCAACTAGAATGTCGCCAAGTAACTATGAAGTTTTGCGTGGATTGGCACTTCTGGAATTCCGCAAAAACAATATGCCTGGGGCTGTGAACTATGCGCTTCGTGCTGTGAAAGCTTACGATGGGGATATTGATACATATATTCTGCTAGCTAAAGCTAATGGCAATTTAGCCCAGTCCATTATGCCTTTAAATAAAAAGGAAATTGAACGTAAAGAGAACGCAGCCAAAGACTCGGTTCGTTATGCGACGAAGGCTGTGGAGATTGATGCGACCAATCCGGAAGCACAAATCACTTACGCCAAAATGTTAGCAGTAAATAATGGTGTGGACGCGGGGATCACCTATCTCAATGAACTTATTAAGAGATTCTCTTACACCTTAGACTATCGCGTGGCTTTGGCTGAAGTGTATAAGCAGGAAGATCGTTACTCTCAGGCTAAAGATATTTACGAGAAGGTCGTTGAAGCCGATCGCCGCAATAAAAAGGCATGGTTGGGATTAGGTGAAAGCTACAAAGCCCTGGGCTTGAACGACAAAGCATTGAAGGCACTATTACAAGCGGCGGTTATAGATCCTACTGACGGAGAAGCTTTGTTCCAAGCGGGCAAACTGTATTTGGAGACGGCTCGCTATGATGAGGCTATTCAACAGTTTAAACGTGTTCAGCGTCTAAATCCGAACTTTCCGAGGACTTATTACTATATAGGTAAGGCGTCTTTTGCGTCGGGTGACCTGGATGGAGCGGCTACAGCTGCCAAAGAGGAAAAGAAACTGAACCCGAATATGGCCGATTCCTATATTTTGGCAGCAGAAATTTATTCGGCTCGTAAGCAGTTCACGGAATGTGCTGGGGAGTATTCCCAGGCGATGAAGTTACGTCCTCAAGGGGCCGATATTTATGTGAAAGCTGCCCAGTGCTATCGCCAATCAGCCTCGTTGGATGTGGCAGAAGACATGCTGACGTTGGCGGCTGCTCGTGAAAGTGGGTATGCTGAAATTTACAGAGAACAAGGTGCGATCTATGAAATGAAGGGCGATATTCGCTCTGCAGCACAAGCCTATAATAAATATTTAGGCCTCTCCCCAAACGCACCGGATCGTGCTGAAATAGAGAACAAACTTTCAAGACTCGGCAACTAGGGACGGACAACGGAGGAAGCCATGGGAATTGGCGATAAGATGAGAGGATTGGCAACAAGCGCACAGGAAGGCGTAAAATCCACGACAATGACGATGCTGCATATAGCATTGCGTTTGATCACAGGGTTTTTTGTCGGGATGACATTGGCTTTGATCGGTCAGGAGCTCATCGGATATGGAACTTTTGCTGTTATTTTTGCAGTAATCGTAGTGATGGCAGTGATCATGAAACTCCTGGGATCTTGGAGTTTTGGCCAAATCTTAATTTTCGATTTGATCGTCGTCCTTGTCGGGATGCTTTTAAGAATGTATATACTGGTCGCACCTTAACGAGGACTTTCTAGAATGATCGACATTAAACTTCTCGAGAAAAAAGCTGAAAACGGAACTTCTTACTATGATGAATACAAGCAAGCCTTGATCAATCGCGGTGGGAATCCAGAGATTCTTGATCAAATCATGGATCTTAACAAAAAACGTAAAGAGATGATCGCTCAAGCGGAATCTGCGAAGGCCAATCAAAATAAACTTTCCGGTGAAATTGGAAAATTGAAACGCGAAGGCAAAGATGCTTCCGAAATATTGGCAGAAGTTGAAAAGCTAAAAGGTGCTGTGAAGGACCTTGAAGTGAAAGCGGCTGAAGCGGATCAACAGGTTTTGAATTTAGCTCTCGTGATGCCGAACAAACCGCACTCTTCCGTACCAGTAGGTGCCTCTGCCGATGATAATAAAGAATTAAAAGTTGTCGGAACGCCAACGAAGTTTTCTTTTAAAGCGAAAGAACACTGGGAATTGGGTGAGTCTTTGAACATCATTGATTTCGAACGTGCTGGTAAAACCACGGGCACTCGCTTTGCTTTTCTTAAAGGTGCGGCAGCACAAATGGAACGTGGATTGATCCAGTTTATGATGGACATGCACTCTACCCGTCATGGTTACACAGAGATGATTCCACCATTTATGGTGAACTCAAACAGCTTATTGGGTACGGGGAATTTTCCAAAATTCAAAGAAGACGTTTTCCACTTGGAAGGCTCTGATTTGTTTTTGATTCCAACGGCAGAAGTTCCTGTGACGAACTACTATAACGGCGAGATCCTGGATGAAAAAGATCTTCCACAAAGTTTCTGTGCTTACTCTCCATGCTTCCGTTCTGAGGCTGGTAGTGCTGGTCGCGATACGAAGGGTTTGATTCGTCAGCATCAGTTCGACAAAGTGGAATTGATGACATTCTGTCACCCGGATAAGTCTTATGAAATTCATGAGGCATTAACGTCTCACGCCGAGCAAGTCTTGATGGACTTGGAACTACCTTTCCGTCGCATGCTTTTGTGTACGGGTGATATGGGTTTTGGATCTGCAAGAACCCATGATCTTGAAGTTTGGTTGCCGGGTCAGAACATGTATCGTGAGATCAGCTCGTGCTCGAATTTTGAGGATTTCCAAGCACGTCGCGCGAACATTCGCTTCCGCACGGCGGGTGGTAAACCTCAGTTTGTGCACACTTTGAATGGTTCAGCTTTGGCTGTAGGAAGAACCTTGGTCGCGATTCTTGAGAACTACCAACGTGAAGATGGCTCTGTGGCGATCCCGAAAGCTCTTCAAAGCTACATGGGCGGCAGAACAGAGATACGTCAAAAATAAACACCGCGTCATTACAACAACCACTTGAATACTCATACCAAAACCCATAAAACGGTCGACGGAGAGTTGGTAGAGTGGTTGAATACACCAGTCTTGAAAACTGGCAGCCCTTCGCGGGGCTCGAGGGTTCGAATCCCTCACTCTCCGCCATCTTAAACCGCCTTCTTGGCGGTTTTTGTGTTTCTAGGGTCTGAAATTACTGGGCAACATTCTGAGATAGAATTTTATTAGCCAA
>JBLMWG010000009.1:0-19462 GCA_050257115.1 Bacillota bacterium
TCAGAACGCGTGTGACTCCACGCTTTACAATACCCTTAGCAAGTTTTGGATCTTCAAGTTGATCACAAATCGCGACTTTAAAACCGTGCGCGAGAAGTTTATTGATAGGACCCGCAATCGAGTGATGAGGCATCCCGCACATCGGCGTTTCATCAGCAGATTTTTTATTCCTTTGAGTCAAAGCGATCCCCAAAACCGGAGCCGCCTTCACCGCATCGTCAAAGAACATTTCAAAAAAGTCGCCCATGCGGAATAGGAGAACTTTATCTTGGTGGACAGATTTAATGTCCCAGTATTGCTTCATTAATGGAGTGAGATTTGCAGTCGCTGACATAGGCAAAAAAAGTATCGAACCCAACCTTATGTTTCAAGAAGTACCCCGCTTTAGCCTAATGATAACGCACACATATGACGCACTGCTCATGCGTTACCTAACCACAGATAATAAAAAAGCCCCACGAGTTGGTGGGGCTTTTCCATAAATACTTTATTGAGCAATTTAGAACTATTCGAGAGCCTTCATCAGCTTCGTATAGATACCGTCAAAGCCGCCGTTGGACATGATCAGAATCACGTCGCCGCGTTTTGCTCGGGATTTTAGGGCTGCTACGATTTGATCGGCTCCGTCGAAGTCTTCAGCGGTGACGCCAGAAGCCTTTAAGTCTGCGACCAACTCATGGGATGAAAAACGATTTTCTTCGTCAATTTTAGATTGATCGAAGGCCTTTGCCAGCATCACCTCGTGAGAGCCTTTAAATGCTTCTACGTAATCTTTTTGGAAGACCTTACGACGAGATGTCGCACTTCTTGGTTCAAAGATTGAGAAAACTTTTCTGTTCGGATATTTCTTTTGAATACCTTTAACCGTCTCACGCACCGCTGTTGGGTGGTGGGCAAAGTCTTCGATCACCAAAATACCATTTGGCTCACCGAGGATTTCCTGACGACGTTTTACACCTTCAAAAGACTCCAAAGCGATTTGAATTCTATTTTCGGAGAAACCAAGGCATTTAGACATAGCCACAACTGCTGTCGCATTGAGGATGTTGTAATCCCCTGTGATCTGCATGTTGTAAGGGCCTAAAATCTCGCCTTTGTGGTGAACTTCAAAGCCAATGCCATTTTCGTTTTGGAACAGAACTTTCGCTCTGAAATCTGCATCCGCTTTAAAGCCATAAGTGAAGGAATTCTTCGCTTTACAAAGTTTGCGCAATTCCATCACGTTGGCGTCTTCCGCACAGGCAAGCAACGTTCCATTTTCAGGAATCAAATGCATCAGCTTTGCAAAAGAATCCTTCACCGCTTGCAAATCTTTATAGATGTCCGCATGGTCAAATTCCACAGACGTCAAGATCGCGTGCTTTGGTCTGTAGTGAACGAACTTAGGAACTTTATCAAAGAACGCCGTATCGTACTCGTCACCTTCAATAATGAACAAATTCCCCTCAGGGTTTTTAAAGCTTTGCGAGAAGTTCTTGGGAATACCACCGATAAGGAAACCTGGCTTTTTGCCAGCATTCTCCGCAACCCATGCCATCATAGATGTCGTTGTTGTTTTACCGTGCGTTCCAGAGATCACCACACTTTCGCGGTTTTCGATAATGAATTCGCCCATCGCCTTAGGTAAAGACGTGTACGGAATTCCTAATTTGAGAAGTTCTTGTGCTTCTTCGTTATTCGCAGAAATAACATTTCCGACAATCACGAAGTCCGGCGTTGGGTGAAGATTTTCTTTTTTATAACCTTTTTGAATGTTGATCCCCAAGCTTTCAAGCTGAGTCGACATCGGTGGGTACGGATTCATATCACTGCCTGTGATTTTATATCCGCGATCTTTCAATAGCCCCGCAAGAGAAGCCATCGCGGTTCCACAAATACCCATAAGGTGAATATGACTGCCTGCTTTTAATTCCATTTAAACTCCAGATCTACGATAATTTTCAACAATCCAATTGTGAATTTCTCCGCGCAATTTGGCAAAGGCCTTATTGTCTGGTCCGTATAAAACACGGTTTGAAAGAATATTCACGCTCATATCCATCTTCGGATCATACCAAATAGAAGTTCCGGTAAAGCCCGTGTGTCCGATGGAATCCAAAGAAAAATAACTACCACAGCTCGCAGATCCCGGTGTCGGCATCATATAACCCATGGCCCAGTCGCCCTTACCTTCTGGCAACGCTCGTTTGGCAAACAATTGCGCCGTTTTTTGACGAATTGAATAACGAGCAATCCCCAACAACTGCGAACGCAAATGAAGGGAATACCAACCTAAGTCGTCAATGCTTCCGAAGAGACCGGCATGAGTGGAAACTCCCCCCAGAGCCCAGCAATTCAGATCATGGACCTCACCCTGGACCAGTTTTTTTCGCACAGGACATTCTTCTGTCGGCGCAAACAAAGAAAGCTTCGTTGATGTATGATTGTCAGCGTGAAACTCCAATGTTGTGCCTGCGTAGAATTTATTTTTAATATCAGCCCAAACGTCCAAGAGAGGCTTTTCAAAAAGAACTTCTAGAAGATAACTCAATACCAAAAAACCTACGTCAGAATAAACCGCCGTCTCAGTTTTCTCAATTTTAAGACCCTTGATGATATCGCGAAGCTGTTCGCGACGCTTCTCTCTTGGATTGCTCATATTGATTTCTTGATAAAACGGCATCCACCATGGAAGACCTGAACTATGGGTCAAAAGCTCCGTGATTTTTGTGTCTGCACTTTGAAACCACGGAAGAAATTCAGAAACCTTGGAATCAAAATTCCATTTTCCCAACTCATAGGCATACATCATCGCCTGTTGTGTAAACACAACTTTTGTCACACTGGCGAAGTCATAATAAGCATAAGTATTTCCAACGGCGACGTCACAAATGATCTTGCCACCTTGGTAAGCACGTACCATCACCCCCGGAGTCGTATCTCGAATGCGATCTTCAAGTTGTGAGATAAGGTTTTTCTCTAATACAGAATATTTCATGAGCCACGTCCTCCTGTGGAAATTACTAACTGTCCCTTCCCATTCTTCACTTGAAGAACACATGATGTATTGAAAGGAACCGGTCTTTGCACAACAGCGTGTCCTGCTTGCAATCCCTGAAAGACAGGAATATTCAGATCCCCTGCCCAACGTTTAAAGACTTTGTCAAAATTATTTTTTCCTGTTGATGGTTCTTCGCCACCAATAAAATCACCCAAAATCAAACCATCACATTGTTTAAACAACCCCGCCTGGCGGAATTGTTCAAACATTCTATCAATGCGATAACCGCGTTCTCCTATATCTTCTACAAACAAAAGAGACTTCTTCGTCTCAATCTGCCACGGGGTTCCCAAGGATGACTGCAACACGGTCAAGTTGCCTCCGACCACTTTGGACTTTAAAGATTTCACCTTAAGAGCAGAATCATTGAGCGGTTTTAAATTCTTAAATTCTATTTCTTGCACTTTACCAAAAAGAATTTGATGCAATTCTTTTTCGTACTTAGGAGCCACTAGCTTTCGACCCAGACGATCCAACAGGGGGCCATGCAAAACCTTCCAACCCCATTCCTGGGTCACGAAACTGTGCAACGAAGTGATATCACTGATACCAATCAACAACTTTGCCTCTTTCGGTTTTTTCATTTTCGCAAGCATGGGCACCATACGGTTGCTGCCGTAACCGCCACGCAAGCACCAGATCACTTGAGAGTCTTTGGACTCGATGGCCGCCTTCAGAAATGCAAAACGCTCTTTGTCTTCATTGGCATGCAAGAAGTGCGGTTTAATCAAACCCTTCGGAATGCGTGGAACAAGCTTCCAATTTAGAAGAAACTGACGAGCGCTTTCAACTTCATGGGCCTGAGAGGGGTACCCCGGAGCCACCACATCAATGACGTCATTTTCTTTAAGAAATTTCCAATGTGACACTTTATTTTACTCTCTTAATGATATCTTTGATGGCTTTCTGATGTTTTTTCCCTAGGAAGATTTCTTCAATCTCTTTTGGTTTCAATAATTCACGAACCGTATCATCAGCTATCAATTTATCTTTTAAATGCTCACCATAACCCAACGAATGACAAAGCCTTTGCACCAAGGCATATGCCTCCTCACGATTCATCCCTTTGGCAACCAAAGCCAAAAGAACATGGGAACTGAAGAGCTGTCCTTGGGAAGAATCAATATTGTCTTGCATGCGTTTTTTATTCACATCCAGACCATCCAACAAAATACTCATGCGATGAACAGCATAGTCCGCCACAATAAAAGCATCCGGGAACACCACACGTTCCACAGAGGAATGACTGATGTCACGTTCATGCCACAAAGCTACGTTTTCAAGACCCGCCACTGCGTAACCACGCAGTAGGCGAGAAAGACCCGTGATATTTTCCGCACTGATTGGGTTCTTCTTATGAGGCATCGCCGAAGAGCCTTTTTGCCCCTTCGTGAAACCTTCCGTCACTTCACCCACTTCACTGCGCTGTAGGTGGCGCAATTCAATAGCTAAACGCTCAAGTCCCGTCCCCAACAGAGCAAGCGATAACAACATCTCCGCATGACGATCCCTTGGGATCACTTGTGTCGCCACGGTTTCAATTTTAAGCTTTAAAATTTTCGCGACTGCGGCTTCGACTTTTGGGGGTTGACTGGAATAAGTCCCAACGGCACCACTGAGTTTACAGATGGCCATACCATCGAGGGCTTCTTTGACGCGCTTCTTATTTCGACGAAGCTCCGTTAAAAAACCTGCCATTTTATAGCCAAAGGTTGTCGGTTCCGCGAACATGCCATGAGTGCGGCCGGCACACAAAGTCTCAGCATACTTGTTAACAAGACTCTTTAATGATTTTTCCAAACTATCGATCGAGCTCATCAAGACTTCGCCCGCTTCGCGAACTTGCAAACTGAACCCCGTATCCAAAACATCAGAAGACGTCATGCCGAAATGAACGTACTTTCCATGGGGCCCAATATTTTCCGCCAAGTTGGAAACAAACGCGATCACATCGTGCCTAGTCTCACGTTCAATTTCAGAAATGCGTTTCACGTTAAAGCGAGCTTTCTGCGCAATGGCCTTGGCAGCCACTTTCGGAATGATTCCCATTTGAGCTTGAACTTGCGCCACCGCAATTTCAACTTGCATCATCTTGCCGAACTTGTGATCAGCATCCCACAATAACCCCATCTCAGGGCGTGTATACCTCTCGATCACTGGCCAAGCTCCTTTCTTCTTTCTTTTTGTTCCTTCAGAAGTTTTTCTTTCCACCAAGCTTGGATGTTCGCGTGAATGCGCTCATTGGAAGCAAACGTGGCCCCCCATCCATAGTGAGGCCATTCTTCAGGACCATCCAGATGTAAGTTCCCAAAGACCACACGTCCGCGAGGAGCATTATGTTTCACACTGAACACCGGAAAACGTGGCGCCCCGAGCTGAGCATAAGTGTAATAGTATTCTTGTGGAAAACTTAAAACTTGAGGATCTGCCAATGGCATGCGACGAGAAAGAATCGCACTCATGCGAGTGGCTTTGTTGGTCACATACTCTTTATTAAATCGCTGCACCGTCGGAATGCGCATCCACACATCAAACTGATCTGGCAAGGATGTTCTTTGCAAAACCATAAAGTTTTCATGGGTCCAGGGAGAGCCCACATCATCAATCATCGCCGTATGAAGTGGTAAACTAGTGCGCTCTAAACAATCCTGCAAAGAAACACGGTAGCGAACCCAGCACCACTCGGATTCAAGGGGTCCTTCTGGGAAAAAATATTTTCCTAAGCGATCATTCAAAAAATAAGTTTCTTCACTGGTTAACATCCACACAAGTTGCTCGAACTTATAAAGACCTTGATTTTCTCCAGCAATCTCCAGACCAGTGACCGTTTTACCAGCACCGAAAGAAGCATCAACAATCTGCTGCGGCTGTAGAACTTCAACACCTTTTGACTTCAACCACTGAAGAGACTTCTCCAAACCGGCCCGCGTCGCTTGGCGAACCAGAAAAGAAGAAAACAACGGCAACACTTCACCTTCTGTAGCACCCAGAACATTGGGCAAGTATGTTGTTCCCGCCCATTGATGCGCAAAATGCAATAACCAACTTTGATCAAACGTCAGCGAAGAAAGATTTTTATAAAGAGCACGGTGACTTTTATCCGGCACACTTGCCGTCAAAAGCTCTGTCACATGATGTGACAACTTAGAGTTTTCAATTTTAAACTTTGTCAGAGGTCCCTTGAATTCGATAGGTCCGTCATTAAGCCACAAAGTAAAACCATTTTGTAGCTCTTCAAAGGCATCATCTGAGTACAAACGCTCCATTTGCGATTCAGAAATACGCTCATTACGAAAAAAACCGAAGGGACCTTCGAGATCTTCCGCGGGCCACACACCCAACTTTGACGACACATCCAGCAAGGTCGTTTTAATACCTTCCTGTGCTAGCGCTGCCGCTAACCAATGGCCCCGACCAAACGTAGAAACGATAACAATGGGACTTCCCATTTCCATACTCAAATGGCCCCCGCAAAAAATGACCTAAGATATTCAATTGATTAGAAAATCTGACACTGTTAAAGTCAAAGGTGCGCACCGCATCCAAGCGCCAGATTAAGTCTTTTTCTTGAGGTTCTTCGAAGGGGGACCTAACATAGCCTCGTCGGAGGCCTTTATGCGTTTATTTTTCTGTCTTTCTCTGCTGTTTTTCACTCTCGGTGTCTCGGCGGCCGGACCGCAAAACTTTTACGAACTTTCTGCAACTGATATCAGCGGCAAGAAAGTCAACTTCTCCTCCTATCGCGGGAAGGTGGTTTTAGTCGTTAATACGGCCTCACAATGCGGTTTCACACCTCAGCTTAAAGAACTTCAAGACCTATACAAAAAGTATGCAGACCGCGGCTTTATCGTCTTAGCGTTTCCCTCCAACGACTTTAAACAAGAAAAAGGTGACAACGAAACCGTTAAATCTTTCGCGCAAAAAGAATATGGCTGTACTTTTCCATTTTTCGACAAAGCCGCAGTGACAGGAAAGGATAAACAGCCCGTTTATGCTTTTTTGACTGAGCAAAAACCCGGATTACTTTTTAAAGAAGTCAGTTGGAATTTTGAAAAATTCTTGATTAACAGAAAAGGCGAAGTCATTGAACGCTGGAGTTCAATCACCAAACCCTCTTCAGATAGCATCATCAAAGCGGTGGAAAAGGCGCTCAATGAGCCACTCTAAATAACGAAGACTCCGTAGGGTCTCGCAGTTAACAACTTGCGCTTTTCTCAAAATGAAACACTGCCATAAATATATCAACTCCGCACCCATCTCATCTTGTTTCACAACGAGACAGGTGCGAGCATTTCCCTCTTGAAAGCCCTCTTTTCTTTGAAGTTTTAAGGCTTTTTATTCGATAATAGTACATAGGGGGAACTTGTGAAAACGACTGGGACCATACTTCATTCCGGCCTTCTAGCTCTATTGGTGACGGCAAGTATTTTTGCGCCATTAAAATCTCATGCGCAAAGCTCTGACCATAAATCATATTTACTTGCTCAATCAGATCCAGACGAAGCCTACGATCCATTTTCCGATTACTCTGAATTCGACGAGGATTCTGACGAAGAAGCCGACGTCAATTTTTTCCGCAACGGTCGTTTCTTCACTGTGGGCCTTGCCGGCGGTTATCGTGGATTCACTGGGAATTTCGCTGATCAATATTCCGCAGCGCCTACCTTTGGTTTATTCTTAAGTTATTTCTTCGACTTGCGTTTGGCTTTAACCCTTGGTTTTCAAACTGGAGACCACTCTGTTAAATTCACAGTGAATGACAATTCCAAAACATACACAGGAAATGTTTCGATCACTTCGATTAACTTTGACTTGAAATACTACTTAAATACGCAAAACGTGACTCGCGGTCTCGCCGACCTAAACCCTTACATTTTAGGCGGTCTCGGGCAATTCTACCGCACTTACACCATCAGTGGTCTGGATGGTTACAGCCGTGACTCCACGATGGGCGTAGATCTTGGTGCAGGGGTTGAGATCCCTTTGATGCGTAAAAAAGCGTATCTGGGCTTACAGGGCGCATACCACTACGTTAACTTTTCAGATGAAAACAAATCATATGTGGATAGCACTGAACACTTAGATAAAAACCTGAGTGGTGACTTCTATGACTTCACCTTTATTCTAGGAATGAATTTCTAACAAAGCGGTAGTAACACGGAACTGGCTACCCCGCAGATCCAGAAAATGAAGCAGCAATAAAAAAGGAGCCGATGGCTCCTTTTTTTATTTTTAACTATTTACCAAAGCGATAATCTGCAGAACAAATCCGACGATAATGACAGCAGGTGCCGCCCACTTCAAAATAAACATCCAATGAGGATACATGGAATAGCTCACAAACTTTTGCTTATCTACAAAGCTTGTTTCTTTTTCTTTATCAGTGGTCCCTTTATTGAAAGACCACAAGATCCCCAAGGCCACCAACGGCAACAACCAGTTGATCAACAATGAATCCAGGGATTCAATTAATGAATGCCCACCGATACGGACATTGTTCAAAACTGAACTGGAAAGCGCTGGCAGAATCGTCAATACCAATGCCACCACTCCAGAATACCAAGTCGCACGACCGCGCTCCATGCTCTTATTACGGTCTACCAAGTTAGAAACCACAACTTCGAGCAAACCGATGCTGGCATTCAAAGCCGCCATATACAAGCACACAAAAAAGGTTAAACCAAACAGCGCACCGCCCGGGATCCCCACCAAATAGCGGGGCAAAACTTCGAACATCAACGCGGGGTCTGTCAGCGGCACATTGGAAGCCTGAAACGCCACAGGAAAGATCATGACCACTGCTAAAAGTGAAATCAGCGTATCGACCAAAGCAACGCGAAAACCCGCGGTTGGAACATGGTCTTCTTCTCGTAAATAAGAACCGAAGGTCACCATCGTGCCAAACCCTACGGAGAGCGTAAAGAACACGTGCCCTAGAGCATGATTCAAGGATGATAATGTCAGTTTGGAAAAATCAGGATAAAACAAAAAACGCATCACTTCGGGGGTCGAAGGAAGCGAGAAAGACTTCACCAACAAGACCGCCACCAAGACAGCAAAGAGAGGCATCATATAACTGATCCACTTTTCAAGACCCTCTTGTACCCCTTTCACCACAACGACAATCGTGATGAGCAGATGTGCACTGGCGAGCATCAACTGCAACCAGCCATTGGACATCAAAGCCGCTAGATTGGTTTTATTGGCAGCACCTTCCGTATCCACGAAAAGCGCGACAAAAAATTGGGTCATAAAATGCAAAACCCAACCACTGATGACCGCATAATAAGACAACACGACAAGACTCATTACAACAGCCAGGCGACCGACCCATTTAAACATGGGCTTTGAGCGCTGCCCCATTTGTGCCGTTGCGACAATCACCGAGCGACGCGTGTTCTTACCAAGCATCAATTCCGCAATAAGCATCGGCGCGCCGATCGCCAAAGCCATGAAAACATACAGCAGGATAAAAGCGCCGCCACCGTTTTCACCGACCACATAGGGAAAACGCCACAAATTACCTAAACCGCAGGCGGAACCTACGGCCAAAAGGTAAAATCCAAAACGTGTTCTCCATGAGCCTCGCTTCATCATACTAATCTTGCGTCCCACCCTTACGGGTCTTCATGCAGAAAATACGAATTGGCAAACCGTGAAGGTCCCATCTTTCCTTGATATTTTTAATCAAGAAACGACGATAGGAATTCGTCACACCATCTGGATGATTCGCAAACGCGATAAACGCCGGAGGACGTTGGTACGTCTGAGTCACATAGTAGAACTTCACGTTATTTGTGCCGTACACCGGAGCTGGAGCTTTACGAATTGTTTCAAAGAAAAAGTCATTCAATTCTGACGTTGGCACACGGAAGTTGATTTGATCAGAAACTTTCTCGATCATATCGAACAACTCTTCCACACCTTGCCCTGTTTTCGCACTTGTAAACACAACGTTCACATCCGTAAAGAAGTGAAACACGCGCTCCACTTGTTCGCGGAATGTTTTGCGGTATTCAGGGATCTCAGCACCACCAATATCAGATTTATTAGCAACAACGATCACACCTTTATGGTCTTCAAGAATTGCCTGCATAATACGCGCATCTTGATCAGATGGCCCTTGCGTCCCATCCACCATCAACAAGATCAAATCTGCTCTACGGATCGCTTCTTGAGATTTAAACGCTGAGATGATTTCAAGATCTTCTTCACGACGAGCTGATTTACGCAAACCTGCCGTGTCGACCAAAGTATATTGTTTACCATTGTAAATAAATGGACTGTCGACAGAGTCGATTGTCGTTCCCGCAACATCAGACACGATCATGCGGTTGACACCCAAGATACAGTTGCAAATTGAACTTTTACCAACGTTCGGTTTCCCAACGATGGCAATCTTCATCCCTTTATCGTACACGAACTCCTGAACCGGAATTTGATTCGTGATCCACTCAAGAATCTGACCGACACCACGGCGTTGTTCAAAGGAGGCAGAAATGATGTCCAAACCAAATTCGTAGAAGTCCGTCTTTGCTGATTCCTCTTCCATGGTCTTATCAACTTTATTGATAACCAAAAGAAACGGCTTACCCGTTTGCTTCGCAACGCGAATGATATCACGATCTTCTGGAATAAGACCGGCACGACCATCCATCACGGCAATAATATAATCTACGGAGTGCAAAAACTCAGAAACTTGTTCACGAATAAGCTTCGAGAAAATATCGCCCGCTTCCGTGATACCACCTGTATCAATCAGGTCGAATTGCTTCCCCCATATATCCACAGGCTCAATAATAATATCACGAGTCACGCCCGCTTGGTTTTTAACCACAGCCTTACGTGTTTCCGTGATAATGTTAAATAAAGTCGATTTACCTACGTTGGGACGACCGATAATCGCCACTTTTGGGGCAAACTCAGTCTTTTGAATCGATGACATAACCCAACTCCTTCATCATACGCTTGTTGTCAAACCACTCAGGCTTCGCAATAACTTTCAAATCCAAGAACACTTTTCCGTCCATCAACTTTTCGATCTCTTTGCGAGACTCCATGCCGATTTGCTTAATAACGGAAGCACCTTTGCCAATCACGATGGCTTTTTGGCTTTCACGCGCCACCATAATTTCCGCGTAGATTTTCGGCAAATCACCGGTCTCATCAAATTTTATGATACGCACAGCGATGTTGTACGGAACTTCATGGTGAAGATTTTCGAAACATTTTTCACGGATAATTTCCGCTGCCATATCGCGGATATTTTCGTTCGTAAAAAGCTCTGTATCATATAGAGGAGCTGGAGACTCTGGAAGAATTTCCAAGAATTCCACTAACATCGCTTCACGCTCTTCCACATCTCCTGCATACGTTTTAGCCGAGATAGAAAGCGCCTTGCCGCCTTTATCTTCAATCATTTTTTTCAAGATCAAAACGCGGTGAGCTTTCTCTTCAATATCTGTTTTGGTAATCACACCAATCCATGGCTTACGGCTCGCAGCCACCAGCTCAATCACTTTCTCTGCGTCTTCTGGTTTTTGTTCATCAACGCTGATAACAGCTAACAAGGCATCTGAGTTATCAATAACATCATGAGCTTCTTGCGCCAGAAATCCATTCAGGCCTTTGTCAGCCTTAATCAACCCCGGAGCATCAACGAAAACAACTTGGCCTGCATCTGAAGTCCACATCCCCAAAATACGACGACGAGTTGTCTGTGGCTTGGCGGAGACAATGGAGACCTTCTCGTCCACAAGGAAGTTCATCAATGTGCTCTTCCCGGCATTTGGCTGCCCTATGAGTCCTAAAAATCCTGCTTTGTATCCCATCAATTTGTCTCCTTAAACTTTGCATCTAAAGCGCATTTTGCCGCATCTTGTTCGGCGTTTTTCTTACTGCGTCCGCGCCCCTTGGACCAGATTTCTTCTTTCACTTTCACACACACCACAAACTGCCGATCATGAGGAGGACCTTCCTCCACCAGAACCTCATACTTCGGCGTTTCTTTCAAAGCCTTCTGCACGAGCTCCTGCAATCGCGTTTTATAGTCTCTTTCAAAATCTTCGTGACCACACACTTTATCACACAAAGGTAAAAACTCTTTGCGGATAAAAGTTTGGGCTGGCATAAAACCGCCATCCAAATAGATCGCCCCTACAATCGCTTCCAGTGAAGAGGCTAGAAGTCTTGGTTTTAAAGAGCCGCCTGTTTGCGCCTCTCCCTTTCCAAGTTGCAGGATTTTATTCAATTCCATATCGCGAGCCAGCTCGAACAAAATTTCTTCATTCACAATGCTGGCGCGTTTTTTTGACAAGCCACCCTCTGTATCTTGCGGATATTTCTCATACAAAAACTCACCAACAACCAAATCCAGAACTGCATCACCCAGAAACTCTAATTTCTCGTTATGCTCCGTATGGTTTTTAAGTTCATTCGCATAGCTCTTGTGAGTTAAAGCTCTGGCCAGCAAGGAGATATTTTTAAATTTATACCCCAGTCTTTGCTCTAAGGAATTCACGATGGAACCTCCCCGATCAAATGACCTTCCATATGGGCTTTATTGGAGTGATCGTAACCTGTGATGGTCACATCCACCTCTTGTCCTGCCCAATGTTCTAAGAAGCTTTCTGCGCCAGTGATATCCACCGGCCAGTAATCATGACTAAGCCCCTGACCACCTTTAGCAGCGTTTTTTAGGACCAACACACGTTTCGTTGTACCCACTTGCAAGAGAGCTTGCTCTTCATAACGTTTGAGACTCAGCTCACGCAAACGCGCACCACGTTCTGCACGCACGTGAGGATAGACGGAGACCTCCATCGCCGCAGCACGAGTGCCTTGGCGTTCAGAGTATGGAAACACGTGAAGCTTCGTCCAAGGAAGTTCCGCAAGACAGTTATAAGTATCTTCAAACTGCTCCGCCGTTTCCGTTGGAAATCCCGTGATCACATCCATACCCACAAAAGAGTTTGGTACGCGATCCGCTATCGCAAGCAAAGACTTACGCACATCTTCTTGCGTGTATTTACGCTTCATATGAAAAAGCACATCCGTATTGGCACTTTGAATACTCATATGGAAGTGCGGACACAGGCGAGAGTCACTATAAAGATCCAGCAGGCGCTCTGATACTTCCACCGGCTCCAAAGAAGACAGACGGAAGCGAGGCATTTTCGTACGGACCAGAAGACTTTCAATTAAATCTTCCATGACCATTTTCTTGCCATTGATTTCATCTTCATAGTCGCCGATGTGAACACCGGTTAAAACCACTTCGCGAGAGCCTTCATCGTAAAGATCATTGATACGTTGAACTAGGTTCGCAATGGAAATACTACGGCTCTTACCGCGTGCATAAGGAATAATACAATACGTACAAAAGCTATTGCAGCCATCTTGGATCTTTAAGAAAGTACGAGTGTGATGTTTTTCAATACCACCACCCATTTCCAAATCTTCTTTTTTAAAGATATTAGACTTGAAGACTTTTTCAGTCAGCTCACCGCGAAAGTGCTGATTCAATAACTCTGGCAAGTTTCCTTTATGGGAATTCGCCACAATCAAATCTGCACCCGGAAGGTTTGAGAAAGATCCCGTGTCCACTTGAGCGGCACAACCCGTTACCACGATCGTACAGAAAGGGTCTTTCACTTTCAAACGACGGATATAGCGAACAGCCTCTTTGGTAGCCTCCGCAGTCACAGCACAGGTATTCAAAACATGAATACGTGCCGTTTTGTCTCCGTGAATTACCGGCGCAAAACCATTGGCATTGAGATTCTTCTGAATAAGACCCGCATCGTAAGTATTCACCTTACAACCAAAGGTATGAACCTGATATTTCATCTCGCGGGTGTTGCTTACAGAGTGATCCATCCGCCCCCCACAAGTTCACGGTCACGATAGAATACAGCCGCTTGACCTGGAGTCACGGCACGCTGAGGTTCTTGGAATTTCAATTTAAAGCCATTTTCTGTTTTGAAAACTTGCGCCAGGGAGCCTTTATGTTGATAGCGGATTTTTACGCTCATCAACTCGCCATCTTGCAAATCACCCAACAAATGAGGATCTACGACATCAACTTCGCGAGCAAACAAGTGCTCCTCGTCGCCAACCCAGACCGTGTTGTCAGCGGCATCAATTTTGATCACGAAAAGCTTTTCGTGGTGATCCATCCCTAAACCCTTACTTTGACCGTAAGTGTAGTTATGAATGCCTTCATGCTTCGCCATCACTTCGCCTGTTGGGAAGCGTTTGATCGCACCTTTTTTCGTATCAAGGACCGCTTTAGAAACCTGGCCTTTGATGAAATTTTGGTATCCAATATTCCCCACAAAACAAATGCCTTGGGAGTCTTTCTTACGAGCCGTAACTAGACCTTTTTGCTCCGAGTACTCACGCACTTGGGGCTTTTTCATATCTCCGATAGGGAACAACAATTTCGGAACAAGCTCTGGATCGATCGTAAATAAGAAATAAGTCTGATCTTTCCAATCATCCGTCGACGTGTGAATCGCAGACTTGCCGTTTTCATCCGTTACGATTTTCGCATAGTGGCCGGTTGCTAAGTAATCGCACTCAAGCTCTTTCATCTTTTTTACAAGATGATCAAATTTCAAATAGGTATTGCAGTTCACACACGGCAGTGGTGTCTGCCCTTCCAAATAAGCTTTTAAGAAAGGGTCAATCACAGCGGCTTTAAATTTCGCTTCGCAGTTCAAAACGTAAAATGGAATACCCAAACGATCCGCGACAGAACGCGCATCATCAACGTCAATACTCGAGCAACAAGTCCCGTTGCCTTCTTCGATATCGCACGTTGAATAGTCCCACACCTGCATGGTGGCACCAATGACTTCATACCCCTGTTCCACTAACAGCGCAGCCGCGGCAGAACTGTCCACGCCTCCGCTCATAGCAACAAGGACTCTCCCCTTAGACATGGCAAGAATCTCCTTCTTCATCACCTAGTGAGCGCAACCTTGCGACCACTGTTTTTAAAGTATCAACAAATCCATCGACTTCTTCCAAAGTCGTATCCCACCCAAGACTGACGCGTAAACTATTCTGCGCTTCTTGACGAGACAATCCCATCGCAAGCAATACCGGACTTGGCTCCGGGTTTCCACTCGAACATGCGGCCCCCGTACTGACTGCATAGCCTTTGATATCCAAAGACATCAGCATGGTTTCTCCATCGGCCCCTTTGATAACCAAAGAGCTCGTGTTCGTCAGGCGTGGAGCTTCAATAGCCGTCACTTTGACATCATCAATCTCTGCTAAAATCCTGGCTTCCATATGGTCGCGGAGTTTTTTTACTTCCAAAGATTTCGCCTCAATTAATGGTGAACGTTTGGCAACTAAACCCATACTGGCAATTCCCAAAGTATTTTCGGTACCACCACGACGATGGCGTTCTTGTCCCCCACCATGAATGAGTGGACTGACATTCATGCCTTTTTTTAGATACAAAACACCCGTGCCTTTGATCGAGTAAAACTTATGACCCGAGAGAGATGCGAAATCCACATCGAGGTCTTTGAAGTTCAAAACAGTTTTTCCAAATCCTTGAACAGCATCGGTATGAAACAAAGCCCCCTTTGCGTGAGCCATGGCCGCCATCTCTTTGATCGGGAATAAGGTACCCGTTTCATTATTGGCAAACATCACAGAAACCAATGCGGTTTCGTCACTCAAATGCTCTGCATAGAATTTTAAATCAAGCTCACCCGTACGACTAACTGGGATGTAGTCCACGCGAGCACCGAGAAGTTTAAGATGTTCCATCGTTTTCATGATGCTTGGATGCTCAACCGCCGAACACATGAAGTGCATACGACGACGCTGCTCAGAAGTCAGGAACTGTGCCGTTTGATGATAATCAAATAGGCCTTTAAGAACTGTGTTGTTGGCTTCACTCCCACCCGAAGTAAAAACGATTTCCAAAGGACTCACACCCAATGCATCCGCAACCGCTTTTCGAGCATCGCGAATCAAGTTCTTGGGTTGTCGACCACCCCAATGGATGGAGCTTGGGTTGCCACCGGCAGCTGCAAACTCGGGCAAAGCGGCAATGACTTCCGCGCATGCGAAGGTCGTAGCGTTATGATCGAAATAGTGAAAAACTTTATCCTGAAACATAGGTTTGCGGATACTAGCACAACTGATAAGTATTGAAAACCTCTATGTTTTTAGCGTCTATGAAGTACGCAATGCTGCAAAAAATACAGTCAGTCTAGACCTAGACTCAGGTTTCCCGCCAAAAAGCCGATAAACAGACCAATGAGCACTCAGGCATGGTTCGAACAATTTAAAGAGAAACTTCAAGGACTTACAGAAGTCTTTGAGCGAAGTGGCACTCCTTTGAGTCTACTGGGCTATGCTTTGAAAGAAAAACACCTCACGTCCGAGGAATACTTCCAGTGGGCGATGGCTCATTATAAACTCCCCCTGCTTCAGGCAAGATTTTTTACAGAAACTCCCCCCTCAAAGGAAATGTTCGCAAAGTGGGCGACGCATTACCCATGGTCGGCTGAGTGTCTGCCTGTGGCGGAGTGGGACGGCGCCCTTATCGTCGCCTGTCTTCAACCGCCACAGGATTTCCCTTTGCTGCCACCAAGTGTTCTCGTCTTAGCACCTATAGAATACATCGAAAAAACGTGGCTTACGTGGACTCAAACAACTAAAAAAGCAGCAAAGACTCCAGAGGGCATTGACCCTACGGATCTACTTTCTCTCGAAGATCTCAGTGACTCGAGTTCCGATGAAGAAAATGCGAAAAACGGTGACTCTTCCTCGGAAGAGCACGAGTATGGGTTAGAAGGCATCCTGGATAATGTCGCGGTCGCTCACCTTGAAAAGACTGTGATCCAACCACTCCATCCGACTCCAGGCGCGGAGTCGGCGTCAACAGCATCGAACACCACAGACAAGGCCACTATGGCCTCTGAAAAAACTGTGATTCAACCACTAACTACCGTAACTCCGCTGGCGTCCGTCGCACCACAGCCCCCGCCACCACCACCAATTGTTGAAACCGCCAAGATTCCCTTGGAGGAAAACTTCAACAACAAGCCAATTTCAATCGTCCCGCGGCCTTCAGGGGTGGCTAAGCCAACAATGAATCCCGTGGCAAACGGCAATTTTTCTTTGGATAAATTAAAAAAGAAAAACAGCTCCTTACTTTCTGAAAAAATTAAAAAAGTTCTGAGCGAAATGAAGTCTCAATTTGAAAAGTCGATGATTTTAACTCTGGACGAACAGGAAACACAGGTGACTGCTTTTGCTTGGGACGAAAATTTCCAAGACATTAAAGATACGTCCCTACGAGTTCCGTTGAAAACTCCAAGTATTTTTAATATCGTTGCGTCGACCCAAAAGCCGTTTCATGGATACATTTCGTTAAACGAGATTAATGAGAAGTTCTTTGATGATTGGAATAACGGTCGAATCCCTGAGCACGTCACCATCAGTCCGATTCTTCTGAATGATAAACTTGTGGGGATGCTTGTAGGCTTTGCAGGCAAGACAGCTTACAACAAGATCTCCTTAGGACTAGCTGAACGCCTTTCGAACGACTTCACAAAAGGCCTCGCGGCTTAATCTAAAGCAGCCCTCCATTCGCGGTGAAGCTTACCAAATACCTTGGTATTGCGGTACTCACCAAATATCAACACATCCTCTCTAAGTTCTCCATCTAAGATATATCCGTTTCTCAAAGCAACTTGTGCGGATCGTTGATTACGACTATCGCAGCGAATTTCCACGCGATGAAACCCGGCTTTAAAACATTGTGCCTCGATCAAACGTAAGGCCTCACTGACAAACCCGTGTCCTTGAAATTGTCGACCAATCCAGTATCCCAATTCGCAATTTTTAAACTCCCAATTGATGGAGTGCACACCAAAGCTCCCCAGGTACTGCTCACTTCCGATTAGATAGATTCCGTAATCAAACAGACTCAGATTATCCCACTCCGCCAGAGTGTAATTGATCCAACTTCGGCTGTTTTCAACAGAAAGAGTCGCGCCAATCCACGGCATGTTTTTCAAATGTTCGCGGTTTTCATCAATGAGATTAAACATAGAGACAGCAAGAGATAATGAATGTCTTTGCAGATAAATGCGCTGTCCGTTTATTCGACCCGGAAAAGGTTTTTGCTCCATACAAATAATCTAGCGTGGATTTTCAAAATCTGCAGCTTCCATCTGCGGGATTTAATCAGACAGACTACAACTGACGGGCCTGCAAAAGCCTCTGACCATCTGTTGCCGTTTTTGTGATGGAGACTTCGACCCGTTGCCAGTTTAACGGTAAATAATCGTAATCCAAGCGTTGCGCCCACTCGATCACAACAAAGCCCTGCTTCGGTGCAAATAAATCCCAAAATCCAGAGCTTTCTAAGTCATCATCATCTTCCAAACGATATAAATCCAAATGATCCATCGTTTTGCCCGATGCGTTCTGATAATGAAGATGGATTGCAAAGGACGGCGATTGCACATCCTTCATCCCTAAAATCTGTGCGATATGTTGCACGGATGTTGTCTTCCCAGCCCCCACATCACCATTGAGCAATAAAACACAACGTTCACTCAAGTGTGGCAGGAACTCTTGCCAAAAAACTTTAAGTTCCTCCTGATTATGAATGATGCGGGATGAATTAAGGATTGAAGACATAAAGTATTACTTTAAAAGCTTACGCATTTTTCTAACAGAAGCTTCAAGCCCCTCTTCAAGAGCATAACAGATCAAAGAGTGACCAATATTGACCTCTTGCAGATAGGGAAGCTTGTTGATCTCTTTTGAGTGAGCATAATCTAAACCATGACCAGCATGAACACTCAAACCGAGGTAGTTCGCCCACTCAGAAGCATCCACCAGACGCTTCCACTCTTTTGCTTTACGGGGGCCTTGAAGATGAACCCATTTACCCGTATGGAATTCAACAGCATCCGCACCAACTTCATAAGCGGCTTCAACTTGTTCAATTGAAGGCTCAATAAACATCGAAATTTCAATTCCAATGCGTTGAAGCTTTTCAACCATTGGGGCCAATTTCTTAGCGCCCTTTTTAACGTCCAAACCGCCTTCAGTCGTTAGCTCTGCGCGTTTCTCCGGAACAAAGCAAACCCAGTCAGGACGGTATTTTTTAGCAAAAGACACCATCTGAGAAGTCGCTGCCATTTCCAAGTTCAAAGGAACCGGACAATGCTTTGAAAGGACTTTCAGATCTTCAAGTTGAATGTGACGACGGTCCTCACGCAAATGGATGGTGATTTGTTCTGCACCACCTTTGACTGATCTTTTCACCATGTCCAAAACACTTGGGTACGGAGTCGTGCCACCACGAACCTGACGAAGAGTTGCAACGTGATCAACATTCACGCCTAAGCGAATTTTATGTTTCATAAGCTAGCT
>JBLMWG010000010.1:0-4361 GCA_050257115.1 Bacillota bacterium
TCTCAAAGCCACAACCGGAAACGGCGCCAAAGAAGTTCAAAAAACGGGCGATAATACTTTCGCAATTAAACGTGCTGACTTGTTGAAATATACTAACGATCTTTCTAGCATTTTGATGCAAGCTCGCGCCGTTCCCAATCGCGAACCAGGCACCGGGAATATCAACGGCTTCCGCATCCTTGATATGCAACCAGGAAGTATTTATGAGCAACTTGGTATTCAGCGCATGGACGTTATCAAGTCCGTCGATGGGACTCCCGTCGACAGCCCTGCAAAGGCCATGGAACTCTATAACACCTTGAAGAACTCACCAAAGGTAACTCTTCAAGTTGAGCGCGGCGGCAAAACCGAAACGATGACTTATAACATCCAATAATTATTTAGAATTATTGGACGCCGAACGACTCCGGCGGAGCTGGAGTAAGTCAGGCGTAAAAGTTGGAGCAGAATGCTCCTAGATATTAAGAACGTTATTAAACTCCTCAGGAGGAGAGAGAAAAATGAAAAAATCCGTCAGCATAGGACTTGCTTCGTTGATGACTGCACAGCTCATCGGACCTGCAGCTCAAGCACAATTTGAAGACTTTCCACCACCTCCTCCACCTCCGGACTTCGGCGGCAGCCCAGGTACGGAACAAGCTCCAGACCTCAATGCTCCGGCGGCTTCCGCTGGCGGCACTCGTGGCGGATCACCTTCTGGTTCACACGGTGGCCCCAGCAATGAAGTGTTAAATAAAAATGCAAAAGGCAAGTTCGCTAAGGCGGCCCCGGAAGACATCACGAATGAAAACTTCCCGGAAACAATTGACTCCTTTGATTACCCGAATGTGGAAATCACGGATTTGATCAAAGCGATGGGCGAATTGACTGGGAAAAACTTTATCATCGATCCAGGTGTACGCGGCAAGATCACAATCACGGCGCCATCAAAAATCACCGTAGCAGAAGCTTATAAAGCGTTCTTGTCAGCTCTGGCGATCAACGGTTTCACTGTTGTTCCTTCAGGTGCCTTCTTGAAAGTAAAATCAGCAAGAAATGCACAACGTGACAATATCGAGACGTACTCTGGCGCTTATTATCCAAACAGCGATCAGATGATCACTCGTATCATTCACTTGAAACACATCTCTGCAGCGCAAGTAAATCGTGACCTACGTATCTTGCCTTCTAAAGATGGTGAACTAAATATCTACGAACCAACGAACTCGATCATTATCTCTGACTACGGCTCCAACATTGATCGCGTGATGAAAATCATCAGCCAATTGGACGTTCCAGGGTTTGAAGAGCAATTGGAAGTGATTCCAATTAAGTATGCAAAAGCAAAAGATTTGGCCGAGCTAGTAGATAAAATCGTTAATAAAGGCAGCAAATCCCAAGGTTCAGCGCCTGGTACATTTACCGCAGGCGTTCCGCGCTTCACTCGTTCTTCTGGAACGTCCGCGCAACAAGGGGCCAGCTTCTTTATGGCGATCCCTGATGACAGAACAAACTCTATCATCGTGATGGGTAACAAATCTGGTATCGCTCGTATTAAAAAATTGATCTCTCAACTTGATTTCAAAATCCGCCCTGAAGATTCAGGTGGCGTTTACGTTTACTACGTAAAATATGGTGACGCAGAGAAAATTGCTCAAACACTTTCTGGCGTAACAAAAGATGCAGCTCCAAAACCAGCGACTGGTGGCAGCCTTCTGTCCCCGATCGGTATGGGCGGCGCTATGCAGCCGCAAAATGAGATCTTTGGTGGCGATGTTAAGATCACAGCTGACAAGACAACCAACAGCTTGGTTGTAACAGCGAGCAAACAAGACTATGAAATGGTTTTGAATTTGCTATCTAAAATCGATATCGCTCGCGATCAAGTTTACGTAGAGGCCATCATCATGGAGATGAGTGCTTCTGACGGGGACTCTTGGGGCATTGGTTACTACCAATACGGCAGCAATGGTTACGGAAAAGTCGGTTTCAACGGAAACGTGAATCTCAGTGACTTCCTCAATCCAACTGGCGGAACCGGCGCAGTTCTAGGCTTCGGCTCTGGAAAAACGATCACGGTGACACCACCCGGCGGCGGCACCTCTATAACAATCCCAAGCTTGGTGGGCTTCATCAACTTCCTGAAAACAACGAAGAAAGCGAACATCCTTTCTACTCCAACATTGATGGCCCTTGATAACAATGAAGCGGAAATCGAAGTGGGTGATAAAGTTGTGACGGGTTCGAACACAGTGACTCCATCTAACGGTGGTAATGCGATTACAACTCCAACCTTTGAAGATGCAACAATCAAATTGCATATTAAACCGTTTATCAGCCCGGCATCGAATTCAATCCGCATGGAGATCAAACAACAAGTAACTCAATTGTCGACGGCTTCAACTCCGAAGGCTTTTGCGGATTCAACTCAACCGTTGGCAAAGCGTTCAATCACAACAATGATTAATGTGAACAACGGTGACACCGCAATCCTGGGTGGTTTGATCAAAGAACAAGATATTGAATCTGTGATCAAAGTTCCACTTTTAGGCGACATCCCTATTTTGGGTTGGTTGTTTAAATCCAGAACCATCCAGAAAGATAAAACAAATATGGTTGTGTTCTTAACTCCAAAAATTGTGAGAAGTTCTGCAGATTCGAACAAAATTATATCTAAAAACCTTGATGACCGTTTAGATTATATCAAAGCCCAGGGTGGAAAAGATCCATTTGGTGCTAAAATTGATCCGGTCTATAGAAAAGCTCAAGGCATTTCTAACGATAATAGCACGAAAGAAGAGTAACGATGGCCTCCGTGGATGTTCAAACAATTCTATCCAAAGCAACCTCCCTGTCACAGGACCAAATCCGTTCTGTGCTTGCGAACCCATCGGTGGTGAGACCCGTCACCGTTGGGGAAGCCTTGGCTGCGAAAGAATTTTCCACGGCGGATGAAGTTGTCGCTGATCTTTGCAAAGAACTAGGACTCGACTTCATTCGAGACATCCCCGTTGCAGATATCAACGCCGACTTGATTCGTGACATTCCAATCAACTACGCAAAACAACATCAAGTCCTCCCCTACAAAGAAGACAATGAATCCCTGATTGCCTTAACCAGCAATCCCGTGAATTTGAAAGCTTTGGATGACTTAAAGGTTCTTTTTGGAAAAAAGGTTCGTCCCCTTATTACGACCACTCTCCGAATCCAAGATGCCATCAATAAAGTCTACGAAAAAAGTACGGCTAATCTTTCCGGCCTCGATGAAATCGAAGAAGAAGACTATGACCTTGATGACCCGATCGTGGATCTTCTTGAAGCTGGTGAAGACGATGCGCCAGTTATCAAAATGGTGAACAGCCTCCTTTTCCGCGCTGTTAAAGAAAAAGCATCTGATATCCATATTGAGCCCTATGAAAAAGACATGGCTGTGCGTTTCCGTACGGACGGTGTTTTGACGGATGTCTTTAAACCACCTAAAAAGCTTCAGAATGCGATCACTTCCCGTATTAAAGTTATGGCGAACTTGAATATCGCGGAAAAACGCTTACCCCAAGACGGTCGTATTCCTTTGAAGGTTGGCGGTAAAGATATCGATATTCGTCTTTCGACGGTGCCGACCGCGCACGGTGAACGTCTAGTGATGCGTATTCAAGATAGATCCACGGTTATTCTTGAACTTGAGCAATTGGGTTTTTCAAAAGACAACCTCACCCGCCTTGATGATCTTCTTTCACGCAATGACGGTATCTTGCTTGTCACAGGCCCAACAGGTTCTGGTAAATCCACCACGCTGTATGGTGCTTTGACCAAACTTAATAAACCTGACGTAAATATCCTGACAGTAGAAGATCCGGTGGAACAACGTATTCACGGGATCGGTCAGGTGCAAACCAATGCAAAGATCGGATTGACCTTCGCCGCCGGCTTAAGATCGTTCCTTCGTCAAGACCCGGATATCATCATGGTCGGTGAGATTCGTGACTTGGAAACTGCGGAACTTGCGATTCAAGCGTCTCTGACAGGTCACTTGGTTTTGTCTACACTACATACTAATGACTCGGCAGGCGCCTTTCCGCGTTTGATTGACTTCGGTGTCGAGCCGTTCTTGATTGCAACGTCAGTAATGGGTGTCATCGCGCAACGCCTTGTGCGCGTACTCTGCCCTCACTGCAAGGCTCCTCATGAGCCTTCAAATTTTGAGTTGTCTTTGCTAGGTATTACCCGTGAACAAGCACGCAATCACCATATCTGCAAAGCGATGGGTTGTGGGCAATGTGGGCAAAAGGGATATAAAGGTCGTACGAACATCGGTGAGCTTTTGGTGGTCACTGATGACATTCGTTCTTTGATCATGCAACGCAAAGATGGTAATACGATCA
>JBLMWG010000011.1:0-9934 GCA_050257115.1 Bacillota bacterium
TACATTTTTTCTTAAGCCAGTTGATTCGTTCTTTATTTTAAATGGTGGCTTCGAGTGGAGCAGGTAAAAGAAGACCTTTTTCGAATCTCCAACGAAGTGGTTTAGTGCCGCCAGAAAGTGAATGTTCCCATTCAAAGGAAGTTCGGCAAATAAGATCCAAATCATCGCGCTTTGGAGTCCAACCTAAAAGTTTTTTCAATTTTGAAGCGTCGGCTACTAAGTGTGGTGCATCTCCGGCACGGCGTTCTTGAGTCATTACGCCGAAAGGTGTGCCGCTGATTCGCCTCATAGCTTCAATAACTTCAAGTACTGAATATCCGCGGCCATAACCGCAGTTCATGATTTGTGATTCGCCGCCTTGAATTAGATACTGCAGCGCTAAAATGTGTGCGTCGATAAGGTCTTCAACGTGGATATAATCACGCACGCCGGAGCCATCTTTGGTAGGGTAGTCTGTTCCGAACACTTGGACCTGTTGGCGTTTCCCGCAAGCCGCTTCTGAAGCGACCTTAATAAGATGGCTAGCATCAGCAGTACGTTGTCCATTCTTTCCATCTACTGCAGCGCCAGCAACATTGAAGTATCGTAGAATCACGGACTTAACTCCGTGAGCTGTTTCAGCATCTTGCAGAATTCTTTCGGCCATTAGTTTTGAAGAGCCGTATGGGTTGATGGGAGAGATGATTGAATTCTCTGATACTAAGCCGTCGTGCCCATTTGCTGTGCCATACACTGCAGCTGTTGAAGAGAAGATGATTTTATTAACGTTCGCAGTCTTGCACGCTTGAATCAGAGAAATGGTGCCAGAGATATTATTATCATAATATTCAAGTGGCTTTGTTATAGATTCTGGAACTTTGAGTTTTGCTGCAAAGTGAAGGACTGCTTGAATTTTGTTTTCTTCAAGAACGCGCGTAAGAAGACCCGTGTCGCGAATATCACCATCTATGAACTTCACCTGAGAGGGAATTGCGCTGCGAAACCCAGTGCTGAGATTGTCATAGGCAACAACCTCATAGTCTGCTTTCAGCAAAGAGTTAACTGCGTGTGACCCTATGTATCCTGCTGCGCCCGTGACTAGTATTTTCAAGGTAGTCTCCTGTGGAGAGGAATATAGTTTCGATCAAAACTATCGTCTAGTTTTTTCCTAGCAAGATTTCTAAATGCTGTTATGTGGAAGATTTTTCACCGCTATATAGAGTCCTTAGCATCTGTGTACTGACACTCGCAATTTTAGGAACTCTCGACTTACATCTGGATTTTTTACTTAATTGGCCACCTATTAGATTTCATTTTCTGTGAAATTTTTTTCCGTGTTTAGCCCATTATGCTGATTTTATTTACACGATCCTAAGCCCGGAAATTTGCGCTGGTCTATGGAAATAGAGTGAAAACTATCAAACTTATAGTCGCTTGGCCTGATGAAAAATGACCAGCAGATCGCATTCGGATTTTAGCACTAAATATATTTTTCCGTCCTTCCGATTGGTTTTCTAACACCAACCCATGGAGGGTTAAAAATGTCAAAATGGTCAATTGCACCCCTAATCGCTCTTTTTGTAGGGGCTTTGAACCCAGTGTGTGCTGAAGCCGCTTCTACCACGTTAAGTGGCACGGCTTCTTTCGGTTCCGTAACTGTTGGTCAATCAAAGACTTCTACGCTAACACTTAAAAACACCAGTAGTGGTAATGTCCGCTTGGACAGCTATTGGTTTAACGGAGGATCGTCCTATACAGTGTCAGGAGGCACATGTTCTTACAGTTTAACCACTGGCTGGATTTTGAAGTCTGGCTCAAGTTGTACCATAGTCGTTAAATTCTCACCTAGCGCAGTGAGTACATATAGTGCACAACTTGTGGTAGGTTATTTCCTCAAAACAGGGTGGACCTGGGAGGAAGTTAAGGTTTCTATGACTGGATCAGGAGTAAGTGGAACAGTTATTTCTCCGACACCAACACCAACACCAACTCCAACTCCGACACCAACTCCAACTCCAACTCCTACTCCTACTCCAACAGCTGGATGGCTCAGTACAAGTGGGAATAAGATTGTCAACTCTGCAGGACAGCAAGTAATCCTTCATGGTGTAAATATCGCAGATCCAGAGCAGTTAGATGTGAAGACTTGGGAGCGTCCGGGTGTTAGTGCTCGAAGTGTGGCGAGTGTGGCTACGGATCAATATAATGCGAAGGTAATTCGCTTACCAATCTTGCCAGGGGACCCAGCGTATCCAACTGAGGGATTCTTTGGGCCTATCAATGGTGGTGAGACGTACTATCAAAAACACATTTTGCCAGTGGTCACAGATCTCACATCGAAGGGCATTTATGTGATTATTGATCTTCACTATGTAAGCGACTATGGCAGCCTTTATAGCAATGTTGAGTCTTTCTGGAAGTTCATGGCGCCGAAGTTTGCCAACAATCCTTACGTTTTGTATGAAATCTTCAATGAGCCCATCAATCCGGATAATTGGTCAACTTGGAAAACGACAATCGCGCAACCGATTGTGAATGTAATTAGAACCTATGCCCCAAATAATCTGATTTTAGTTGGTGGTCCTTACTGGTCATCTCATATCGCTGGTGCAGCGACAGATCCAGTTGTGGGAACTAACATTGTATATGTAGGTCACGTATATTCGAATCAGTCTTCGACTATTTGGGCAACACGTTACGGAGCGGTTGCTGATAAATATCCATTGTTCATCACAGAGTGGGGTTTTGAAACAGGCGGTACTGAAGGTGGTGATATCACTTACGGTAAAGCTTGGACTGACTGGATGGCTGCTCGCAATCTGAGCTGGACAGCTTGGAGCTTTGATAACCTCTGGGGCCCGCGTATGTTCAATACTGATTGGACACTAAAAACGAGCCCAGGAGGAATGGGCGAGCTAGTTAGAGATCTGCTCGCCAAGTAAACAGACTACTCGTAGCCGAGGGATGGGTTGACTTTAATACCCATTTCCTTGGCGCCGTAAGTTTGTGTTTTAATCGCACTGCCATCATCAGGAACGATGACAACTGTTAACGACCAAGGAGGCAAGGTAAGTTGAGAAACTTTGCCTCCAAGGCTCAAGGATGGAGAGTGTGTTACCACATCCTTGTTCACGATCATTACATTTGTCCCAGTCTCAGTCTTAACTGCGTAAGCATTCACCATATCTCCATAAGAGTCCGATGTTTTAACAATCTCCCCAAGGAAGTTGTTAGAGAACATGCGGTAAACCCAGTATAGTGGTGTTCTTTCTTCGTTTACAACCATGCCCCAAAAGTCGTTACCACGAGATCCTTGGAGGAATGAGTTAACAAATGTGTCTACTCCTTCGGAACCAATACGACCAATAAGGTCCGCCAAGTAAAGTGGGCGAACAATTGGGTGGTAATTGATGTTGATGACAGAGTCGATGCCGAATTCAGTTACCGCAATAAGTGCTGTTGGATAGTACTTGTTTCTCCATCCCTGGAATCGTTGAACGACCCGAGGTGTAATGCCCTTCGGAGAAGCAGCATCATACTTATTAATGTATGTAACATCATTCCATAGGTTTACTGATTCGAGCATGCCGGCAACGTTTTGTTGTCCCTGAGGAGTTTTGATGACGCTGTCTTTGTCAGCAAAACGTGTTCTAAACAACGGGTAGTAATGCCATGTTAGGACGTCCAAAAGTTTATAACCTTTTGGATTTACTTTTGAATCGCGCTCAGCCTCAGCTAGGCGGGACAAGAAGTATGGGATAAATTCTGTGAACTTCCCACCGCCGTAAGAGCATGAGTAGCCCCCCGGAACTTTGTAATTCTCAGTACAATCATGTGGGTGGGTAGTTTGCCAACCAGTCCAGCCAGTGGCTAACTCTGGACCCCAAAGCTGAATATCATTAGAGTTGCCGCTGATAGATTCTTGGGCTTCCCGGAGAGCCAGAGCATATTGAATATATTTATCGATATACTCATCAGCCGATGGGATTTCGACCCCATGCACTTCGTTTTCAAGGAAAGGCTCATTGCCCATGAGGATGTGTTTAAGGCCTAAAGCTTTTTGACCATTGATAAATTTGATTGCATTCGCTGCATGAACAGAGTCCGCAGTATTCATCATTCTAAGATTGCCCGAAGAGTCATAAGCCGGCTGGCGACCAAGCATATTTACTTGGAACATTGGAGTCGACTTATAAGAGTCTTGTACATATTGAATGCGTGTATCTAGTGGAGAATAAACAGTTTGAATCCCGGAGATGGAATCCAAGTACATGTTCAAGTCCCAGTTGTATACTGAGTGCAAGCTACCGCCGAATTTTACATAACCCACACCGAGTGGGACTATGTAATCAGGGCGAGGCAAACGTGCAAAACCGTTTGAATCAACTCCGTAGTATTCTTTAGAAATCTTAATGCCATTTTTTGAATTGGTATCGACAACGATATTTCCATCAAATGCAGCTTGGGCTGCGATTGCCAACAAGGAAATAGTGAATGTAATAATAAACTTCATTGATCAATCCTTTACTATTTTTACTTTACGCAACTTGGGCTGTAGTCGTACTTCGACTGTTTATAGAAACGTGACAATCTTTGGCCAGAAACTTCAAAGTTGAAATCCATGCCGCAAGTTTTACCTTTTTCGAGGAAAGCCCTGAAAACTGAAGGGTTTGACCAGATAGCTTTACCAAGGCTAGCCATACCAAATGCGAATCCGTTTTGGTCACGATTCATTGAAGCATTGATTTTCGCAATGGCCTTTCTGATAGAAGAGAAGGCACTAGATACCGAAGACGTGCGGCAAGCATGTTCTGTATTCGCTGTCGTCGTGTTGTCAGAGCTCTCTGCATCTAAGGAAGAGCAATCCGCCAGATCTCTTGCTTGAGTGTCCATAACGCGTGCGTTGTCTTCGATATTTGCCAAGAATTCAGGACCAGCCGTCATACCTAAGATGGCTTTCATGTATTCGTCTGACAAATTCATTTGCAGGATCACTTGGTTGTAGCCCAAAGATTTTTTGAGGTTCGGTACGCTGACACATGTTTCAGGCATGCCGTTCGTGCCAGAAATATCTCGTGCATAGTCTACCTGCATGCCAAGGCGACCTTCTTGCCCCCAGTCTGACTGGTACGCGTGCTTGAAGTTCCCATAGAACTTGGTGCTAGTTGTTTTTTTATCGCCAGAGCCAGTATCTAATTTAACAAGTCCACCTTTAAAAGATGTTGCTTTTTTGACATGGAGTCCGATGAGACGACTGCTGCTTTGACGAGTGTAAACGCCATAGTCTTTAACAACATGTTCATCCCAGATAGATAGCTCTTCTTCGTGGTTGTAGTCTTTTCCTGAAGAAGTACGGAGGGAAATGATTGGAATAAATGGAGTGGTTAAGCTCGCGCCGAAACTTTTTCCGAACTTGGTTAAAGAAGTATCAGCAACTTTTTTTACACCAGAACCTTCAACTTGGGAGAGTTCATAAGCTTTGGTTGTATCGCCGGCCATAAAGCGCTCAAACGCTTCCTGGTTAGCAGAAGAGTTCAAGTTAAACTCGTAGTTGAAGCCTTTTGCTTTTTCAACGGCAATATCAGCACCAACAGAAACCAGGGAAACACCCGTTCCTAGGTTGACTGATTTTACATATTTTTTTGCTCTTTCAACATAAACTGTGTTCGGGCCAGATTTTTCAAGATAGTTTGCCCAACCGCCAGTTGCGACCGCGAAGGCGCCAACACCAACAGGGTCCTTACCAGCACCTAAATAAAAGGCAACGCCACCTTGGGATTCCCAGTATGCAGAGTCTTTAACTCTCCATTTATTAAGTTCACTTACTGTTAGGGGCAATTTCTTAGACTTTTCAGCTTCAAGTTGATCTATAGTAGAGATGTTTGATGAGATGATGCCAAAGTTGTTGATCATCGGACCGATTGAAAAAGAGGACCAAACTTGAGACTTTGGAAACCATTTCGAAATTGAAGCAGACACGGTGCCATAGAAACTTGTCTGTAACGCTGTTCGGAATCCGTCACCATAGCGATCAACGTCAAGAGTTGGACAAATGCCATCTTTTACGGGGGTTTTATTTACGATTTGGTTCAACCAATCGTAGTTTAAATACCAACCGTATCCATTGCTCATGTTATTGCCAATTTCCGACGCATGTGCCGCTGGCAAAGCCAACATACTTGCACAGAGTAAAGAAACTATTTTTTTCATAGAAGGACCCACCCTTTATAAATTTTTTGAACCAAAATCATTTTTGTTTCGTTTTTAATTACTAAACAGCCCTATGGAAAACACGTTAAAAAATTGGTACCTATTAGTACTTCGTGTAATTTACATCCAATGGGATTCCCATTTCTTTTGCACCAAATCTGTTAACTTCAAATGTTCTGGAGCTCAAACTAGGATTCTTTTCTATTTTAAGAACGGATGTGGACCAGCCAGGCAGTACATACGTAGCAACTTTTTTGCTGAGGGCACCTTTAATATAAATTTGGACAGTTTTTTCCAACGGACTTTTGTTAATTAACGTAAGATTAACCAATTGATTCGTTTCAGTTGCGTAAGCATTTACGATATCACCCATGTTGTCTTCGGCAGCGACGATAGTTCCTTTAAAGTTATTGCTGAGTAAAGCATACATGTAGAACAAATTTGTTTTTTGTGTGCCACCATCTAGCATTGTCCATGGGATGTTTGTTCCTGGAGCACTGCTTAGAACGAAGTTGTTAAAGAAGTTGACGCCTTCTTTAGCTGCGATGCCGACGGCGTCTGCTGTGTAAAGAGGGCGAACGATTGGGTGATAACCGGTAGATCTGTAATCAGAGTCAACCGCAAATTCATTAAGTGCGAGCTTGGCATTCGGATAATAAGTCTTCAACCAACCCTTCATGCGATTGATGATATTTGGGCTGGTATTTTTGTATGTACTAAGGTCAACAGTGTTGATGTAGGATGGATCGTTCAGAGTGCGAGTTGCTTCAAGCATCTTAGAAACCCATTGGCGCCCATCAGGATCAACAATCATCGAGTTGATATCTGAGATCTTTGTTCTAAAGTTCGGATAGTAGTGGAATGCGAAATAATCTAGAAGCTTATAACCTTTAGGATTTACTTTAGGATCTTTTTCAGCTTTTGCAATGCGGTAAAGGAAGTACGGAATAAATTGGTGGAAGCTGCCATCGCCGTAAGAGCAATCAACTTGTCCACGAATAGTATCAGACCATTGACAGTCTTTCGTGAAATTACCAGTGTTCCAATCAAGCCAAGATGAGGAGATCTCAGGTCCCCAGATTTTAATGCTGTTTGGATTGCCGCTGACTTCGGCTTGAGCTGTTCTGATGGCTACAGCAAAAGAAATATATTTATCGATGTACTCATCCGCAGAGATTCCGCTGTCTGGTGCAAAGGCTTTGGTATGTGCATGTGTCTCATGCCATTGCTCAGGTTCGTTACCCAAACTGAAGTTTACGATATTCAATCCGAGTTGACCATTAAGTGTTTTGATAAGTTCGTAAGCGGACTGAGCATCGAAAGAGTTTTTAAGTAAAACGCTGTTGTTTTCAATTTCAGGTTGGTAGCCCAAAAGATTGATTTGGTAGATTCCAGTAACTTTATAGTTGCGAAGAACATCCTCAGTGCCCATAAAGCCCAGAAGATTGTGAAGTCCCGCTTTTGTATATGTCAGATTGTTTTTCCAATTGAAAACATCGTATTCATTTCCTCCAATACGGATTTGGCCAATGCCCAATTCAGCAATCAATTTTGCACTTGGAGGGGGCGAGAATGAATCCATATGAGACCCATAGAAAGAACTTGTGATCGTTTGACCTTTTTTGGAAAGATCAATGATGACTTTCCCAGTCACTACCTTGTTATCGATGAAGTTGTAGGACTGGTTAACTTTTGTGATGCCAGAGGAGCTGCAGGCAGTAGTAGCAATAAATAAACTGCTACCAAATAAAAGAGCTTTTAGTGCGAAAAACTTGTTCACAAATACCTCTATAGTAATGATGTGCAAAAGGATTGCGGCAAAGATGAATAGAGGATGGTCTCCTCTTCCGCAAGTCAATTCTCCCTGAACACATCTTATTTTTTCATAATGTTTATAAGACCATCTATGCTTGAGCACACTTCAGATATGCATTTCCGGTAAATTTTACGGGATTTAGCGTAGGGATCTTCGATTTCCCCATTTGAAACAATGGCTTTTCCAGCAAAACTTAAAAGATATGTCTTTGCGGATACGTTAGGGAATTCGTTCTGAATTCTTTGCCAATGAGTGTGTTCCATGACGAAAATAACATCACTGGACTGTAACATTTCCTTTGTGGCCTTTTGTGAGGACCACTCTTCCATGTCAATTCCTAAAGCTTTTGTTTCTTGCACCATGACTGGATCTGCTGACCGGCCGATTTGCGGGTGAAAACCTGCAGAAACCACCTCAACAGGGGATTGAGGGTAGGCCTTTAGGAAGTAGCGTTCGCAAAGAGCGCTGCGGTTGATATTTCCATAGCAGATGAATGCGATTTTTTTGGCATCGCGGATGCGTTTTTGGGCAGCTCCTGAAGTCCAAAATGCCTTGTGGAAGCGGAACTGTTTGCGGGCCTGAAGGATGCCTTTTATGCGTTTGATATATTCTCGTGAAATTCGCACGAGATCTTTGATTCCTGGAGTTGGGTCGTTAAATGACTGAATATCGAAACGATGATTTAAAGTAAATACTCGAAGTAAATCTATGAGAATTCGTGATTTGTTCTGCCAAACTCCTTCAAACTTTTCAGGAGTTTGATGGCGAAGAACGAGTTCGTACCACTGCAAGTCTGTTGAAAGGTTTCGCGCATAAAAGTGCTCGTGATAAGGCATTCGCTGTTGGATTTTTCCTTCCACTAAAAGCTCTACCAACATCGCTGGAAAATCGGCTCCAGCAGCTACAGCTAACGGCAACGAGCCCCAAAAGCGGCCGTTGATTTCAACCAGAACAAAAGCGCGTGTCGTTGGATTCCATTTGAATTCCACCATAGCCACACCTGTCCAATGTAAAGCTTTCATAAGTTTTTGTGCAGCTTCAAACAAAACTGGCTCAATAGGCATACTCTTTCGCAGGCAGCTGGCGCCGCCGGTGACTGGCAACTCGTGAATACGGAGATGTTGAAAGGCATATTGGATTTCACCATCCGCAGCAAGAAGTTCGACACCGACCCCTTGTCCTTGGAAATAGTCCTGAACAATTACATCACCAAAATTAAGAAAGGCATCGATTTGATTTTGCGCCTCTTCGAGATTGAATGCGTATTGCACTTCAAGCTTACGGGGACCATCTTTACCTTGTCCGATTGAACGGCCTGGCTTGATAACCATGGGACCTTCCATGGTGCTAGATTTTTTTAGGCCGCCATCAGCTATGAACTTCTGCATATCGGCTTGATTGGTGATTGTTAAAGCTTCTGGAAGGGGAATGTTGAGGCTTTGAGCAAGGGCGGTCGTTTTACCTTTATCTAGAACTGACTCCAGGGCTTTATTAGAGGCCATGGCGAGTTTCTCAGCACCTTTTTTGTGACGGATCTTCATCAAGGGAATGAGAGTGCGCTCGGTAACCGGAATGATGAGGGCATAAGCGTCGTTTGCAATGATGGTCTCCATCCAAGACAGAAATTCAGCCTCAGAGGTCATTGGGTTCGCGTAGGTCGATTTATGAGCGGCAAATCGAGAATAACTTGCAATGCCGTGGGTTGTGGGGCTGGAGATCTCGACATTCCAGCCTTGGGATCCCAAAGAACGTACGATGGCAAGGGATGAGCCCATGTCACCATCTAGTATTAAAATACGCTTTACTCCGCGGGGGTGAGTTGCTGTCACTTGCTTACCTTTATGTTTCTGCAGAAGTCGTAAACTGTTACATGACCATCACTGTGCATATGATGTGTGCCAAAAATATCTGCAAAAAAGTCAGGTTGAA
>JBLMWG010000012.1:0-13188 GCA_050257115.1 Bacillota bacterium
CCAGTTTTTAAATTTAACCAAAATCGACTTTAATCCGATAAGGATTAAAAGATGATTTAGGAACACTCAAACCAGGAGTGAGTGTATCAAAAAGAAACAGACTAGAAGATTTAATGATATCATTGTAGGCCTCATATTAGTGGCGGCTTTAGCTTTCGGGTGGTTTCTCAAGGACCTTATCCTGAAAGACCGTTGCCTGGATAATCAAGGCTGCTGGGATGAAGTCGACAACACCTGCCGAAAAAGCGAACCCAACGCTCGACAACTTTGCTCGCGTCGAGCGGAATAAAATTCTTTCATCTTTTACTGTACGCCTCGACAACCAAAGCCCGTCAATTTGACGAAACACCGAAACACTGAGATAAAAAGTCATGCTTAAGCAGTACTTTCCAAACAAAGAATTTAAAGGCCTTCTTTTTGATTTCGACGGCACCGTCGCTGACACCATGGGGGCGCATCTCGTCGCTTGGAATAAAGGACTTTCCGCCTACAATCTCACATTAAGCCGCGAACAACATTTAGCATGGGCGGGCCGTCCGACTTACAATATTGTTGGACTGCTCAATGAGATGCACAACACGCAAATTCCCGTTGAACAATTCTTGAAAGACAAAGAGGTTCACTACCTTTCGTCGTTGCATGAAGTGAAAGCGATTGAGCCCGTGGCGGACTTTATCAAGCACTATCATGGCAAAATCCCGATGGCGATCGTCACTGGAAGCCGTCGTAAGATGATCAACATAACTCTTGAACACTTAAATTTGACAAACTACTTCGACCTTTTGGTTTGTGCTGAGGACTATAAGAACGGCAAACCAGCTCCTGACTGCTTTCTCCAAGCTGCAGACAAACTTAACCTGCAACCAGCGGACTGCTTGGTTTTCGAAGATGCTCTTTTAGGCGTTGAAGCAGCCCTCAACGCAGGAATGGACTGCCTCAGACTGATTGACGATCGCACGCTCATTACTCAAAGAAGATAATCAGCAAATAAAAAGCTCGGTCTTGTGAGGATGGAGCTTTTAAAAAAGATAAAATTTTGCGCTTTAAAAGAAAAAATGGAGGTGGGTAGCGGTAACGCTCCGCTCTAGCAGCTTTTGCAGAGCTGTGCCTAACTTCTCGGCCAACCCACCTTGCAAAGAGAACTCAATTTAGGGAAAAGGGCCCCAATAGTCAACTCCTTTGCCAATCAGAACTAATTCCCCAATCTTTTAAGAGCCTCAAAAGGCTCCGAGGTCATCTTTAAAGCTGCCTCCACATGTTGTGGTTCAAGCTTTTCACTGAAATCCAGGTCGGCAAGAGTTCTTGCGACTCGTAGCGTCGCCAACTCTCTTCGGCGTGATGACATCTCCTGCGGGAACAACTCGCGCATATAAAACCCATTCAGATCCTGAGCCAGATCGTCAAAGGTCCAACGCGAAGAAAGCTTATGAAATCTTGTATCCTTCATCGCCATACGATGACGGAACACACGGACCTCTTCCAGCTTCGCTAAAATTTGGGTAACCGGTACCGCCCCCTGCTCTTTTCTTTGTGTGAAGAAAACGATTTGAAAGCGATCCACCAACGGACCGGATAAGCGCTCCGCATAGGACTGACAGCGTTTTAAAGATCTGCCACACACAACTTTTGCCTTAGGGACCCAGTCACCACAGGGACACAGGTTCGTGGTTGCTACCACCAACGATTCCGCGGGATATTCTTTCGAGTAACGCCCCCGACGAATGCGAATACAGTTTTCTTCCATGGGCTCGCGCAAAGCTTCTTGGGCTTTAGTTTGAAACTCGAGCAACTCATCTAAGATGATCACACCTTTATGAGCGCGAGTGATCTCGCCCTTAAAAGGAGGACTACCTCCCCCAATAAGACCCAAGGCCGTCGTCGAGTGATGAGGATGTATGATTGGACGCCAGCGCAAAGGTGTTTCACTGGCGCCTTTGTTATTTTGAACGATCATGTGCATCTCATCTTGCGTAGGTGCTTTTAACAATGTGGTCAATACTCTGGCGATGGTGCTTTTGCCTGAGCCTGAAGGACCCGCAAGTAAAATAGAGTGCTCGCCCAAAGCGGCAACTTCCAAGAGATGAGCTTGGCGCTCTGGGAAGTACAAATTTAAATCTTGAGATGGGCGATGCACTTCGTATTCGCGGGGAACACCCGGAACAATCTCCGGTGCTCGCATGTCCTGCAAACACGTTAGAACATGACGATCAAACACGGCCTTGGAATTTGTACCTCTCCCCGTCCATACTGGGACATTTCCGTCGAGTTCAAAATCCTTTACCAAATCGTCAGGCTCAAAAACTTCTCCAAGCAATCCTAATTCACCATAGACAAAAATCTCTGACACTGAAGGTTTCGGCACTTGTTCCGATTCCCATAAAATTCCCAGAGCCACCGCAAGCTCTACACCTCGCGATGACTTTTTCAGATGGTTCGGACGGAGGTTCACCAAAACCTGCTGCGCCTTGGGGAACTCGAACCCCTGTGCACGAATGGCACTTTTAATTTTGTGAATGCTCTCCTTGATGCCTTGGTCCGGCAATCCCAGAAATTGAATTTGCGGCAACCCCGGAGTGAAGTTGATTTCCACATCCACCGGGACCAATGAGTCATGTTCACGAATAAGAGATTTTATTTTCATAGTGCTAGATAGGCCTAGCAAAAGCAAAGCCCACTTCAAGGTGGGCTTTGCGGCGGATTTAATAAAATCTGATTTCGAATGTCGGACTATTTATCCACTTCTTGCAATTGAGACAGCGGATGATGTTCTTCAATCGTTCGAGTCATCGTATTCGTCGTCACGTTGGTATAAATCTGTGTTGTCTGGATACTTGCGTGCCCCAACAACATTTGAATAGAACGCAAGTCTGCACCGCTTTCCAGTAAAGCCGTCGCACAACCATGGCGGAATCTGTGTGGATTTACAGGCTCCGCAAACCCTGCACGGGTCGACCAAGAAGCCAACCATCTCCACACATCCACGCGAGAAGGACGGCGGCCGCGATCATTAATAAGAATCGATGGAGTATTTTCCTTCATCAATGACGGACGGTGTTCACGTAAGTAATGAGTTAGATGCTCCGCCAACTTTTCTGTTAACGGCACTAAGCGTTCTTTCGAACCCTTCCCAAGAACCTTCACCCAACGATCTGTTGGATTAAAATCAATCACATTCAAAGAAATGAGTTCAGAGACACGACAACCCAAACCATAAAGGAACAACAACGTCAGTTGATTCCGAGCCGTCTTGACCGGATCATTTACTTCGGCAGCGTCAAAGAGCTGCTGAAACTCTTGTGGAGTCAGAACCTTGGGTAAACCTACTTTCACCTTAGGTGGACGAAGCTCGCGCAATTCCGGACAGGTTTCACCACGGGTTTCACAGAATTTAAAATAAGTTCTCAAAGAAGAGATCACGCGCGCCTGAGAACGAGTCGAAAGCTTGTGCTTTTTCATAAACTCGTAAAATCCCGCTACGGATTTGTTGGTTTTGCGGTACTCGACGAATAGTTCCAAATCGCGGCGATATGCCATCACCGTATTCTGGGAACGTCCTCGTACATTTTGCAATTCATCAAAGAAGTCGATCCAAAGAGGTAATTCCATACGAACATTAGACCCAGACTTTTATCTAACTGCAAGAAGTATTATGTCACAAAAAAAACAATGCCCCGGTACTTAACCGGGGCATATGATTATTCCTTTGCAAGTTTTTTTATTGGAAAAACATACCGAAGCTTGATGGGCATGTATAACCGTTCACTTGAATCACACCAATTCCCGATGATAAACGATAAGCTCCTGCTGTACCAACATAGCCACCATTATAATTCAAAAGCATTCCTTGATCCACGATCATGCGCACAGAGTTTGATCCCGAAGTTGCATAAAGCTCCATTCTTGGGATTAATCCAGCTGTACTCATCGTCGCAACCGATGTTGTTTGAACATTATAAGTTCCTACTGGAATTCGGCAAGTTGTCATCCCAGCGCTATAATACCACTCGGAGGAGACAACCATTTGCCCTTGCAATGCTGCAGGACCACTGTACAAATTGTAGCTTGAACTTGATCCTGGAACAAATTGGTTACCGTTCACATAAAGATTCAAACTAAAGTTCACTGCATTCGCAGGGATTCCCTGATAACCATAATCACCAGAGGCTAAATTTGTCGCAGCCACCGTTCCAATTGCCAATGGGTTGGTAATGGATGAGCATCCAGAACAGTTGCTTGTCACAAGACCATTCAAGGTATTAACGCTGTCACCACCGCCTTTATTTCCGCAAGCCGCGAAGGTAACAACAAGAGCCATCATTGCAATCACTTTGGTGACAGTCTGAGCTGGAAAACCTTTCGTGATTTTATTTACGTTTTCCATATTTTTCTCCTCGTTCTTTACTTGTTAAATCGTTCTTAAATTAATTCTATAATTTCATTTCTTACTGGAAAGACGCTGCTCGTGAAATTCCAGAGAAAGTACCAAGTTTTCTGTAGCCATCGCTTGGAACCGTTGAAGATTTATTAATCACTGAAGTCGAACGGCAGTTGTAAGGACCATTTGTAATGTACCAGCAGCTTCTGTAAGGAGACTGCTGAGCATAAGACTGAGCAAAGTTCTTATAGTAAATAGAACCCGTAATAACATCGCCAGTACCTTGAGCATCGCCTTGATTCACAACATTATCGATCACCAAAACAATCGCGCCATAGCTATCTTGAAAGAACCCTGAGAATGCTGTCTGACCATTCAAGGTAAACCATCTGTTGAACTCAGATTCCAGAGCGTTGTTGTCATTCAAACCGCTATACGAAACGTTACGTCCAGCGCCAGCTGTGAATGTTCCGTTATAAGCATAGCCAGTATCGGTATAAGAAATATTCACTGTTCCGGCATAACGACCGTTCTCAACCTGTTGCAATTGGACTTTCACTTTAAAGTTCTGTGGGTCATTCAATGGATGAGTGCCAACATAAGAGTTGAATTCCGCGATAGACACCGGCGTGAAAGTCGCTTCATTCGAATAACTTGTCCCACCCGATGTTGTCGAACCATCTGGAGAAGTTGGGATAGAACCACTACCACTCAAAGGACCAGAGGAAACAGCTGAAGAATCGGCTACCATCTTATTAGATCCGCAACCAACTCCCATTACTGAGAATGCAGCAACCAAGATCATCATTTTAGTATTGAGCGTTTTCATATCAGCCTCTCTTTAAGGATTCCCGTTTTTAAAGGACGTCCTCACAGTGATACCTTTGCTATGCCCATGCCAGCCCTCAAAACACCTTATAACTTGTTGTATTTATGGGGTTTTTTGACTCATTCTCAGCTTGAAACAAACACCATTTGAGTGACTAATCGCCCCCGGAGGGCGCAAAAATGGCATACACCCGCTCAACAAGGCCGTCAAAAACGTCGCCGAAAAAATAAATATTTAAGATTTTCCCTCAGCTTACCGACAAGGGCTTTGTATCATTTTAATAAAACAAGGATTTATTTTATGTCAGTCACAGCAACAAATGTTCTTATCTTGGGCGCGGTCTTCATGTTTGCAGCTCGAGTTTTCATGGGCTTCTAGAAAGCACCGGAAAAGTAAGCTCTCTTCAAAATTTTATAAATTTTTAGCCAACTTTGCTAACGGATAATAGTGTTTTAAAATCTGAGCGAAGTTTTTTCCCTGCATCCCCAAAGCCCGACTGCCCCACTGACAAAGTCCTACGCCGTGACCAAATCCCCGGCCAGTAAAAGTATATGTCTCATTTTGAGCCTCAAGATCGAACATCGTACTGCGCAAATCTTGAAAACCCAAAGCTTGGCGGAAGTCATTGGCGTTAAATGTTTTTTCCAAGCCATCGTTGAAAGCCACCTTGACCAGTTCAACCCGAGAATCCCCTGGACTGCGAATCAACGAGACCTTCATGATGGGTGCGGAATGCAGTTTCCGAGCAAGATCCTCTTTGCTGATCCTCAACCTCCACTGACCGCTCCGGCTGGTTGAGCAGGAAGAATCCACTGCCGTGCCCGTGTTCACTCCAGAACTCCAAACATTTTTGGCCGTTGTCGTCTTTCCCCCACAATCTGCGTGATAGAAAGCTTTTAAAACCTTGTGGTTCGGCCCTTCAAGATGAAGACCTTCCGTTTCCCGTACCGCTTGGAGGGCTTTTTTAATTTTAACGTCGTTTTCATCTTCCGCCATCACATGACGAAACACCTGATCCAAGACCGAACTTTCCAAATGATAAGCCTTGTCGTTTCGTTCATTAATGACAGCTAAGGTGTAAGAGCGAGCCGCCACCGCTTGAGCTTTTAATGTTTCAAGAGGCCACCCCAAGGGCATTTCACTGGCCAGTACACCAACAATGTACTCATCTAAGGGCATCACGCCCACAATATCCACGCTTTGGGGGCCGTTGGCCGCTAAGAGCACACGTCCTGGTAAGCTCTGAGCTCCCGCTCTTAAGCCGTCCCCCTGGATAAGCAAATATTTTTCAGAAAAAAGGTGCTCAACTTCATTGTTGTTCAATCTTAAAGCCCAGAAACTTTTTGCATCTCTTTTGATTAAACGAACTTCAACTTGAGAGTTATTAGGAATGGCGACCGGACGATATGGCTGGGAAAGATTTTGAAAACGCAGGCCGGTGCCGGAAATTTGAATTCTTTGCGACAACGTCAACAAACGAACACGGACAAGATCTTTATCAGGAACAAGCGAAGCTTGGGCATCTTGAACATAGGTCATTAGTGCAAAAAGAAAACACAACGCTGCCCAAAGAAGTTTCACCGTGACTCCATCCTAGAGTAAATAGAAAAAGGCAAGCGGTCCCCACTTGCCTTCTTCTATTTAACCAAATGATCCAACGAGCACGAAAGTCTAGTTTTGCTTATTCATATCAATGAACGGCTTAATCATATCCAATGGCAACGGGAAAATGACGGTGTTCGACTTATCACCAGCAATCTCTGTCAAGGTTTGCAAGTAAGCCAATTGGAGAGCTGATGGCGATTCAGCCAACGTTGTGGAAGCCGCCGCCAACTTTTGAGCACGCTGAACTTCACCCTCTGCACTGATAACTTTTGCACGGCGCTCTCGTTCCGCTTCCGCCTCGCGCGCCATGGCTCTTTGCATTTCTTTCGGTAAGTCGATTTGTTTTACTTCAACCATGGTGACTTTTATACCCCAGGCCTCAGTATGCTTATCCAAAATCCCCTGCAACGCAGAATTGATTTTATCCCGATGTTCTAACACATCATCCAACGGATATTGCCCCATCACCGAGCGCAAAGTTGTCTGCGCTAATTGGCTGGTTGCAAAGTAATAGTCTTCGATTTTTGTGATTGCCTCCATAGGTGAAACCACTTTGAAGTATACAACGGCATTGACCTGCATACTCACGTTGTCTTTCGTGATCACATCTTGCGGCTGAACGTCCATCGCAATCGTACGAGTGCCCACTTTGATCATGCGTTCGATAAAAGGGATCAAAATAATCAATCCAGGTCCGCGCACGCCAACAGCTTTACCTAAACGAAGAACCACGCCCCGATCCCATTCGTTCAGAATCTTCACCATCGAAGTAAATACAATGGCACCGATAATAATCAGAACAATAAGAAACTCCATATCACTCAACTCCTCTTTCTACTTTTTCTTTTTAACATTTAAGGTCAATCCCTGGCGCCCGGTTACGGTGACTGACATGTGCATTTCCAGAGAATCTTCAGAAACAAAATTCCAAGTTTCACCCAGAATTTGAATCTGCCCACTGTGTCCATTTGCCTCAATTTTCATGACGACTCCCTCACTGGAAAGCAAGTCGTGATCCGTATCGCGAGTTTTTAAACGCAAAGTTCTGACCGCTAAAAAACCAATCCCTAAAAAGAAGGACCCCAAAATCAACACAACAGGAATAATCAAAGATAATGGCAAACTGTATCCTGTGGTCTGGGTGTCAAATAAAAACAAACTTCCCACAAAAACTGAAATCAGGCCGCCAATTCCCAATATCCCAAAACTTGGCAGAAAAATTTCCGCAACCAAAAAGACAACTCCCAGTAAAATTAAAACCAGGCCACCCCAGACAACACTTAATTTATGAAAAGCTATCAAAGATAAAATGAAACCCAAGCCGCCAATCACTCCCGGAGCCACCAAGCCCGGATGCGTGATTTCGACATACAACAACGCCAAGCTGCCCATAAATAACAAATAAACGAACTCGGGATCTGCCACGAAACTCAAAACGTCATAACGAAGATCCGGTTGAAACTCGCGGAGTTCTCCCACCACGACTTCAACGACTTTGTTAGAACCAACAACGACCTTTTTACCCTGTACAGCCTTTAGAAATTCATCTTCATTGTTCACCAGTAAATCCAAAGCTTTCAACTTCACAGCTTGCTCCGTGCTCACAGATTTTGCCTCGGTAATAATATCACGAGAAAAATCCAAACTGCGCCCACGCAGTTTCGTCACTCCTTCAAGCCAACTGACAGTGTCGTTGATCATCTTTTTTCGCAAATCATCCGGCATCTTCTCACCCGTACCCAAAATGGGTGTGGCCGCGCCGATATTCGTTGCTATCAATCCACCGTTCACATGACAAGCTTGCAGAATAATAGCTCCAGCACTACCCGCATGACCACCCTTAGGAGTGATCAAACACAAATACGGAATCGGCGAAGCTAAAATACGTTCGACCACCAGGCGAGTCGTCATCAAACTGCCGCCAGGGGTATTCATTCGCAAAAAAATAGACTCACATTTATTTTCAAGGGCACGCTTTGCGGCGCGTTCAAGGTAGTCACTGGTGGAGGCAGAGATAGCATCGTTGATAGTCACTGCCACCGTGCAAGGGGCCGCAGACACCTTTGTCCCAAGTAGCAGAAGCATTATTGGAACAAAGAGTTTCATCATAAGCCAAGCTCCTTCATCACTTTCTGCAAATCATTCCAGACGACCTTTTTTGCACCTGGATCTTCTATCAAGTAGGCCGGACTGTAAGTCTCAATCCACTTTCCAGGCCCCTTAAAGATCATCTCACCCAAATCCTTCGGGAATGAACTAAAGACAACAACGACTTTGCTTTCACAAATTTTTGCCAGCTCCGAAGGCAACTGGGAACGATCATCGACCGTACAATCCAGCTCCAATATTTGAATATTACGAAGCTTCATCGCGGCTTTCATCTTTTCATAAAGATCTTTGACCTGAGGCAAGAAAAAGCTTTCCTTGGTTTGGGTCAAAATATTCAAGAACACCAGCTCACGGTATACGATTTCTGTCGGCGAGAAAGGTCCTTTCTCCGTAAAGAACTGAGTCTTGGGAGCGGCTCCTGGCATTTTTTGATTTGAGGAAATGTCAGAGATCATAACCTTTTGCAGGCCTAAGACCTCTTCGAGATATTGGATGTAGTCCTTCATGGGCCGGATTTTACTCAGAACCCACACTGTAGACCATCAAAACCGGGCTTAATGCGGTGCTTTTTTGTCTCCAGCTGAGACGGAAATCCCATTCAGCATCGGGTTCATTCATTGATTCTTCACAGGATCGCGAAAAAAAGGTCCCCCTCCCTCAAAGTCATGTCACGCTCGTTAAGAGGATCATGACGGAGGACCTATGCGCTACTTTTTACTGTCCCTTATTTTAGCTTCTTCTCAAGCTTTCGCCTATCCTAGTGTTGGCGATAAAGTCACTTGGTCAGGAACCTTGAAAAACCCTCTTGGGGAATCCTCCGAAGTTCTGATCACCAAAGAAGTCATCGACTTCAACCAAGACACCAAACATTGGAAAATAAAAATACAAACTCATATCGGCAAAGAATCCTCCGAAGAAATCGTAGACGTCGCCGACCTTTTCACCCATGAACGCTATGAAAACATTTTAAAAAACTGTGAATCCCAAGGTGGTGTGATCGAGGAGGTCATCACAAATCCCGGAAAATACAAAACTTGTAAAACTCGCACCATCACCGAAGATGGTATCCTCGTTGAAAAATGGATGGGTGATATTCCTTTTGGAGTGGTCAGCAAATCCACACAGGAGCAAGCTGGAGTTGCCTCAAGTAAATCCCCTGTGCGCAATATTCTTAGAGATCTTTGATTCTTGATCCCATGTATTTATAAAAAGAAATGACAGTCAAACCGGCTGCTGATGCAATCAATGCACCACCTGTCGTGCTAAAGCGGGCTACAGTTCCCCAGCTAACAGCTCCCAAAGACATACCTGCATAAAAGACTGCCAGGAATACTCCGAGCATCGTCGCTTTCAGATGAGACTTTCCCGTCAACTGGCGCGAAGACATATTCATCAAGGTCGCAAGAATCAACCAACCTATTCCCGCAAAAAACATCGCCTCACACATATAAACATAACTTGGAGCAAGCCCCATTAAAAACAATCCCACCGAATAAACCAGGTAAGCACCCGCCAAAGATTTATCCGTCTTGTGTGGCATCATGATCTTTTCAGAATAGATCGCACTAAAACAAGCGCCCAATCCAAGAAATCCTAAAAGAGATCCATATTGCCAGCTCGACAACTGCAGTTCCACACGACCACGAGTTGGATACAGCGCCCACAATGCAGAAGCAAAGAAAGTCACCATAAAGATTTCCACCCACAATTTCATATTGTGGAAGGAAAACAAAAATTTCCATTCATCTTGAGTAAAGGAGATTTGCTTTTTTTGTTCAGACTGAGCAGGAAGAACCTCTTTCACTGGCCATTTCCAGAAAAAGAAGATCAACCCCAAGAATGAAATACTGTTCAGCAAAAATGCAGCCGCTGGCCCTAAACTCCCCAACACACCACCGCCAATGGTCGGCCCCAACACCCGAGTGATATTAATCCCCATATAATAGACCAAGACCGCTTGAGCTTGAGTTTCGTTCGGTACAAGATCCGTCAGCACAGATTGAAACGGAGGATTGGTCATCGCAAAGCCAACCCCCATGATAAATGACAACAGTAAAAGCGAAGACTCCGTGATAGTCCCCTGCCAAACCAAATACGCCAACGTCGCAGCCGACAGGAACATACCTGACTGTGCCACCAATAAAATTTTTCGACGATGTCCCTGATCTGCCAAAAAGCCAACCGGAATGCTTAAAAACACCACTGGCAAATTCGCAGTAAATGACAAAAGAGATATGACTAACGGTGAAGTCGACAAGTGTGTCATCACCCAGCTAGATGCCACATCTTGAATCCAGGTTCCCAAATTCGAGAGAAAGGCACAGATCCAGAATGAACGATACACAGAAATTTTTAAAGGAGACCAGATAGATTCTTTCATGACGTTTTCAGCATACTACGGAATATCTTTGCGACCAATTTCTTCTTCATAAAAAATATTAACATTAGGAGGTGCTTATGAAGGCCATATTGAGTCTTTTTCTTGGTAGTTTAATAACTGTGTCTTTTTCGACAACACAAGCAACGACCACCACAACACTGGACTCCCCTAGTACCAGCAGCGAGATTGTGATTTCGAACGGTCCCCAAATAAATGCCGCTTATTACAATTATTACTTTGGTAATGTGGCAGTGAACTCCTCACGCTATCACAGGTTTATCCTCACCAATGACACTGGAAGACCCGTTTTTGTTAACAATGTCGTTTTGTGGGGAAATGGCTTTCGTGGATGGAATCACTGCTACGGATGGCTTTATCCATGGCAACGTTGCTCTACCCAGGTTGAGTTCCATCCTTGGTATCAAGGCTCTTACTCAGGACAACTGGCCTTTTATATTAGCTCTGGAAATATTTTTGTGAATCTTTATGGCTGGGGTGTTTATCGTTAAGAAAAACTTCCGAGAGCACTCTCTCGGAAGTCAACCAACGACGATTCTACGTAAACCTTCTTAGAATCTTCCCTAAGAACCCGCGGGCTTGATCAACTTTGAAAATGTATCCTAAACCAAAATACAAAACACCGTACAACCCACAAGCGATCAGAGCTTTAAAGATAACATGGAGATGTCCAGTCATACCATAACGAACCATCACAGCACCCACACTGGCACTGACCAGAGCGATAACCCATACTTTAAATTGAAACTTCAATGGCAATCCCGTTGGGCCGATTTTTTTATTCAAAGCTCTACGCAGGAAGAAAAACTCAATCCACCCAGCTATTCCGGCCGAAGCCGTCAAACCTGGAGTTCCCCACTGAGGACCTAACCCCATGACTTTAGGCAAATAGAAGGCAAACAAAATCCCCAGCAATGTCGTCGCTATCACTCGCAAAATCGCAAAACGCAAAGGAGTTCGCGTGTCCTTTAATGAGTAGAAAGTTGAAGAGTAGAGGCGCCCTAGAGTCGAAGCCAACAACCCGACCGTTGAGCCGATCAACACCATCCAGACTGTTTGCGTACTGTTACTGTCGAATTGTCCCGTTTGAAAAACTGCCCCGACAATCAAATCACCCAAAAGCAAAAACGCCACAACGCTTGGAATCACAAAGAAAGCAATTTGTTGCAGGCCTCGATTCAGGCGATTTTTCAGATACTCCTGAACTTCTTCATCACTCCCCACAGCCTGAGACATACTTGGTAATTCTGCCGCAGAAACACTCATCCCAAAAAGACTTACTGGCAATAAATATAACGTCTGTGCATAGGCCAAAGATGATACCGCGCCTGTCGGTAACAGGCTCGCAAGCATATTGTCAATATAGGCACTAACTTGCACCACACCGCGGGACACCACCACCGGAACGAAGTTACGCAAAATAGTTACGACACTGGAAACCTTAAGATCCAAGGAAGGCCAGATCTTTTTCCCCAAGCGCAAAGCAGATGGCAACTGCACAAAGAACTGCAAAAAGCTTCCTGCAACCAATCCCCAAGACACAGTGATCGCCAAATCAAACTGTTCTTGTTTATGACCCCACATCAAAAGAGTCGCAATGATCGTCAAATTCCAAATAACCGGCGCCACATAAGAAAGAAAAAACTTTTTATGCGAATTCAAAATCCCTAAACACCAAGCCGACATCACCAGGAAGCCTGTTCCCGGAAAAAGGATTTGAACAATCCTGATTGTGAGTTCGCGTTTTTCCCCAGTGAATCCCGGGGCGATGATTTCAATCAAAAAAGGTGTCGCAAAGACCCCACCCATCACAAGGACCGAGGTCATAAGGAACATCAAGCTGCCAATAACGGAAGCAACCTTAGCCGCTTC
>JBLMWG010000013.1:0-5609 GCA_050257115.1 Bacillota bacterium
CGCGTTTTCCATTTTGATCCGTATAAACATTCTTGGAATCTTTCGGATTGTAGTCGGCACTAATCGGTGCACTTGCAACAGGCATTAACTCCGTATCCGCAACAGGAGGTAAGACCGGCTCGCCACTCCCCGACCCAACGGGCCCAACAGGAGGAATGTCAGATTTCGGCGGAGGAGTATAACATGTGTTACCACTCGCAGTTGGATCTGGAAGATCCGTCAAAACATCCCCCGCATTATTACGACCCGTACTGGAACTATTGTCACTTTCACCAGTCTCAATACAGTCTTTTCTATCATTTTTATCATTGCTCTGATTTGACGAGTCTGAGGCGCCTGAGGAATCCGGAGGCTTGCTGCCACCAAAGACTTCAGTCTTCTTTCCACAGGCGGAAAGACCTAAAGTCGCTATGAGTGTCGCGGTAATAAGCGCGTGTTTTTGGAGCATTGGTAACATTAAAACCTCCAAGTTTCTTTACGTTACAGACAGACCCAATCGGAAAATAGCAATCCTTGAGCCAGTTTTCGTCATCCCCCATCAGGCCTTGTATTGGAATGCATTCGGGTTTTAGGATGAATTTTTGAAGGATTTACATGTTTGTACAACAATTCAGCGCACTCCTCGCCGACAATAAAAAACTCCGCAGACATATCTATTTGGTGACTCTGACAAGCCTTCTGTTGTCCGTTATGGCAGCCCTGCTCTTTGATCAGAAACTTTCTGCTTTTTTTAATCGTCCAGAGATTCGCGATATCTATCGGGCACCAGCTCGTGTGATCACAGATTTCGGACTTTCCGACTACTATTTTGCAATCGCGATTTTGACTTGGGTTTTTTGCAGATTTTTTGCTCTGCGCATACCATGGTTTAAAACACACTCTGCCACTGTGGATTACTTCCGCCGCTGGGGATTGAATCTCCTTGTAGCTCTGTTGGTTTCAGGGGCGCTGACTCATATCATCAAGTTCTGCGTCGGCCGTCAGCGACCGCACAAGAGTCCCGATTTTGATCCGTTTGTATTCAATCATTTTACCACCCACTGGCATTGGCATTCGTTTGCGTCGGGGCATTCTCAAGTGATGTTTACGGTGGCCACGATGTTTAGCATCGCGTTTCCACGCTTGAGATGGGTGTGGATTCCTGTCGCGATTCTTGTGTGCGGCACACGCATCGTGGTTCATGATCACTTCTTAAGTGACACAATCTTTGGAGCTTGCGTGGGATATGTCGGAACCTTGCTGGCTTTAAAGTGGATGAAGGCCAAATCACAAAACAGTCTTTATCAATAGAACGCTTCTAGTCTCTCTCTGATAAGAATTCGACCAAGTATTGGGATTGCTTCAGCGATCCCATGACCTCTTGATAGTTCGCGACGTATTTTTCGACCAAGCTCCAAAAATGGTTTGAGTGATTCATATGCTGAAGATGTGCCAGTTCATGCACAATCACGTAGTCGATAATTTCTTGGCCAAAAACAATCAGACGCCAATTCAAATTGATAATTTTTTTGGAAGAGCAACTGCCCCACCTGGTACGTTGTTCGCGGAACTTGACCTGGGACGGATGTAAATTCATTTCTTTCGACCAAAACTGCACGCGTTCACTGAGGAACTTCACCGCTTCTCTTTTGTAGAAGTGACGAATTTCAGCTAACGCCGTGGGATGTTCTGAAATCGAAGTCTCTGCACTCCATTGATTGCGCGGAATGTGAAGTAACAATTGCTCCTCAGTAACCGAAACAAATGATTTTTTATTCAGCGTAATCACGACCTTCAAATCGCGTTCTTTGCCAAGAAACGGAAACTTTTCAAAAGCTTTGATTTTTTTATCCGGAAACCTATCAGCTAGATCGGCGAACTTTTCAAAATTTTTTTCAATCCAGTCCTTTTTCGCCATCAAAAAATCCACGATGGTTTTCTGCGAGGTGATCTTATTGGCAACCACCTTAATGGGCTTATTGGGATAAAGATAAATCGACAACGATCGGCGAAAGGCTTTTCTGTGGACTTCCACAGGCCATTTCGCAAAAACAAAGTGTTCGATGTGCTTACCCATATTAAGAAAGCATGACTTATACGAAGGAAACTGGCAATCTAAGGTACGCTGTGTCCCCGTAAATACGAGGCGGCTTAATGGTGAAAATGGATAAAAACTCTTCTTTTTACAATTTAGATCCCGACAAAGTTCTGCAGGCAGCAGAGAACGCCGGCTTTTATCCCACGGGTGAGTTCACTCAACTGAACTCCTATGAAAATCGCGTTTTCGACATCAAGCTTGAAGAGCCTGTGGAACCTAATGCGCTTAATAAAAACGTCATCGCCAAATTCTATCGCCCCAACCGCTGGAGCAAAGAGGCGATTTTGGAAGAGCATGAGTTTTTGCTTTCCTTGGAAAACGACGGAATTCCCGCTGTAGCACCTTTATTTCAAGGTCATGACTCGACGATCAGTGAAGTCGATGGCATGTATGTGGCCTTCTTCCCAAAAGTTCTGGGCCGTATGCCTCAGGAATTTTTAGGTGATGACTACCGCAAAGTCGGCCGCTTGATGGCTCATGTGCACAATGTGGGCGCTCGCAAAAAGGCTCTCCACCGCCCGGTTCTGGATACGAGCTATTATGGTGGTTGGGAAACTTTAGATCACTTGCAAGATTGGATCACACCAGAAGTTCGTCATCGCTACAACGTGGCGGCCGAAGATATTTTGTATGCAATTGACGATCATTTCGATGTGTCAGAATTCATTCGCATTCATGGCGACTGCCACAAAGGCAATTTGCTCAACAATGGTCAGCAATTTTTCTTGGTCGACTTTGACGATTTCGTCAATGGCCCCGCCATTCAAGATTTTTGGATGCTATTGTCCGGCGATGAAGATGCCTTCAGTGAAGAAAAAGATCTGATTATATCTGGCTATGAAGAATTGCGTGAGTTCCCAGATCACCAATGGTCATGGATTCCAATGCTGCGTGGACTGCGCATTATTTCTTACGCTGGTTGGATTGCAAAACGTTGGACTGATCCAAGTTTTCCAAGACTATTCCCAGAGTTTAATACATTCCGCTATTGGGCAGAAGAAGTCGAAGCTCTTGAAAAAATCGCCTGGAAAATTAATTCCTAGTTTTTAAATAATAAACATTCAAACTTCTGAAGGAGTCACAACTAGCGTGGCTCCTTTTTGTCCTTGTGAATTTCTTCACTAATAAAGCTCTTCTAATTCGAAATCTTAGGTTCAATTTTCATTCTTGTGCGAAGTTTTCCACAAACACTCTGTGGAAAACTTTTTCTTTTTTTACTCTAAAAATTCTTAAATTTTCTTAAAAATAGTATTTGTAAAATTCATATATTTTATTTTATTATCATTTTTAATGAGTTTACTTAGCCCTTCCCTTGAAGCTTTCTGGGCCGTGGTTCAAAAAGGCACGGTCCTGGAAGCAGCTAAAACAGTAAGTCTCACCCAAACCGGTGTGACCCAAAGAATCCGAAGCTTGGAAAAGCAATTGGGAGTGACACTCTTTACACGTTCTCGTAAAGGCATGCGTTTAACTTCTGAAGGCGAATCTCTTTTGAGATATGTCCAGGCAGCACGTGATTTGGAGGGCGATACCTTAGAGAAGATTTCTGGAAGAAAATCTTCAACGCTGATTGATATTTGCATCAGCAGCACCGCGAGCACGATGCGCTCGCGAATTCTCCCTCGTGTGGGTGCAGTCTGCAAAAAGCATCCACAACTTCGTATGAATTTTGATTTCACGGATCCTAACGGTATCGTCGGAAAATTGAAAAATGGCCAAGCCCTACTTGCTGCCCTTCCCGAAAATCAAGTGGGCCTGGAATTGGACTCTAAAACGATGGCGACCGAAAGATATATACTGGTGGGGCCTGCGGTGTGGAAACGCCGCAGGCTCTCCGACATCCTGGAAAAGGAATGTCCTATCAGCCTGAGTGAGCTGGAGATCCCAACGGCAAACCTTCTGACAAAGTACAAGCTCAGCAAAAAAGTTCGTCGCGATAAACACCAAACGAACAGTCTAGACGCTTTACTTGCAATGGTCGAACAAGGCTTAGGCTATTCTGTGCTGACGGCGGAGCTCGCCGAACCTTTTTTAAAGAAAGGCTCCCTGATCAATTTGGACAAGTCCGTCTATCTGGAAGAAAATCTGGCCCTGGCTTGGTACCCACGTAACGAAATGCCCACTTACTTGAAGGACCTGATTACAGCACTCATAAAGAAATAAGTGCGCGTTAAGATTTCAAAAAGAAATTTGTTTGACTGAAACTTCAGACCTCGGAATCCTGAAGACCCGTCACTTAAAATTCACATACAGGAGAAAACATGAAGTTTTTCTTAGCTCTCACAGCTTTAACATTTGCTCTAGCAGGCTGTAACGTTCAGGAAGAAAATAAAAAAGACGGCCAAACGGACACCATGGTCAATCAAACTGACTACACCGCTTGCCAAGCAGGCTCAACTTCGCCAGCAACTCCGGCGGGCCTTTGGAAGGCTGCTTATTCTCAAGGTAATTACTCTTTCGTAAGGACCTACAATATCGGTAATAACTTTTTCCAACTGACTCACGAATGTAACTTTAATGGGACTAAAGTTTCGACTTCGGCTGGAGCAGGTGCTTCCATCTATTTTGGAAAGATCGCAGTCCTTGGCGATCAACGCACTGAAAAGTCCATAAGCCGTGAAGGCTACAAACTTACTTGCCAAGCCGAAGTCACGGGCGGGAATTTGAATTACCATTATCAGGGAGCTTGTTTGGTTCTAACTGACGAAAACAACACCAATGAGATAATGTTAGTTCCGGTCTCTCAATAAACTAATGCTACCAAATTACTTGTAAACGGGGCTCTTAAAGCCCCATTTATCGTTTTCGACCCCCCCAAAAATCAGAAGCGCCTTGTCATAAGACCTCGAATCACTTACGACACGGTCCCTCAGAGATTCTCATCAAGAAATGCCATGGAAAACCTTTGTCTTAATTCAGGGGTTCTTCTATATTTTCTAGGCTTTACATAGCCCATTTACAAAGGACCAACTCATGAAAAAAATCAAAGTTGCAAATCCCGTCGTTGAACTCGACGGCGACGAAATGACCCGCATTATCTGGAAATTCATCAAGGAACAATTGATCCTTCCTTACCTTGATATCGACATCAAGTACTTCGACTTGGGCATGGAAAATCGTGATGCTACGAACGATCAAGTCACTGTTGATTCCGCGGAAGCGATCAAAAAGTACAACGTGGGTATCAAATGTGCGACGATCACTCCGGACGAAGCTCGCGTTAAAGAATTCAACTTGAAACAAATGTGGAAATCACCAAACGGCACTATCCGTAACATCTTGGACGGTACTGTTTTCCGTGAACCCATCATCTGCAAAAACGTTCCTCGCCTAGTTCCTAACTGGACGGCACCAATCTGCATCGGTCGTCACGCATTCGGTGACCAATACCACGCGACAGATTTTGTGACTAAAAGTAAAGGTAAATTGACTGTGACTTTCCAACCTGAAAACGGTGGCGAAACTCAAACTTATGAAGTGTTCAACTTCAAAGGTGATGGCGTTGCTTTGACTATGTACAACACGGACGAATCCA
>JBLMWG010000014.1:0-7970 GCA_050257115.1 Bacillota bacterium
ATGAGCATAACAAAGGCACGGGCGTTGTTGGTCGCTTGTTGGCAGCCTTTGATCGTTTCCAGACAAAGCTTGAAGATATTTACGAAAACGTTTTGAAATACACATTGAAGCACCCAAAAACTATTTTGGCGGGTGGAGTTGTGATTTTTGTGATGTCGCTAGGGTCCATCGCCTTTATTCCAAAAACATTCTTGCCAGCCAATGATGCCGGAGAGTTTACCGTCAGTGTAGAGTTGCCAGTGGGATCCTCTTTGGAAGCGACCGGTAAATTCACGGCGGAGGTTGAAGAGACCTTTAAAGGAGATAAAGCCGTCGAAATTGTGGTGTCCACTATCGGGACAGCCAACAATGAATCAAACAAGGCAAGCATGTTTGTTCGCCTTGTGGATCCGAAGAAGCGTTCTATGAACACGACGGACTATAAGGAAATTGTTCGTAATCGTGTAAAAAAATTCGCAGGTCGTGCAATTGTCGCAGTCGGAGATATCGATGCGGTGGGCTCAGGCCAAAAACCACTGAATATCAATTTGACGGGCCAAAACCTGGAAGAGTTGAACAAGTACGCAGAAAAAGTGGTTGAGGAAATTAAAAAAGTCCCTGGCCTTGTCGATGTGGACACCAATTTCCGTGCCGGAAAGCCAGAGTATCATGTGATCTTCGATCGTAACAAATCGGAAGCCTTGGGTGTTTCCACTGTTAAAGCTGGAACGGAGCTTCGTAACCGCACGGAAGGAAATGAAGACACCCTTTATCGCGAAAATGGAATCGACTATAAGGTTCGTGTTCGCTTTGAGGAAAAGTACCGCGATCTTCGCGCTAACTTTGCGACGACTTTGGTGCCGAATTCGAACTTCAATATGATTCCGCTGCCAAAAGTGGCGCGCGGTGAAGATACGAAGGGTTATTCGCAGATCAATCGTCAAAATAAGAGTCGTTACATCCAGGTGTCTGCAAATTTGGCAAAGGGTGGGGCGTTAGGAACAGCTTCTGCTGCGGTGGAGAAAATCTTTAAGAATACTTTACCACCACCGCCTGGGGTTGAATACAAGTTCCAAGGACAAGCCGATGACTTTAAGGATCTGATCAACAATATGTTGATCGCGATCTTTTTGGGTGTGACGTTTATTTATTTGGTTTTGTCGAGCTTGTACGAAAGCTTCATCACGCCGTTTGCGATTTTGTTGGCTCTGCCACTGGCAATGACGGGAGCGTTCTTGGCGTTGTTGATCTCTGGTAAGACCATCGATATCTTTTCGCTGATTGGTATCGTGCTGTTGCTGGGGGTCGTAGCGAAGAACTCCATCTTGCTTGTTGATTACACGAACCACTTGTTGCAAGAGGGTGTCGAGAGAAATGCGGCATTGTTGAAAGCCTGCCGTACGCGTCTTCGTCCGATCCTCATGACGTCTTTGGCGTTAATTGCCGGGATGATTCCAATTGCGGTGGGACTCAATGAAGCTTCCAAGATGAGAACATCCATGGGGATTGCGATCATCGGTGGCTTGGTCAGTTCGACGTTGTTGACTCTTTTGGTGGTGCCAGCAGCATTTGGCTTTATCGACGATTTCAGAACCTGGATTCGTAAAAAACTTGCGAAGGCTTCTGGTTATCAACCCTAAAAGGTACGAGCCCCGTACCTTTTAGTAGAATTTAATAGAGTCCGCGGATGGAACGAATTTGTTCTAGCTTCTTTTCAAATTTGGTCCAGTCGTCATGGGTGGCGATGTCGGACCAGATGTCTTCCAGTTCATCAATCAAGAGCGAACAAGCCTTTGATCCCTCAAGATAGGGATGAGAGGCCTTCGCTTCGTCGTCGACCTCAAAAAAATCCAAAGACTTTTTTAAGGCTTTAAAGCTGTCTGATTTATAAAGAGGTGCTTGAATAGATCGTTCTAGGCGTGCCTCGTTGATTCCTGAGTGCAGGTCGAAAAGTGTTTGTTCGTACAGGGCCTGGGATTCATCCAAGAATTTAAACAGATTCAGAGTCAGCTCATCGTTGAGTTCGGCAGCCCCTTGTTCATCTTCAAGTGGATTCTTAAGATTCAAGCGTTTGAATAAAACCTTACGCACTTGATGATTGAACTCATCGCCGAAGTCTTCAAGTAGTTCTTGAACAGGTAAGTGAGGGAAGGCGGTCCGTAAGGCAGCCCCCAGTTGGTAAAGATTCCACAGAACCGCCGTGGGTTGGCGGCCATAAGCGTACAGACTTGATTGATCAAAGTACGCCGCCGTAAAAGCGGGATCATATTTCGGCAAGAAACGATAGGGACCATAGTCGAAGCTTTCGCCGGTGATATTCATGTTGTCGGTATTAAGGACTCCATGAACAAATCCCGCTATCATCCATTGGGACACGGTTTTTGCGTTCGCGATAGCAACAGCTCGCAGAAAGCTAGCGGCTTGTTCGTCACCTGCGTAAATCTCGAGTTCGGGATAGTAATGTTGAATGCAGTACTTTAAGAGTTTCTTGATGTTTTCAGTCTGTCCGAGGGCCGCTAAACGTTGAAAAGTTCCAAAACGAATGTGGCTGTGGCTTAACCGAACCAGGACACCCGCACGAGTGGGGGAAGGTTCGTCATGCCGTTCAAGGCTTTCTCCGGTTTCAAAAACGGAAAGAGTTTTGCTGGTGTTGACTCCATAGGACTCTAAAAGTTCGGTGGCGAGAATTTCACGAAAGGCCCCTTTTAAAGTCAATCGACCATCACCGCCACGGGAGTAAGGTGTTTTACCGCTTCCTTTTGTGCCCAGATCGTAAAGTTTTCCTTGAACTTGAAATTGTGCAAATAGAAAACCTCGACCGTCTCCAAGTTGCGGGTTGTAAACTTGGAACTGATGGCCGTGATAGCGGAGCGCTAAAGGTTGAGTGATGTTTCCCGGTAGAGGCTTAAAGTGCGCAAAGGCTTCTATCCACTCTTGGTTCGAGAGATGATTGAGGCCCACAGTTTCCGCCGCTGTTTGATTGCGATAACGTAGAATGGTTTGGGGAAAGTGCGCGGCGGTGACCTCATCGTAAAAGTCAGGGCCGAGTTCGTAAATAGGAGGAGTTATTGCTTTTATCACCTCTCTGTTATGGTCCTGGCCGTGAAGAAACGCAAGTCGCGGGCTGAGTTTCTTGGGTTCTAGTTGACAGTTATTTGCATTTAGGAGAAAACCAAAGTTCGAGGCGGTTAAAGTGGACGAACAGGTCTTAGCTGGAAAAACGATTAAAGCGGTTGAAGCTGTTACTGTAACTCACCAGAAACCTTCCGTTATGGCCTCAACGTCTGAGTCTTGTTGTGATGTTGATCACTCCAAGCACCAAGAGTTCGAAGAGGAAACAGATATCTGGGATAAGATTGGGATTTTTCTTTCCACTCTGTGTGCCATTCATTGTTTAGTAACACCACTTTTGGTTCTTGCTTTGCCAGTTTTAGGGCAGGCATTTGAAGCTTCTTGGGTTCATTGGGCGATGGCCTTTGTTATTGTGCCCGTGGGCATCTTTGCGTTTTGGTCGGGCTATAAGCACCATCATCAGCGCAGAGTCTTTAATCTTGGGATCGTAGGACTTTTCTTGGTGGCAGCTGGATCTATATTGCCCCACGAGATGGTTGAGTTCTGGGGGCATGATGTGGTCACAATTCTGGGGAGTATCTTGCTGGTGGTAGCCCATGTTTTAAATCGTCGCGCTTGTCGGTGCGATGTGCACGCTCATTAAAGGCTGTCTTAACCTGTTGCCACTTATTTACGCATTGCATTTGTGCAACTATTAGAGGCATTGATTTTTGCAAGGGTTCAGTTTGTAATTGAAAAGCAACTGAAAATGAATACTATTTGAGAACTATCTTTGAATCTCAATGGAGGCAGCAATGATCGATACAAAAATGAACCGTCGTGGTTTTTTCTCAACAATGGCTAAAGTAGTGGGAGTGGCAGCCGTCGCGCCAACAGCACTTCGCGCCGTTTTCACATCTGAAGCAAACGCACAGGAAAAAAGAAGAGGCGCAGCTCCCGCAGCAGCAGCCGGTGGTCTTCCAATGGTTGACCCAAATGACTCTGTCGCAAAAGCAGTAAAATATGTTGAAGATGCAAAAAAATCTGCTGATTCAAAAGGCAACCACTGCGCTACTTGTGGTTTCTACACTAAAAAAGAAATGAAAAACGGCAAAGAAGTTGGCACATGCACAATCTTCGCTGGAAAAATGGTTTACGCAACTGGCTGGTGCGCAAGCTGGAACAAAAAGGCTTAAGGCTTCGACGGATGCCGCCAGAGCTGTAGCTTCGGCGGATGCCGGCAGAGCTGTAGCGACGGAAGTCGCGAAAGCTGAAGCAGCTCCAAAAACAAAAAAGCCCAGGTAACCCTGGGCTTTTTTTATGCCTTCTCGTCTCTGAGTGCGCGTCTTAGAATTTTCCCCACATTGGTCTTCGGTAGTTCGGCTCTAAACTCAATCAGCTTCGGAACTTTATAACCAGTCAGACTTTTTCGTGCGTAGGCAATAACTTCCTCAGAGGTTAGATTTGGATCGCGTTTGACGATCACGGCTTTCACAATTTCGCCAGAGTGTTCATCTGGGACGCCAATTGCTGCAACTTCCAAAACCCCAGGATGGGAGGCGATTACTTCCTCGACCTCATTCGGGTAGACGTTGAAGCCAGAAACCAAGATCATATCTTTTTTACGGTCGACAATTTTAAAGAAACCATCGTTATCGACCACTGCAATGTCACCTGTTTTCAACCAACCGTCTTTAAGGACCATGGCTGTTTCGTCAGGACGATTCCAATATCCGGCCATGACTTGGGGGCCTTTGCAGACCAACTCGCCTGATTCGCCCAAGGGAACTTCTTGACCGTCATCATTCACAAGTTTTACGTCAGTGCTTGGCATTGGCAGACCAATAGTTCCGACTCTGTCGCGGCCATCAATAGGATTGCACGTCACAACAGGGGAGGCTTCAGTGAGTCCATAGCCTTCAACGATAACTGATTTTGTAAGGGCCATCCATTTTTCAGCCACGGATCTTTGTAGGGTCATGGCTCCAGCCACACTCACTTTGACTTTAGAAAAATCAACGGTGACAAACTCTGGATTGTTCATCAAAGCGTTGAACAAAGTGTTCACTCCAGAAAGCGCCGTGAATGGACGTTTCTTTAACTCTTTGATGAAACCAGGAATGTCTTTAGGATTGGTGATCAAAATATTTTCAGCACCCATTTTTAAGAAAGCGAGGCAATTCACAGTCAGGGCGAAGATATGATACAGAGGGAGTGCCGCGATAGCGACTTCTTCGCCTTCGTTGAGTTTCGGTGTCATCCATAGGCGGATTTGCATCATGTTTGCCAGAACGTTTTTATGAGTTAGCATGGCACCTTTAGCGACGCCTGTTGTTCCGCCTGTGTATTGAAGGAAGGCAATGTCTTCATACTTGCAGGCAATATTTTGATGAGGGCGCATAGCTCCCAATTCCAAAGCCTGGCGAAATGTGTAGGCGTGAGGAAGGTGGTAAGCGGGAACCATCTTTTTGATATATTTCACAACAGAGTTCACCAGGATGCGTTTCGGGGTCGGGAATAAATCCGCTAACTCGGTGACGACAACACTTTCAATTTGCGTATCACGGAGGATCGTCTCAAGGTGGTTCGCGAAGTTTGCGAGAATCACAACGGCTTTCACGCCAGAGTCTTTGAATTGATGTTGCATTTCTTTAGCTGTGTATAGCGGATTGGTGTTTACGATTGTAAGACCAACGCGAAGGGCTGCGAAAGCAGCAACGGGGAATTGTAAGACGTTCGGCATTTGTATCGCGATGCGGTCGCCTTTTTTCAATTTAAGTTCGTTTTGCAAGAACGACGCAAATTGGGAAACTTTTTGATCAAGCTCACTAAAAGTGAGGCTGACACCCATGTTAGTGAAAGCCTTTCTTTGTGAGAATTTTTTAATTGCTTCGTCGTAAATGTCCATAAGGGACTGATACTGAGAGAGGTCAATTTCAGCAGGCACTCCTGCCGGGTAGTTCTTAAGCCAAATCTTTTCCATGACGACCTCCAAGTTGAACGTACTATGATGTCCCAAAGTTTAGAGTAGAGATTCGACGTCGGTAAAGGAAATTCTTGTGTTCAACGGCCCCCTTTGTAAGACTTAAGGAGTATGAAATCCACTCGAAACGTCTTCTCATTTACCGCGATGTTGGTTTTTGGCCTGTTTTTGGCTGGGTGTCCTTCAAAAAAGGCAACTGAAGTCCCATTGAAGCCCGTTGTGGCGGCTCAAACGGCTCCAGTCGCGGTCACGAATAAAGATAAATCTGTGGACTATATTGTGAGACTTTTGGAGCAGGCTGATGGCGTGCATCGAGAAGCGTGGTGGGTGCTCACTTCAGATCGTCGCCCCGTCGGGAAATCGCCTTTTGGTAAAGTTCAAAGAGCCTTGTTGTCCTCAGAAAATGTGAAGTTAACGAATAAGTCGCTTTTCCGTTGTGACCGCTACTTGGTGAAGCGTGATGTGATGGGGAAGGACGGTTATCCTCAGCGCGCGGAAGTTTTTGAAAAATGCAGTGAAAAATTGGCGGCAAAAAAAATTGCCCTCATGACGGCACAAAAAATCGGCGAAGTGCAATTAGTCTTTTATCCAGAACATCTCGAGGAAGTTCTAGGCTTGAGTGCGACAATTTTAAATAAACCGATTCATTGCTCTTTGAAGGGTAACGAACAAGGGCAATTGCTGAACTTGAGTTGCAAGGATTGGGCGCAGGATCGATCGAAAGAACATATGATCCGTCTTGATGTGTATGACTATCAAAAAGAAGGTCAGAACATGATCAAGCTCCGTGGGAAGGTCTATGAAAACCTCACGGACATTCGCAAAATCGAGGCCGACATTCCGATGTCTGGTAAAATTCAAGTTACAGAAACGGAACTCTATGCGCCGACACCAACTCCAACGGTGACTCCGACGGCAACACCAAACCCAACACCACAGCCGAAGACTTCGCCTGTGGTGCAGACGGCACCCGTAGCGCCGGCTTTGCCACCAGGCCCTTTGGCTGCGCCTGGGGGTGAACCTTCCGCGGATGATGCGGAGTTGGTGAAACAACGTATTCAAGCTATTTCGCCGGGGGCTTTACCTGCGGTGGAATCTACAAATCCAGCTGATGAGGGTTGGCCGACGGAAGACGGTCAAAACGTCCAAGAAAATCCGACTCCACTGGAGCCGGAGGGGTATCAACCTCATCAACAACAGCAACCTTTGCAGTCGGCACCGGCTGCGCAACCATCACGTTCCGGGGGAGGGCCCATTGGCCGCTAAAATTGAAATTGGTAAAAAAGTTCCTGCGTTTAAAATTCCTTCTTCTTCAGGAGAAGAGTTTTCTTTGGCTTCGCGCAAGGGTAAAAAGATCGTTCTTTATTTTTATCCGAAAGACTCAACTCCCGGATGTACGACGGAAAGTGTTGAGTTCAATGAATTGCTGCCGCAGTTTAAAAAACAAAATGCCGAAGTGGTCGGAGTTTCGCGCGACAGCTTAAAGTCTCATGATAAATTTATCTGCAAGTATGACTTCAAATTTGAATTGTTGTCAGATGAAACTGAAGAACTGTGCAAACTCTTTGATGTGATTAAAGAAAAAAATATGTACGGCAAAAAAGTAATGGGCATTGAGCGTAGTACTTTTGTGATTGATGAAGACGGAAAGCTTGTGGGTGAATTCCGCAAAATTAAAGCCGAAGGTCATGCGGCGGAGATGCTTAAATTTGTAAAGTCTTTGTAAAAAAAAGCCCCATCCTTTCACAGAGGGGCTTTTGTGTTCAAAACACGGGGTGCAGCTCAAGACTCCGTTTTTAGTGAACTGCTTGGATCATGAGTTCCGCCACTTGTTGGGAGAACTTTACTGGATCCGGGATCGAGGAACCTTCATTGAGAAGTGCTTGTGAGTAAAGGATCTCTGACCACTTCGCCTGTTGGTCAGGAGTCGCTTTCAACATTTTTTCAAACAACGGAT
>JBLMWG010000015.1:0-3370 GCA_050257115.1 Bacillota bacterium
ACCGAATTGATATAAAAAAGGACGGTGCTATCGAAACGGGCTCCGAGAGTAAAAGCATGCAACACATCATATGGTAAAGCAGCGAGTTCAGATGCAGATCCGTAGGTTTTCAGAAAGGCGAATCGCCAAAGGAAACCAATGAAAATAAAGACCGCATTCACGATCAGAATGCGTTTTAGGTAAAACCAAGTTGCAGTCAGCCAGCGGGCGCGGGAATTTTCCATGTGGACATGAAAAGTCTCACTTCCACCGCTGTTAAGCAAGTGGAAAGACCCGGTGCTCAAGGGGACTAGATATCTGGGATTTCCCCTGGGTCATAGGGGTTCTTAGATTTTTTTGCGGGAACTTCTTGAATCGTCACTGATTTAATACGTTTTTCAGAGTCCGCTTTGACGGTGACTTGAGGCCCGTGGGGAGCTCTGGATTTTTCTAAATCTTTAAGCACTGTAGCATAGTTGGGAGTGCTGTGCGGTAAGGTATAGGCGCCTTTGGCGCTGTCAGATTCAAAAAAGACCTCAACCTCGTCAGAGACCTCGCGAACGACACGAACTTTGGCGCTAAAAGATTGTTCCTTATCCTCTTCAGGTTCTTGTTCATAGAGTTGGGTGTTCAGTTTTTTTGGTTTGGAGTTGGTTTGCGCATAAGATAACGGGGCTGTGGCAACCATTAAGCAAAAAAACATGATGAATCTCAGCATGAGAACCTCTTTGTTGATGTTTTTTTAGTGTGCCTTTGCTGAAGGATATTCGCAATAGTCAAGGGGTTTTCGATCCAGCTTTGAGACACTGGGATTGGTGTCCCGAAAAGACGGTGTTTTGGAGCAAAAGGATGGAACAGATGTTAGTTAAGTTTATGGAGTCTAAGATTTTTTTTGGATTACCTGGGACCCTAAGGTAACATGAATCTCAAGTGTAAGAGCATTATTCATTATTGATGGAGTGTGGGTGGTTCAGGTTCTTCTAGTGGATAGCGAACCAGATCTTTTTAATTTGTTTAAGGCGGGCCTTGGGCAGGTTTCTGGGGTGCAAAATATTGCGATTGATTGTGTTGCAACCGCTCATGCATGCTTGGCTCTTTTGGAGCGTCACACTCTTCACCAAACAGTGATTGTTCTTTCTGATCTGAATATGCCCGAAATGGAGCATGCAGGCTTATTAAAAGTCATTCAAAAAAGGTTTCCCCAAGTAAAGGTCTATATTTGTACAGCCGAACAAACGCCCTTCATCAGAAAGTCCTCTGATGAAAAGGGTGCCTTGCGTTTTTTTTCGAAGCCTGTGAGCATTTCTGATTTTTGCGGCGCCCTAATTGAGGACTTTTCGTCCATCTAAACGACCGCGCGTGGCTATGCGCATTATCTATTTGAAAATCCAATAAATCGTCGCAAGATGATGTGGCTGTATAAAGTAAACACCTTAATGAGGAGACAGAATGAATAAGTTAGTACTTGGGGGGCTTGCTGCGGCAATGGCTTTCTCCACATCTTGCACGAAAAAAGTTAAATTGGACACTGACACGAAGAAGGCGAGCTATGCTATCGGTCAGCAAATCGGTGGGAATTTGAAACAACAAAACATCGAGTTCGATGCTGACGCTTTGGCGCAAGCTTTGAAAGATGCATCTGCAGGTAAAAACGAAATGTCTAAAGAAGACATGCAATCTGCTATGATGAAGTTGCAAGAAATGGCGATGAAAAAACAACAAGAAACAGCTGAAGCAAACGCAAAAGTTGGTAAAGAATTCTTGGAAAAAAATAAATCAGCTGCAGGCGTAAAAGTAACTGCTTCTGGTCTTCAGTACATCGTTGAAAAAGAAGGCACTGGCGCAACTCCTAAAAAAGAAGACGTCGTAAAAGTACACTATAAAGGGACTTTGACTAATGGCGAACAATTTGATTCTTCTTATGACCGTGGTCAACCGGCTGAATTTCCAGTTGGTGGCGTAATTCCAGGTTGGACAGAAGCTCTTCAATTGATGAAAGTTGGCGGCAAAGCTAAACTTTTCATTCCACCAGAACTTGCTTATGGTCCTTCAGGTCGCCCAGGTATCCCACCAAATTCAGTTCTAGTTTTCGAAGTTGAATTGATGGATATCGTTAAAGCTGACGCTAAAGCTGATAAAAAACCTAAGAAGTAATTTCTGATGTTTGATTTGAATCTTGACCCTTTTGTGCATTTTGACCGTCTTATGAAAGAGGCGGTCGCTAAGCAGGTTCCCGAAGCCAACGCAATGTCGTTGGCTACGGTTAATGAAAGGGGCATTCCCTCCGTTCGAGTGGTTTATCTAAAGCAAGTCACTCCGGAGGGTTTTGTTTTTTATGGCAACTATGAAAGTCATAAAGGAAAAGACATCGAACAGAATCCTAATGTCTGTTTGAATTTTCATTGGCCTGTGTTGTGGCACCAAATTCGAATCACTGGGATGGCGGTTAAGACCACAGAGGCTGAGAGTGATGCCTACTTTAAAACGCGAGCGCGTTTAAGCCAAATCGGTGCGTGGGCTTCTCGTCAAAGTGAAGAGATTGAAAGTTACGACCATCTCGCTCGTCGTGTGGAAGAATACGAAAAGCAATTCGATGGCCAAGAGGTTCCTCGTCCAAAAAATTGGGGGGGATGGTTGGTGATTCCGACCGAGTTTGAGTTCTGGTTTGGTCTTAGTGGCCGCTTACATGAACGCTATATTTACCAGCGTACAGAAAATGGTTGGAAAACACTGATGCGCAATCCTTAATGAGGGCCACTTGCGGAAGGTGATGGCGGCGATTTTTTCGCAAGATTTTCTTCCCAGCGTGCTTCTCTGTTAGCTTTATCGTGTCTGCGCTCTTCGCGTCTTAATTTTCGACCTTCGATAAAATCCATAATTAAAAGTGAAACAGCTCTCTCTAACTCTGAGGGATGTTGGGTTGATTGAAAGCGACTTTGCGTTGTTGAAGCCCTTGTCTGGCTATGATGTGTGTGAACTCCGGGCCAGGCGATTGCAAAGATATAGTAGGTGGCTCCCAGAAAGAAGAGCGTGATGGCAATTCCGCTCCAAAGTGTGGCCGTCGCGTAAATGTGTCCCGTGTTATCATATTGGTTTGAGGCGTTTGTTAGGGCGATAAGGAATCCACCGCAAGCAAGTATCGTTGAAGACAGCCCTGCTAAAAGCAATGCCACAGTTTTGCGTGATCGATAAACGGCTTCTTCCAGTATTTCAAAAGCCATTTCTTTCAGGTCAATGCTCTTAGACGCAGAACCAAAAAAATAAGCCAAAACATAACTAACTATTTTAAACATATTAGGCTCCAAGTTGAGAGGTACGGACATACTTTTGGTAGCAACCATGCGTCACTTCTGACGCATGGTTGCTACCAAAAGTATGTCCGTACCTTTTG
>JBLMWG010000016.1:0-9152 GCA_050257115.1 Bacillota bacterium
GATGTTCTCATTCTTGACGAAGTCTATCGAACATCGAGCTCTTCCGTATGCGTCTCCGATATTTATCAAACATAGGATGTTGGAGTTCCTCGAAAACAAAGAAAATGTATTTTCTGATTCGAAGGTGGCCCTGTTTCTGGGGGCATCAGAAGTTGAATGCTGTGTGGATCCATCCATAGTAAATCCTCTTTTGGCGGAATACGGGCAGGATCTTCATGCGGTCAACATTGGTATGAGAAATGTCGAAATGGAAGTTTATCTGGCCTTTGTTTATAAGCTTACTCAATATCTTAAGGAGAAGAAGCAAACACTTGAGGCCGTGTATATAAAAGTTCCGCACACGAAGCTGACCGGAAACTATTATCGCTACTCTCAGAGGACAGCGATGAAAGCAGATCAGATCGCAGCAGTACTTTCATATGCAGATCTTTGGACGGGAAGCTCTTATTTTCAAAGTCAGATTCCAGAAGTTTTATATTATAAGTCAATATTCTTAGGATCATCACCCTACGTGTATCGGTTGCTTTTTAAGAATTTGTTGACTGAAAATGAGATCCTAAAGACAGATGACATTTCAAATAAGTATAATTCGTTGTGGATTGATAAGAATTTTTTGGAGACTCCACTATGGAATCTTCATCGTGGTGGTGTGTACAACTGGAATCTACCTTACTCAAAAACGTTTTTTGAAGAGGCCTTGCAAGAGAAGCAGGAACCGGATGTAAAAAGCTGGTCGAATCAAAGGCTTCGGGCTTGCTGTGATTTTAATACATTGAGCGTGTCTGAAGAGCAGGTTTCAATATTCATCGACATGGTGAATTTACTGAAATCAGTTTCAAAGAACGTGGTTTTATATCATATAAAAGAACAGCCGGAATTTTTGAAGTTCAAGACTCAAAAATACGATGAAAATCTTAGGTACATGTTTACCCTCATAAAAAGTGGCACAGGTCTATCGGTGGTGCAGCCGGAAAATATGGGGCTTGCAGACTCGGACTATATTGATGTTCTTCATTTAGCTCCATCAGGGCAGCGCAAGTTTTATCGTGGTTTGTTCGCGGAGCTAAAGCGCAATGATATGCACCAGGCTCATTAAAAAAGTCATGATAAAAACTCCCCACCAGCCGCTTACCTTATTGGCCTGCCCCCAGAGGCGCGGAGTTTTCAAGGCAACGTATACCAAGAGTCCGTGCAAAGAGAAAAAAACAATCTGAGTTATCAAGAGTTTCGAGGCGAATATTTTGTTACTAAAAGTAAATAGGTAGATGTTGTCGCGCCCGCTATGAATAAACATGGTGAATAGAAAAACGAGGGCGACGGAAAGAAAGCTGCTTTTAGTCTTTTTTTGGACCGGAATAAAAATATTCCATCCAAACCAGCGATAATAGTAAGTATTCCAAGTTCTCCATCGTTCGAATGGGTTGGGGGCTAAAAGTGGAAAGTCAAAACCACTAATTAGAGGCATTCCCCCCATCCATTGGCAGAGGCTTACGGGGATTTCGATCCAGGCACAGCTGGCCAGATAGTAGAAAATATATTTAAAAAAGCCATATGCTATATAGCTAAGAAAAGTCTTTGGCTCCATGGGAATGATGACCCAGATTTTGAGAGCCACCGCGGCTGCCACATAGGCAATATTAATAATTAAATTTGAAAAGCCGACTAAGCGAACTTTCGTACTTTGTGAGAACTTCCATTCTTTCGACGGCACAGGCAAAGGAGTTAAAAAGACAGAAGGTGAGAAGACATAAGAGAGGTATTCGCTGTTTGATTTAAAATCCAACAAGCGATGATATCGCTCTTGGACCAGTGTCGAGAAAATGAAGATTAAACGAATGGACTGTATATACCAAAAGAACTTGAAGGATGGTGCGATCAAGAGAGTTACTGAATTTAAAAAAAGACTTCCGATGCATGCTCCATAGATGGACCAAAGTTGGATACGAAGCCCTTTGTGTCTGGGAAGATAAAACCCGAGGAAGTACAAAACATAAGTACCGACGATATTGATCGTGAAGTTGATCATGTTGTAGGGGATTGGGGTTTCAAGGTGACTGGTTGAAATGACTCCCAGACATAGTATGAAACCGATAATATGAAGGTCAGGCAGTACCTTCGGTGGAAGGATAAAGCCGGCGACTCCTAAAACCACCCCAATGATGATGTAATAAGGAAAGTCCAAGATAAGACGGTCCACTAGAAAGAAGTGAGTACCTTCATCGCCAAAAAAAATCGTATAGTAATCGCTCCAGTGAAAGAAAGTATGGACGCTTCCCACAAGAACAAGGGTGAGGAAAAGTCCTTTTAAGATGAGATGTCGATCGAAGGCCTGACTGACTTTATCGAGAAATATATTGGCTGTTTTTGAGATAAAAGAGGCCACAGTCTTAGGGGTGAAGTTTTCCATGGATAATCTCATGTTCTTTCATCTTTAGTTTGAGTGAAATCAGAAATTCTTTTATGATTGCATCATGGATATCTTGAGGTGTCCAGTAAGGGGTTTTATGGATGCCTTTGAAGGTAAACTTCGTCAAACTTTTCCCGATTTAGATCTGTCTCGTGATATTTTGTCGCAGCTTTCAAGTATCTCTATTGTGACCTTAATTGTTGAAATTGAGTCGTTTCACGGCATTGAAATTCATCCGATGGAGGTCGAGAAGGAAAACTTTTCTTCCTATGCTGCCGTTCAATCTTTCATCGAAAGAAAGAAAAATGGACGCCGTTGATATTGCAGTCATGAACATTTTTAAAAGAGTCACCAACAGTGATGTTCCCTTTGATAGGGAGCTTACGCCTAAAGATGGTTCTGGTTGGGACTCTTTGAATCATGTCTTAGTTCTGTTGGAGATTGAATCGGAGTTTTCGATTCGACTGGATGTGCAAGAATTGACGGAATTGAAAAATCTGGGTGATCTTTTAGACCTCATAAAAAGAAAAGTGAAAGCGACGTGAATACACATCCGCTGCAGAGGCATATTCTTCAAACAGTGACTCATCATAGGCAGAATATGGCTGTGGGTTATTCAAAAGAAAATCGTGATTATCGACTTTCTTTTGAGGAGATTTATTTATCTGCGCGACAACTGGCTAGTATCTTATGTTCTCGGGGCGTCGGCACATTTGCCCTGACTAGTGATAAAAATGAAGTGCCGAGTATTGGGATTCTTGCGGCAATTCTCAGTGGAAAGACGTTTGTTCCAATCAATCCAACTTGGCCGACAGAGCGAATTACCAATTTACTTGAAGCCTTAAATATTGATCTGATCGTAAGTTCTCGAGGTGACTATCAGGGAAGATGTGTAAATCCTCTTGAGTTTGATATGAATAAGAAGGACTCATTTCAGATGATTCCTCCTTCTGATCAAGGAGTGCTTTATATTGTGCCAACCTCAGGTACGACAGCGAGCTCAAAGTTGATTGAAATTACTTACGACAATGTCTGGGCTTATCTTAATAATTTTTTTAAAATAGCAGATATTGGATTTGAAGACATTATTGGTCATATGTCCGAGCTAAATTTTGACGTGGCGATTGGAGATATTCTTTGGAGTTTTTTTTCCGGTGCTGCTTTGGTTCCTATTCGAAGTGAACAATTGTTAGAGGTACCAACGCTTATTGATAAGTGGAAGATAACAGTATGGAGCTCGGCTCCATCCGTAGCGAAAAATATCATTACATTTTATTCTCAACGTGCCTTTTCAAATCTAAGCCTGCGCAAAAGTTTTTTTATTGGCGAGAAGCTTTTTAAGTCTGTGGCGCAGTCCTGGCAGATTCTGTTTCCCAACGGTGAGATCTATAATGTGTATGGGCCAGCAGAAGCGACGATTTCTATTGCGTACAGTGTTTTCAATCGTAATTTAGCAGAAGAGATTGTGCCGATTGGAGTATTTTACGAAAATCAGGATTTCTTGCTGTATAATAGTGACACCCAAAGTGCCTCTGAATTTGAAGGTGAGTTACTTCTGAGTGGCAGTCAGATCATGAAAGGTTATGTGGATGCCAATGCCAACCAGCGAAGTTTTATTATTATAGATGGAAAGAGATGGTATAAGACCGGAGATCTCGTTCGACAGACTGAAAATGGGTATGTCTTTTTAAGACGAATTGATAATCAAATTAAGATTGGCGGACAACGATTCGAATTAGATGAGGTCGAAAGTCGTTTGAAAGATAATTACGAGGGGCTCTTTGTTCATGTGATTCCGTACTATTTTGATGAGTTAAATAACCCCACGGCTCTCGTTGGAATCACAGATAGAATATTGAGTGCTGAAGAAGTCCAGCTTTTGAAAAAGAAACTGCGGGAGACCATCCCGACCTCATTCATACCGCGTGATTTTGTCGCTATAAGTGAATTGCCGCTCAATGCGAGTGGCAAATTGGATCGCGCGTTGCTTCTCGAAAAAGTCGAGAAACAACTGTGCTAAACCTTTAAAGTGATATGTCGGGTCAAAAATAGTTGGACATGATAAAACTGTTTTAGTTTTTGTTCTTTCATGTCAACCAAGGCAATGCCATTTTCACTGTCATTGATGAGGACTAGTGGAGAATTTGGAATTGCACGAATTCCACGGACTTTGTAAACGCCAAAAAGACCTGCATCTACCGTTTTTATTTCGCCGCGAGAGTTTATGACGGCAATCGAGTTCGATTCAGAGTAGGTCGAGTAAACTTGATTAAGGTTCGAATGGTAGGTGATATCTTGGTGTCTTAAAAATTGCCCGGGATGAGACATTAAGGCTTGAGGCGCTCCTTTTTGGGGGAACCAAAGAACTGGTGCTGGATATGGCAAGCGATCAAGCTTTGTTCCCGTTCCATCTCCCCAGGCCCATTTTACCCCAGGAAAGTCTTCATCGAATTTTTGTAAAGAAGCTTCATTCGGGGGCAACGAAATAAGTTGTGACGTGTAGATATCACCGTTTTCTGAAATCGTGACATGGTTTAATCCCTGAAGCTGGAAGTCTGTAAAACGACGAAGAATTTCACCGGTTGAAACATCAATGATGGAGGCCACGGGGTCTTTACCTAAATGGGAACTTTGAAAACTTTGCGATTGAGAGCCATGAGAAACAACGACCTGAGAAGGTTTTCCCGGCACGGGTCTTAGATCATGGGGATATAAAGCATTAATTTCTATTTTTCTTTTGAGTTCAAATGTTCGGTCGTCATATGCGGCCAGATATCCAGGTTTATCGAGGTTTTCAGATTTTACAGACGCTATAAAAAGACCTAAATCGGGCAAATGCGTTCCGTGTCCGCCAAAAATTGTACCTGCTTCGCTTTCTAGGATTTTTTCAGTTTCATGCTTCAGACTGAGAACAAAGATTTTTGATCCTTGAATAGGGGTGCAGACTAATTTTTCTCCATTCAAAATTGTGACGATGTGTCCGTTGGGCATTGGTAAGAGGGTTTGCTTAAATATCCCGCTAACAAGATCTAATTCGGTGATAACGGATTCTTTATGCTCAAGGTAACCCTGGCCACCGGGAAAGCGATGACCTTCCATTCCCAAGCCGTAAATAGTGTAGGGAGGGATATCGGAATCATATTTATTTGATTGTGTAGACAGTTTTGAGATTGTTTTTGGCAGAGCAAAGCCAAACAAGGATCCAACTCCAGCGATCAAAAGGTCCCTACGGTTGAAAGCCATCTATCCTCCATTCGATGATTCTTACATGACGAAGGTAATTATAAAACAGATGAGATCGAATAAATTTTCTAACCATACGATTGTCGGGAGCATCTAGAACAATAAAACTCAGTTTGCTCTGTCATTGATGATGAGGCTAAAATAGAACTCTCTTTACATTGATGGGTGGCCACATGAAAATTGAAAAATTCCGTGACTCGTTAGTTTTTGACGCTTCTTTGAGTATGTATCCTACGATCTTAACGACACATACCAAAGGTGATACGAGTTATCCGGATGTAGCTAGCACTTATTTTGGTATTGTGATCAGTGGCGAAGTGTCCTTGGTTCGGCAGGGAGCGCCGAAGATGACTCTTGGGGTGGGAATGTATTTCTCATCCGTTGGGTCGTTCACCTTAAGTGGTTCTGGTGAGGTTGTCATTATTCGCAGAATTGGCTACAGGGGTTTATTTACGGCAGGCGGTCCGGTCGAGAAATCTGGTCGACTTGTTTATATCGATAATTGCACGACCTCTATTTTGATTCCACCTGCTCGTATGGGAGAGCCGGTTTTGAACTTGCTTGTTTTTCCTCCCAACGTCGAACAAACAATGCATATTCACCCGACAATTCGAATGGGAGCTGTGCTTTCTGGGCAAGGAAAGTGCATTACTCCAAAATCTGCACCGGTGGACTTAGCAGAAAAAGATGTATTTTATCTCCCAGAGGCGGCAGCACATTGCTTTTACTCAGGAGAAAATGGATTGGCTATTTTAGCTTATCATCCGGATTCCGAAGGCGGGCCGACGGATGAGGACCATCCTATGCTCAATCGGACCTATACAAAGTTTTAAGAGATGAACAAGTCGACACCATTATACACAGTCGATGGTGAACCTTTTAACGAACGCAGCCTTCAATATTTGAAGGCTTCTTTTGAAGAGTCTTATTCGGTCGCAATTCAAAAATATGCGCAGTTGCCGTTTCTTAAAGTATATGGGAAAGAACGTCAGTTTTTAGATAAAACCTTTGCGGAATTCCACGGAGATGTGGAAAGAGTCAGATGCTATCTATTGTCTGACTTTTTAGATTGCGAAGTGATTATCACTGTTGATAACAACACATATGAAAATATTGTTTTTATGACGGCGGCGATCTTGGGGGGATTTACTTTATCCCCGTTAAGTCCAAATGACGGCGGCGAAAGAATTTCTAGAAAAATTAAGCAGATTGGTCGCAAATACTCACTTTTTGTTGGAAAAAATTTTCAAGCATTGCGGCTTGAGAAAAGCCATTCGTTGGAGATCCCCACAAATTCATACGAGTTTCAAGCAAACAAGATTCGTCCTAAGAATGTTGCGGCAATTTTAATATTTACTAGCGGGACAACAGGATACTCAAAAATAGTACAGCAAAGTGAAGTTGGCATTTTACTAAATAGTGATGCTTTGATCGAACTGCATGGCCTGAGTGAGAGAAAAGTGATAGCCACTCCACTACCGATCTATCACGTAAATGCCCTGGAGTTTTCATTTTTATGTAGCCTATTTAGTGGACAACGACTTGTTCTTTATAACGGATTTGATTTTGCAACAATCTTGGAGTCCCTGAAGGAAGACAAAGTTCAAATTCTTTCTATTGTACCACATGCACTCAAGTCATTGTTGGATTTGCGGCAAAAGGTTCTCTCGGCGACCAACGTCTTGGAATATTGTGTGACAGCGGCTTCTAGCTTATCGCCGGAGCTTGCAAAGCGGCTTTCTTTGGAATTTCCATTTAAGATTATTCAAGGATACGGTCTGTCTGAGGCGATTAATTTTTCTTTAATTAACAAGCCAAGTGATTCGAAAACTATTTTAGATTATTGGCTGACCCATTTCAAAAGACCATCGATTGGTACCCCCTTGCGTGGAAATGAAGTTCGCATTCTTTCAGAAGCAGGAGAGGTTTTGGGTGAAGGTGAAGAAGGTGAAATCTGTATCAGAGGCCCCGGAATAATGTTTGGTTATATGGATCAAGATAACTCAGAGATTTTTGCAGGAGACTATCTGCATACGGGAGATCGAGGATTTTTCTATATACGCGAAGATACTTTAGAGCCCTATTTTTTTATTACCGGCAGACAAAAGGACGTTATCAAAAGATTTGGCCTGACAATTTCTTTGATCGAAATCGATGACATTTTGACTCGTTGGCTTCCTCCGAAAAACATAACGGCTATTGCCGTACCCTTCTTGAATGAAACAGCGGGTGAAGAGATTGGAATTGCTGTAAGCGGAGATGTGACGGAAGAGGATTTAAATTCATTGCAGAATTATCTCACAGAAAATGTGCCATCATTTATGCGACCGAGGGTTATCGCTGTAACGGAAGCTAAGCTCAGGACGGACAGTGGTAAACCTCAGCGGTGGGTGGTGACGAATTTATTCGAAGAATTTTGCAAGACTATTTTCAGTGAAAAGATTCGAATCAAGAAAAGTCAATAGGAGTGATTGGAACATCTTGGCCTGTCAATTTGCATCGGGATATTGGTGTATAGACAGGGAAGGGGCCTGCCTGTTTTGATTCATATAAGATGATTTCTTCAACGTGGATTTTTCCGAAACTTTTGCGCTTAAATGGAGAAATCAGGTCTTTGACACTGTGGGGATTGCGGAGTCGTGCGAAGGTGAGATGAGGTTTGAACTCGCGAAACTCAGGATGAGTGAGTAATTTGCGATCTTCAAGGAGTTGATCCAGAAGCTGTTTAAATTCGCCAAGACATTTTTTGTTTTGAATACCAAGCCAGAGAACTCTCGCATCATGCTCGCTAGAGAATGCACCAACATCATCAACTTTTAAATCGAAGGGACGAGTCTCATTGCATGCTTCTTGTAGGCACTCCAGTAGCAAGGGAATGTTTTCCTCAGTAATATCCCCAAGAAAAGTGACTGTTACATGAAAGTTTTCCGGAGGAACCCATTTGACAGTCATGTCTTTTTGGTCGGCATTGATTTTCAATTTTTTGTAGGTCGGCAAGAATGTTGTTGAAAGAGGATCCGTCGCGTTCAAGGCAAGGAACAAACGTTTTTTCATAAATTCATTTTAGCAGAAAATTCAGATTACCCAAGGTGAATCGTCAGCGGGGCTGATAAACTAACACTATCGGGAGAATTCTATGATTGTGATGACATCCAAAATTCGCGTGAAAGCTAATAAGGACCGAGAATTCATTGGGATTGCCGACATCTTTGCTCGGCCTACAAAGGCTAGCCACGGCTGTCTTAGCTATGATTTTTTTGAAGACCCACTTGAACCGGGGATCTTTATGTTCGTGGAAACCTGGAAAACTTGGGAGGATCTCCATAATCATTTGGAGAAACCATACACGAAGGACTTCTTCCAGGCCCTATCGCGCTTTGCAGTCGAAGCTCCAGCCTTTACAGCCTATGAATCGAGGGGCGGGCAGACAATGACCCTGATGAATCTGGGTTCTGTTTTACACCTAGATCAAAGTCGATAAAGAAATCTCTAAAGAGCAATA
>JBLMWG010000017.1:0-11660 GCA_050257115.1 Bacillota bacterium
CCGACGCCGATGGATTTTGTATAGAGCTCAACACTCTATCCAAAGCTGATTTTTCTGGTGCCGCGATCATATGAACGGCCCCCTCTTCAGGATTCAAAGTTCCCGCAGCCTTACATGGGCCGTGCTGTATATGCAAAAGTGGCAAAACAAGCCCGGTGCTTTTCATAATTAGGTCCTTTTTTCCCGCCAAAGAAAAAAAGGATATAGGCCCAGTGACTTGCTCAATAGACTCTCGATGAGTTTTGATTGTCGCAGCATCAAAACTAAAAATATTCAAAGTACATACTGATCTGATGGGCAGAAAAGGAAACTTCTTAAGTATCGCTACAACGCGATTTTCTTGCCCTACAGGATTCATTGAAATGGCGTAAAATCTGGGACAGCGTAGATAATTTCTTATCAAATTTTTTCTATATAACTTAGAGGGCAATCTTTTTTGTCGATATGCTGGGTGAACCTTTAGATCACATAAATACCAGGCATTGATAGAGCCCCGATGTGAATTTATGCTCCTTAAAACTCCGCATCCGGCGGCCACTATTTTTCCCTCATCCATAGCGATGTGAAAAAGTGGTTTCCCCAATCTTTCGAAAAAACTAAAGTACGATGAACCATGGTTAATCTTGAAAAAATCTTCACCATAAGGATACTCCGCGATACTTTCCAGCTCTTGGAGTCCCTGACTGTATTCAGAGCAGTTTTTTGAAGTTAACCTGACAATATCCATTATATTATGATGTCTGCACTTCTAGATGGCACATAGGCGGTCTCTTGAATCCAACGAAACTTACGTGATCTCCATAGACCTGCATACATATCATTAAATACACATGCACCTAAACGCAGTCCTTGCTCGATATGATATTTATACTCATCACTCGTATTATAGGCCTTTTCAATAATTTGGAAAAAATCATCCGAGTGCTTAATATCCAGCGCTTGATGAAGTTTGTAATGAATCATTCTGTCATCAGTTAACCAACCGTTCTTAACGATACCTTGGCCAATCCAACCTGAAATATCACTGAACATACGCTCGATAATTCCCAACGTGGCAACTCCAATGATAAAATCATCTAAAACAGACACTCCGATAAGAGTCGTATTAAAAGTACGGATCTCCGGCCACAACCCCCGATGCATAACATCGTTTAACTCAACACCGCCGAGACGATTTAATAACTCAATAAAAGTGCTGCCATGGGCAATACTAAGATTCCCTTCACCGTGCTCTTCCCAGACATTGCGTATAACTTCTAATCTAAGCTCAGGAGACGGAATCTTGGCAGCCAGTGCCGCCATCGGTCGACTAAAAAACACAACCGCATAGTAAAACTGAATCTGAGTTTCTAAAAAATCTTCTTTAGCAAAATTTCCAGCATGAAGATTCGTAAAGTACGGATTATTTTTATAATCTGTTTCCGTCAGTACTTTATCAATTAATTGGCGCAAACTCATTTGATTCTCCTAGCAATTTGCAGTGACGAATAAAAAAGACTTCGATCTTTTTCATGTAAGGATTGTGCATCGCTATCAAGCCATTCAAAATTTTTTCCGAAAAATTTGCGAAATGATTTAGCGTTATTAAGTTGTCTAAACACAACAATGGCACCGACATCTAATTCTTTATCTAATTTATTAACAATGTCTCTGACTTCAGATTCAGAGCTCCAGTCGAAGATGTTCGATAGTCCTACAAAGTCATACTTCGCATAACTTTTAACTTCATTTGCCATGCAAGAAAAATACTTGAAATTGACTTCAGCCGGCGGTTTTTCAAGAAATAATGGCAAACTATGTGAAAGGTATCGTCCCAACAACAGATGTTGCAGAAAGTGGTTATCCTTTCTGTTTTTCGCTAAAATGCCTTTTTCAAAAACATTTTGGAAATATCGACCATAAGACTCTGGCGGACCATGCTGAATAGCTGCTGGTCCAAACATGGTCAGCAGAATCGGTGTACTAAAAAACAAATCAAAGCTTACAGACCAGTACGGGTGAGAAAAAACTTTCTTCCACTGAGATGTTGTTCCACTCATGAAAAGTTTTTCAAGATCCTTTTCATCAGCAATAAACTCGTGAATAAATTCTCTCATAGATCTAAAAAGGGCTTCAAAATTCCCGGACTCAATAATTTGAGCATATTCACTGATTCGTTTGCTTTTACTTTTTGCTTTCAGAATCTGAATTTTTGATTTTACTAAATTGATTTGCGCCAAGTTAGGCTCAATTAATGAAATCAGCATGCCAGGATACTGACTGGCCAGTGTGAGAGCGGTGCATCCTCCAGAGCCAATAAGAATGGGATTCTTGATAGAATACTTCTCAAAAAGATTTATTTCTATGTCAGAGTCTTCTCTAACTACTGCAAATTGAACGGTATTTTTCTTAAGCATAATCAACAAACTATAGGTAAGGTTTAATGTTATTTCAATATTTCTCATATTATCTTGAGGTGACCGTCCCAAATAAGTCCCCAGACCCATGTAATTGACGCAACTCAAAACCCAGTCTACTAAAAGTACGATTCAGCCACGGCGTTGACTCCCCTGGAACTTGGCCTAAAATAATCGACCAGAGGTTGTGCCATGAATGAACTTTTGAAACTTTCTGCTTTTGCTTTAGCACAAAAAATTGCGGCGGGTGAAGTGACTCCCACCGAGGCTGTCGAAGCCCATATCGCCCAAATTGAAAAAGTAAATCCTGCACTGAATGCCCTTGTGGAAAATGATTTCATCAAGGCACGTCTGACCGCCGCGGAACAAACGGCACGACTGCAAAAAAGTAGAGACAACTTGCCTCCTCTGTTTGGTGTGCCCTTCACGATCAAAGAAATGTTGGCTGTTCAAGGTATGAAACGCACTGGTGGGAGCATTCATCACTGCCACGATGTGATGGACTATGATGCCACAGCCGTAGGGCGACTGAAGGCCGCGGGGGCCATTCCCTTGGGAACAACCAATGTGCCTGAATTGGGATTTTGGTTTGAAACCAACAACCCCGTCTATGGATGCACCAACAATCCCTATGATTTAAAGCGCACTTGTGGCGGCAGCAGTGGTGGTGAAGCCGCGTTGCTCGGAGCGGGGGCCAGCTCCTTCGGCATTGGCAGCGACATTGGGGGCAGCCTGAGAATGCCGGCCTTTTTTTGTGGCGTGTTTGCGCATAAGCCCTCCCCGGGATTGATTCCTCTGACGGGACATTTTCCCTATACGCGTGATGATTTTAAAAATGTCCTTAAAGATGACAAAGCACCCTATACGGTTCTAGGGCCCATCACCCGCAAAGCCACGGACTTATATCCTTTGATGAACATCATGATGGGAGCAGATGGTTATGACTCCGCGACCAAGGAAGCTTCTTATTTAAAGAAGCCCGAACACAACTGGCTTGGGAAAAAAGTTTATCTTTGCCCGTCACCGGTATTCCATGGAGCCCGTCGAATTGATTCAGAACTTTCCCAGCAAGTTAAAAACTGTGGGACACTTTTTGAAGAGCTCGGTGCAGAAGTCCATGAACTCAATCCCCGCTTTTTCACACGTGCAACCAAACTATGGTTTTCCGCTTTGGAAAAAACAAAAACGAAGAGCTTCCACGAAATGCTTTTTGGTGAGGCGACTGACATCAATATCAGCAAAGAGGTTTTTAAAATCGCTTTCGGCAAAGGGAACTACACCCTGCCAAACATTATGACCTCCCTTTTAGAGCGCTTGGATGTGAGCACTGGCGACACCGACAAAAATATTGCCGAGCTTGATAAAATGAAAAAAGACCTTGAAGCCTCATTGGGAGATAACGGCATTTTGATTTTACCTCCACATTCTCGTGTGGCGCCGAAGCATCATGCTCCGCTGTGGTCGCCGTTTGATTTTATCTCGACAGGGATCTTTACCACACTGGGGATGCCTTCAACGGTGATCCCGATGGGACTAAATGACAAAGGACTCCCTTTAGGAGTGCAAGTGGTCGCTAAAGAAATGAACGATCATCTGACTTTGGGTTGTGCGGAATTTTTGGAGACAACTTTTGGTGGGTGGACCCCACCTACAGATTTTTAGGTTTTCGAACTGAATCAATCAGAACGTGAAAACTCCATACGGTTAAAAACAAAACCGCGGCCGGATATAAAATCAAATGAGGAAAGCTCGACAGAGTTTTCCAGCCCTCGCGCATGAGGATCCCCCAACTTGTATATGGCGGATGCACACCAAGACCGATAAAGCTCATGAAGCTTTCATATAAAATATTGGTTGGTATCTGCAAAGCGACTAAAACTAATAAAGTATTCAAAATATTCGGCAGAATGTGATGTCCCAGGATATGAGTGCGTGTACCGCCTAGGGCAATGGCCGCTTCCACGAAGGGTTTGCGTTTCACTTCCAGCACCATCCCGCGAGTCACACGGGCAATGCTCATCCAATGGGTCGCAGAGATCCCAAGGCACAGCCCCCACAAAGCACGCCAATGAGGATCTTCGATCGGCAATAGCAACTGCACACTTAAACACAAAACCGACACTAAAATAAAACTCGGGATTGCCATGACGATATCACAAAAGCGCATCATCATCTTATCTCCAAAACCTTCCAGCCAGCCTGCCAACGATCCATAAACAAAACCAATTAAGAACGTCATAACAGAGCAGACTAAGCCCACTAACAAAGAGACTCGGCCTCCTTGCAAAACTCGGGCAAATAAGTCTCTCCCCAGGGAGTCTGTCCCAAACCAATGCACAGAACTTGAAGCAAGTAAAATAGCGTCCACATTTTGTTCCAGAGCCGATGCGGGAAATAAAACCGGGCCGAAAAGGACGAGTATACCTAGAATAGCTAAAAAGGTCGCGGCAAAGACAACCGGAAGCTTCTTCATGCTTCCTCTCTTAATCTTGGATCGACCATTCTCATAATCACGTCGATCACGGAGTTCATCACAATCAACAAGCTCCCATAAAAAAGAGACAAGCCGACAATAAGCGTGTAATCACGATCACCAACGGCCATGATGAACTGCCCGCCTAATCCAGGAATAGCAAAGAGCATTTCCACCAAGAAAGATCCTGACAACAACCCCACCAATAGGGGGCCACTGTAGCTTAAAAAAGGAATCATTGAATTGCGAAGGACATGGCGAATTAGAATTCCCCACTCACCGACACCTTTGGCTTTAGCCGTGCGCACATAATCGAAATGATAATTTTCCGTCAGGGAGGTTTTCAATAAACGCACCAACGAAGCCAAGGGACGCATGCTTAAGGTCAAAACGGGCAAAATATAATTTAAGGGACCGGTCAAAAAAGCCACCGGCAAAAGATTGAAATAAAAGCCAAAGAGATAAATCAACAAAGGCCCCCAGAACAAACTGGGCAAAGATAAAAACGCAATCATCACTTGGTCGACACTTCGATCAAACCAACTGCCACGAAAACGCATGGATAAAATAGCGATACCAAAGGAGCCCATCAGAACACAAAGCAGAGCGATAAGATTCAACCCCATGGAGTTCGCAAGGCCCTGTCCAATAATAGACACCACCGATTGATCAGGGCGCACCATGGAAACACCCAGATTCCCGACAAAGACGCTGCCCATATATTTTAAAATTTGTTGAAAAACGGAATCGTGAAGACCCCAATTTTTTGACAGAGTTTCTCGCACCAAAGGATTTAAAGCAAAGTCTTCATCAAAAGGCCCACCCGGCAACAGCTTCAACAACAAAAAGCTAAGCGTCGCCAGCACTGCCAGCGAGCAAAATATCTCAATGAGCTTTTTAAAAAGAAAGCGAACCCATGTAGCCAACAAAAAATCCTATCTAGAAAGCCTTCCTATACCCAAAACCTCATTTAACGCAAGAGCGACGTCCAAACGCAAGGCGCAAGGAGAAAGGCTTACGCAAAAGTACGCCGCCGACGCAGCAACGCAGCGGTTGGGCGTCGATCTTGCGTTAAATGTCGTCCCAGTTTTCTTTGCCAACTAGTTCCGCGTTTACTTTTACCGGTACCGCTTCGGCCAAGTACGGGAAAAGATCCTTTTGTTTGCCACCGTAAAGTTTAGAATACACATACGCATTTGAAACAACACGTTTTACATAGTTACGAGTTTCCAAGAATGGAATGTGCTCAATAAACTCATCCGTTTCCAAGCCACCAAAAGATACCAGCCAGTTTTTTACACGGTGAGGGCCCGCGTTGTAGCCAGCCGCCACCAACGGAATTGTATTGTCAAAACGATCCATCAAGCGTTTCAAATAGCGCGAACCGATTTTCACCGCAGTTTCTGGCTGAAGCAATTGTTGCGGTTTAAAATCTTTGTCCCCTACTAACGTGGCGACTTTGTATCCGGTAAACGGCATGACTTGCATCAAACCCAATGCACCGACTGGAGAGATCGCATCACGACGATAAGAACTTTCTGCTCTCATGATACCCCAAACAAGTTCATCAGGAACATTGAAGCTTTTCGTGTATTTTTCAACAGCATCGGAATAAGCCCGCGGGTAAGCGAGCTCCCAAAGATAGCGAACACCTTCGATTCCGTGGGCCGCTCTTTGACCACCGAAAGTCACCTGCGCAATGTATGAGGAGCGATTGAAGTGACCAGCTGTGCTGTATTCACCCATCAAAGTTCTAAGGTACTCACGGTTGGCTGTTTTTCTTTCAATGTCATAAAGGTCCCAACGCGCCCACTCATTTTCACCGATGATCATCAGATCACGGGCCCGTTCGAAACGTTTCATCAGAATCGGACTAGAAAAAGAGGCCGTTTTGCCAACAGAGCCATCTGTTGATGGCTCTGTTTCGGAGTCCACGACATCAATGGATTTATCATCGGTATCAACGCTTTCGGCTTCTTCTTCCGTATCTTTTTCATCATCTGCAGAGTATTGGGTCATTATCAGATTTTCTTCAGATTCAGAATCATCACCGCGATAGGCATCCTCAAGAGACGGCGTCAAAAATTCACTTGCTGAAAAGCGGGAAATCACGCGGGGCTGAGTTGGTAATGGACTTTGTGCCATTTTCAAAAGAGGCATTGTTTCCATTTTTTTCAAACGAGCTTGCGCTGCAATAGAATAATATCCAAGTAATGGATCCTTCGCCATGCTGTTCATCATCGCACGAGCTGGTTCCATCTTACCTTGACGGAAAAGACTCATCGCCATCCAATAATTCACACGATCTTCAGGGAAGGATTTCCATGCCCGTTTATTTTTATGCTTCAAAGTTTTAAGTTCGTTAAAAGCTTTGTAAGCACCTTGGTAGTCCCCTTTTAAATATTTTAACCAAGCCAAATGCCATTTTGCATCTTTGCTCAATCCAGAATTGGGGTATAACTTCATGAACTCTTGGAATCTGCGAGCAGCTCCGTCATAGTCTTGAAACTGGTAGCTCAGAAACGCCGATTGATACAAAGCTTGACGACCTGTTTTGGAACGCGGACTCAACTTATACGCGGAATAGTAAGAACCCACGGCCAACTGCACTTCACCCGCTCGAGCTGATGCATTGGCAAATAAGATCAAATAATCGAAATCACGTTTTTTGGCCTCGTAGTATGGCTTCAACAGATCAACAGCTTTACCCAATTCACCTTCTTGCAAGTAGAATTGCACTTGAAGCTTATCGGCCGAGTATTGATCCGTTTTCGCCAGATTTACTTTCATAGAGTTGATTTCAGTCTGTGCTTTTTGATCAAGTCCTGCCCACAGCAAATATCTAACGCGCGTGCGGAAATCTTCCGTCGTGACTTGGCATCCGGTTTCTTTACCATCAAATTTATTCGCGGCTAAATCAACGCCCCAGTCTTGAACTTTCGCATATCCTGGATGACGTTCATAAAGCTTAACCAAAAGTTTGCACATTGCTGCATGCTTACCCAAGCCTTTTTCCGCCATGGCCAAATTGTAGATAACTTCAGGATAGTCTCCTGTATTGCGTGTGCGTCTTTCAAGTTTTGTAAAAAGCAAGGCGGCTTGTTTGTAGGATTTCTTTTCCAAAGCGACTTGGCCCATAAGATTTTGCACGTCGATGCTCATCTTAACGTTAGGAGTTAACGTTTGAATTTTTTCAAGTTCTTCGTTGGCTTCATCGAGCTTGGAAGTTTTCAGCAAAGACTCTGCCAAGTAATAGCGCGCGTACTCTTCAAGATCGGTTTTATTTTTAGCAATATCCTGAAAGGCTGGTATCGCCAGTTCATACTTCGAAGCTTTAAACTGATCCAAAGCTTTTTTAAAAGAATCTAGTTCACCTTTACCTGATTGCGCAAAGGCTACAGGCCCAACAAGCAAAGAAATTATAACAGACTTAGCTGAGGTCCGCATATCGTCACACTCCATCGAGAATAGTAGTGCTTCCTTGTCACTACATAGGAATAATGATACCGAATATCTATGGCAAAATCGAAAACTAAAACGATCTATACGTGTCAAAATTGTGGAGCCCAAAGACCAAGGTGGGAGGGCAAGTGCTCTGACTGCGGCGCCTGGAATTCCTTCGTGGAGGAGCTCCAACTCGATGAGCCTAAAACCCGTGGCTGGTCGACAAGCAGCGGCACTGAAAAAGCAGGCGTCTCTGCGAAGCCTGTCTCCCTAGACCAAAGCCTTGAAGAAATTAAGCTGGATCGTTTTAATACCGGTTTTGAAGAGTTAAACCGTGTTTTAGGTGGTGGTTTAGCGCGTGGCAGTTTCGTTTTGCTGGGGGGATCACCGGGAATCGGTAAATCCACTTTGCTTTTGCAAATGGCCGGTGGCCTTGCTGCAAACAAACACAAAGTTCTCTATATCTCAGGAGAGGAAAGCGTTTCACAAACTGGATCCCGCGCCCATCGCTTGGGAATCCGCTCCCCATTAATCGAAGTAGGAGCTGAGAGTAACCTTCACAATGTGATGGAACTGGCCCGCCATAAAAAACCTGAAGTCTTGGTCGTGGACTCTATTCAGACCATGTATTTGTCGGATTTGCAGGCTGCGCCGGGCTCTGTGTCTCAGGTTCGCGAATGTGCTGGGCACTTGATGGGCTTGGCAAAACAAGAGGGCATTGCTGTTATCTTGATTGGTCACGTCACTAAGGACGGAACCATCGCCGGCCCCAAAGTCCTTGAGCATATGGTGGACTGCGTTCTTTCCTTTGATGGGGATACCTCTTACGATTTTCGTTTGCTGCGCGCTTTAAAAAATCGTTTCGGTGCGGCCCATGAATTGGGCGTCTTTCAAATGAACTCCAAAGGTTTGGAAGAAGTATCAAATCCTTCCGAGCTATTCCTTGAAGAGCGCGGCGATCAACTGATCGGCTCCGCCGTGTTTGCCTCGATGGAAGGCACAAGACCACTCTTGTGTGAAGTTCAGGCTTTAACAATTTCCACTCACATGGCGATGCCTCGTCGCACATCTTTGGGGATTGACGTCAACCGCCTGCATTTATTGACGGCAGTTTTGGATCGACATTTGGATGTTCGCCTGGCCAACAATGATATCTTTATCAATGTCGTCGGTGGCTTAAAGTTAGTTGAACCGGCAGCGGACTTAGCGGTGGCCGCAGCCATTTTATCCACAGAAAGTCGTCGCGATTTGGATGCCAAAACTTGCTTCTTTGGCGAGATCGGTTTGACCGGTGAAGTTCGTGGGGTGTCCTTCGTTGAAAGCCGAATCAAAGAGGCGGACAAACTGGGATTTAAACACTTTGTGATCCCTTACTCGAACAAACGCCATTTAGCTGATTTAAAGATTTCCAAAGATAAAAAGATTTCTTTTATCAAAAATGTTCGCGATTTAAGTAAAATCATCTAAGCTCTTACTTAGAACAAAGAACATCGCAAAAGCGGTACTCGCTGTACCGTGCCGACGCAGAAGAAGCGCAAATTTCGGTGTTCACAAGGAGTAAGACAGTGTCTGAGGCTATTCACAAAGAAACTTACGCGGCTGGGGACTACGTGTTCTTTCAGGGAGATATTGAAAGACACTTTTATATTATTGAATCTGGCGTCGTGCAAATCTGCACCATTGATCGTCAAGGAAAACGCGTCGACATTGCACAAATCAAAGATGGTGAATCTTTTGGTGAATTCGCTTTGCTCGATAGCTCTCCTCGTTCGGCTTCGGCGCTAGCTCTCACCGATGTCACTTTGGTGAAAGTTTCGGAAGAAGGTTTTCAACAGCTTTTGGAAGATCTGCCAATTTGGGCTAACTGCATGTTGAAATCTTTTGTTGAACGACTGAAGAACACCACCGCTCAACTGAAAGATCCATCTTAGTTATTCGCGACCAGGAAGGCTTCGGCACTTCCTGCTCTTAATCCGTCAGCGCGCTGAGCAAAGTAGCGCTGATAGATATCCTCACCAGAGACATACAAAGCACTAGTAAATCCCGCCTCTTTGGCCATAGCTAATATTTTAGCCGGAGAAAACAAACTCACAAAAGGCGTGCCTGACTCCCCGGCTTTTTTCATAACGAACTCCATAATAGATCTTTCCTCGGGAGCGAGCAGATCTAACGCCAGCATAAAAGTCATCGCAAATGTTGAACCCGGGGCAAGACTAGCTATTCGCTGAAGAGTCGTCATGTTCGCTTCTTCCGTGAGGTACATGGACACCCCCGTAGAAACAACGATCGCAGGCTTGGTCTTGTCAAAGCCGGAAGCCTGTAACTGTTCCCACCACGACTCACCCGCTTCAAAATCGACCGGCACAAAATGCAACCACTTCGGAATGACATAGCCATTTTCTACCAAGCGCTTTTTCTTCCACGCTTGGGGCCCTGGTTGGTCCACCTCAAAAATATGCAACCCCGATGCAATTTCCGGACGACGTTGCGCAAAGGTGTCTAACCCCGCCCCAAGAATCACATATTGAGTGACACCTTGCTTAGCTTGTTCCTCCACGAGGTCTTCGATAAAGCGTGCCCGCCCGACAACGGAAGCGCGCATTCCTTTAGAGAATTGAGGGTTCATATCTGGACGTTCCTGCCATCCAGGTTCGTCAACCAGCTTTACGCCAACCTCGTCACTCAATACATGTGGAGGCGGATCTATTTTCACATGAAGGGCGCGCCAGAGGGCCACACGAACTGCGGTATGTTCAGGGGCTACAGAATTTTTATTCGACGTCATAATCACTCCACCGATCTTCAATATTACCTTACGAGAAAAGCTGGACCAACATAAATATATTTGCGGCGATGACCACCGCACAGAAAAAACCACCTATGAATTGAAACTTCTTTGACAGAGCCCACACGCCCATCAGTCCTTTATCACGAGCAAAAAGAACCAACGGCACCATCGCAAAAGGCAGTTGTAAACTTAAGACGACTTGAGTCCCGACTAACAACTTGCCAACAGCGGTCTCTCCCATAAGGTGGACGCCGATCCAAGCAGGTACAATCGCCAAAACCCGCGCAATCAGACGGCGCAACCACATAGACATTTTAACATTTAAAAATCCCTCTAAAATAACCTGACCTGCAATCGCTCCTGTGATGGTAGAACTCTGCCCCGCTGCAAAAAGTGCAATCGCAAAAAGAAAGCTGGCAAGACTCCCCCCCATCAAAGGACTCAGTAATTTATACGCCTCTTGAAGTTCTGTGACCTCGCGATATTCGTTAAAATAAAAAACCGTGGCCGACACGATCAAAATCGCTGCATTAATAAAGAACGCGACAGACAAACTCAG
>JBLMWG010000018.1:0-20624 GCA_050257115.1 Bacillota bacterium
CTCGGCATATCCGAATCGGCAAACCAATCGTGATTATTTCCTGGAGTATTGGAAATATATCTCAGACCAGCAAAAAAATCCCACTGAAGGTACAGAACATGCGATGATATTTGGTCCCAAAGGTCAACGCGTGCAAATAATCATGTTGGATCTTCGTTTTTATGCGACAGCCTGGACCGAATCTTCAGAAAACAGCCTACAATTCAAAAAAAATTGGAAGGCCTCTGCGACACTACTTGGAAATCAACAATGGCATTGGCTTTCCAGAGAACTACAAAAGCCTGCTGATTTCAGAATTATCGTCAGCCCATTACAAGTCGGTGCAAACTCATTAGCCTCCAATCGTTGGGGCTTACTGCCTTTAGAAAGACAGAAGTTGTTCGACACCCTCAGATCGGCCCACGCCAAAAATGCTGTCGTCATCAGCGGAAACAGAAATTTTGCAGCATTTTCAAAAGTAGATTTGAAGAACTTTAGGCCGCTTTATGATATGACCGTCGGCCCTCTCAATGGAGAAACCTCAACTCCAGATCAAGACTTTCACTATGTCGAAAATCCTCTACAGGGTCACAATTTCGGAATGGTGGATCTGGATTGGAAAAAAAGAACAGCCACTCTTCAGCTAGTTGATGGGCAGAACAATGTTGTACAAAGTCTGCCTCTGAAATTCTAATAGTTCCTAGAAACTAACTCCCAAGCCCACAGTGCCATAAAACGTTGTGAGTTTCAGATGTTCGTCAGTCGGTGAGCGAGTGGCACTGTAGTTTTTAATACCAAACCCGGCTTCCCCAAAGAAGGTGTTCGTCCATAAAACCTTCCCGTGAAAGTTGACGACGAAGTCTTGTCCCAAAGTGTTCTGGCTATTCATCGATGACATATAATTGATAAACTCCATATCAACCCACTTCGGATAGTTTAGATAGGAAATTTTCGACAACCAGCTGTCAAAGACTTTAGGCATTGAACGCGCCCAGAAAACACCGGCTCCCATTTTCGGAACATCAAAATTTCCTACCGTGATGGTCTCATAGGAAGCAATAACTCCCACCGTTTCATCACGTTCCCACAATCCTGGATTCAAACGATACCGAAGATCTGCCTGCATCACAGTTAGAGTGGTGGTCCCTTCCTTGATTTCTTTCAGAGGAGTCATTGAGGTGAAGTACTTTGCACTCACTCCCCAACGATGCCTTGAAAAATAATAGTCTGGTGAATCAAAGACATCATTAAACCACCAGGAGACATGAGCTTCGGCAAAAATGGAGAACTGCGATGAGGCCGTTCCAAGCGCCGTCAAACGCATACTGGCTTCCCCTCGATCCCCCCGATAGACATCAAGATACGCTTTATGTGGAGTCGGTTGTCCAGAAGTCTCTAGATAGACCCGGTTGTTTTTAAATTTTTCTGGCGCATCAATTTCCCATGGCTTGATATTGCCATCGGCATCACTGACGAAAATCTTATCCTTCGCAAGATAAGTGTCCTTAGAAATTCTTTTTTCGATCGAGATGCGATTTTTTTCTGTTGGCGGATTCGTGATCTCAAGTGGGTAGATAAAGATCCCCCCCTGGGATCCAGGCAGTCTGATTTCGCCTTCTTTTATTTTAACCTGTCCCTTCCATAGATCCGATTTTTCGGCAATCGTCTTTTCAAAACCCAATGCCGTGGTCAATGATCCGTAATTTTCGCCCTTGATTACTTCCGTTTCCACATTTAACGGCTTCGGCATTTCTCCGACCAGAGTCACTTTCTCAGGATCCTCGGAAACACTCATATCGTTAATAACCAATGGTGGAGGCTCACTTAAAAACTCATAGGAATCGCCCGTGATCAGAGAGCCAAAAAACTGCACCGGAGTTCGCACTGTAACTTCTCTGCGACCTTTGAGCTTTCCTTCTTCCTGCTGAAAGATCACTCGCGGAATTCCTTTTTGAACAAGAGGAACCATCGTAAGCTCCCCGCTTCGACTTTCAACACCGTACCATCGAGAGCACACTGCCGTGTAGGCTCCGCCATTTTTCTGTCTCAAACAGTAGCGAAGCTTATCGCCTGGATTGAACTGAAGAGGATGATCACCCTCTTTGAACTTATAGGACCAGGTTCCCTCACCAGTGATATTCCGTTTCCACTTCTCAACGCCCAAATGATCAATAAGGGATAGCTCACCTTGTTCAATCAGTTTTCGGTTCCAATCAATCTTAAAAGTATCTCCATGGATACTGGGCTTCAGGGATTCGTTGTCAAAAACGAGATCCCCCATGATCAACTTTTCGCCTTTTGTGGATTCAAGATCATATTGAAAAATTGGGGGTTTAATCTTGAGCTCATTGCCGGTAACCGAAAAATAAACCGGGACTTGGGGAATTTTTGATTTTTCATCTTTGTCGGCTTTCGCAGATTCAGCCTTCACTGGAGCGGGCTTTGTATCTTCTGCCCTAACGCCGCTGAAATACAGAAATGCACAAGCTAACAAAAAGACCCTGATCGCGTTCACACCCACCCCACCAGAAATATATCAAATTTTATTCATGATTATCGCTTTTACGTTTTTCCAAAACAACAGGTTTGCCAGAACTAGCCTAAAGGTTTGAAGCGAAGTAAGGAAGAGCAAAAAGAATCTAAGTCTATCGGTCGCGACGCATAGTCTGACGAAGCTGATCCGAAACATCGCGTTTCTTGATTGCTTCACGCTTGTCATGGGTCTTTTTACCTTTGACCAAGGCGATTTCCAATTTCGCTCGTCCCTCTTTAAAATAGATTTTCAAGGGAACGCAGGAATATCCTTTTTCTGCCAAGGCACCGGCAATTTCATCGAGCTCTTTGCGATTCATCAAAAGTTTACGAAGGCGTTCTGGGGCATGATTGTTGTAACTGGACGCTTTATATTCAGCAATGTGGGCATTCTGCAGGAAAGCTTCATTGCCACGGAAAGAAATGTAAGAGTCTTTCAATTGCACGTCTTTATTGCGCAGTGATTTCACTTCACTTCCCATAAGCATCAAGCCCGCTTCATACGTCTCGACGATCGTATAATCAAAGCGTGCCTTCTTGTTTTCCTGAATGATCAGAATGTTTCCGGCCATACTTACTCAAATCCAAACTTGTGATAAAGCTTTACGAACTGTGCAGGGCTTAACTCCTCAGCTCGAGCTGTTTCCGGGAAGCCCAATTCTTTGAGCCACTCGATCAGTTGCTCTTGAGTTATCTTTTTTTGCCCTAAAAGACCAGCCAAATTTTTCTTCAAAAGCTTACGACGTTGGGCAAAGGCCATCTTAACGAAACTCAAGAAGGACTTGTGGTTTTTGACATCAGTTGGGATGCGCGTAAATCCCAGAACTCGGCTTGCGACCTTTGGCGGTGGCGCAAAGTCTCCAGGACCCGCCTCGGAAACGATCTCAATTTTCCAAAAGGTTTGTGCAATCACACTAAGCAAACCATAATGCTCATCGCGTGCAGGAGCTTTGATTCGTTGGGCGACTTCCTTTTGGAACATCAACACCATATTAGAAACACCGTAATCTTCCATGGAACGATCAATCACAATGCTTGAAGAAATCTGATAAGGCAGATTGCTGACAAAAACCAATTTTTCATCCGAGAAAAACTGCAACCAGTCCATGCGTAAAGCATCTTGCTCGTGAACGATCAGGCCTTTACCACGCCAGTAACCCGCCACATCGCGATCCAATTCAATCACTTGAATTGGGATGTTCAGCTCTAATAACAAATCCGTTAAGGCTCCCGGACCGGGCCCCACTTCAATCAAACGCTGAGGTTGAAAAGCCTTCACCGCATCAATGATGCGATTGATGACGACGTCATTCACAAGGAAATTTTGGCCTAGAGATTTTTTGGCAGTAATACCCAGTTGTTCCTGGGCACGCTTCAAACGTTCGCGAGCGTAACTCATCTGAAATCCGATTCTAGTGCATGAGGTGAAGGACCTAAGTCAATTTGCGAAGTTTCACCACGAGCCATGCGCAAAGCCCCGACATAACCAATCATCGCGGCATTATCCGTACAATAACGTAAAGGCGGAACCACTAGGCGCAGGCCTTTTTTTGCCGCCCACTCTTCCACACGGGCACGCAAACGAGAGTTCGCACTCACACCGCCGGTTAAAATAACTCGTTTGGCTTTAAACACACGAGCGGCTCGATCCAACTTCGCGATCAAAACATCAACGATCGCCTCTTGAAACGAAGCACACAGATCCGGCATTTGCGCCTTCACTTGTTCTGGCCCCAATTGAGCCAGCATACGCTGCCCAGAGGACTTCAATCCAGAAAAGCTCATATCAAAACTGTCATCGTGAATCATGCTGCGGGGAAATTCAAAAGCCTGTGGATTTCCAGCTTGAGCCATCTTGTCGACTCTCACACCACCGGGAAAACCAAGTCCGGCCATCTTCGCGAATTTATCAAAACATTCGCCAGCGGCATCGTCTTTAGTCGCACCCAGCACACGGTACTCCCCCAAAGCGGTGATGTGATAAAGACTTGTGTGTCCACCGCTAATGGCCAAGCCAACATAAGGGTAATCAAAATCTGCCGGCGGAGCATACTGTGCATCCTTCAAAAAAGGTGCGAGCAAATGTCCCTCTAGGTGGTTCACCCCTAGAAATGGAAGATTCTTAGCTTGTGATAATGACTTTGCCGTCACCAGGCCAACAATCAAAGCACCGACCAAACCCGGACGATTTGTCACAGAAATCCCGTGAATATCAGACCAATTCATATTGGCTTTTTTAAACGCTTCTTCGATCAAAGGAATCAGAGCGATGGAATGATTGCGAGCTGCGATTTCCGGAACAACACCACCATAAGCTTCGTGTTCCAGATCTTGAGAAGCGGAAACAACTGAGTGCACCCAGCCACTACGATCTACGATCGCAACGGAGGTATCATCACAACTAGTTTCTATCGCTAATACTCTTTCAATCACTGCACTGCTTTCAATACTTTGCCTGCAAAGCTCTACTTTTTTAAACCCTTCAAACGGATCTTAGCACGACGAGCCTCATCTGACTTAGGAAATTTGCTAATAACCTCATCATAAAAGGTCTTAGCTTCGTCTTTCATCCCTAGTTCCTGAAAAGAAACCCCGATTTTGTATGTGGAATCGGCGAAATGCCCCCCTTTAGGATTTTCGTCGCGATATTTCTGATAGTTGAGGATTGCTTGCTTCCAGTCCTTCTTCGTAAAGAACTCCTGGGCACCTTCGTAAGTATCCTTGCGAGCTTGCTTTGCGGCTTTTTCCGCCTTTTCAGCGGTTTTTTCAGCAGCTTCCGCTGCCCGACTTGCATTCAAGGCATTCACTTGCGCATTCAATTGGAAAACCATTGTTTCCATTTTAGTCAAAGACTCTTGAAGGATATCCACCTTCTTAGACAAAGCCGCGTTCTGCTCTTGAGCACTTTTCAAATCTTTTTGCAGGCTGTTGTTGTCTTGTTTGTTTTCCACAATATCCACACGACCATTCAGGTTGCGGATTTGTTCTTCGATATCTGAGAAACGATTGCCAGTATCTGCGGTGGCTCTTTGCATGGAAGTTACTTGTTCTGCCATCACTTGGCGAGATTCGTTGTCACGAACGTCATTGCGTGTTTGCAGACAGCCAGCCAGGAAAAGCGCTGTCAGAGAAAGAGTGACAAGTAACTTCATAAAACATCTCCAGTTTTTTGACGAATCAAACGAGCTGAATTTTCTGCTTTTTCCGCAGCAAAACGAGCTCTGATAAATTGCACTTTGGCTTTGGCGTAATCGCGGTCCTCAAAATAGGCGCGGCCTTTGCGATAAGCTTCTTCAGCTTGGTGCCAGTACCCTGGCGAATGACGGGCGGCTTGAACAGAACGGGCCGCATCGATAGCGGCCCGAGCTAATGCATAATCATCAACGGGTGCAGATACTGTTTGGCATCCAAGGATCACCGAGAAAACAAAGATTCCGATGAAAATTCTGGCCCAATTCACTGCACACCCTTTCGTTTAAAGATTACTGAGCAGGAACAAAGTTTGCGCGACGGTTTTTTGCCCAAGCTTCTTCAGAATCACCTGTTGCGATTGGTTTTTCTTTACCGTAAGAAATTGTAGACAAACGGTCAGCTTGGATACCAAGGCTTACCATGTATGCTTTAACTGCGTTCGCACGTCTTTCACCCAACGCTACGTTGTACTCAATAGTACCACGAGAGTCACAGTGACCTTCGATTTGAACTTTAGCAGCTGCGTGCTTTTTCATCCACTCAACATTTGTCGCGATGTCTTTCTTTGCAGACGCATCCAAAGACGACTTGTCGAAGCCGAAGTGCACAGTTACTAGACCTTCGATCTTGCCAGAGTCAGAGCCCATAGCATCGAAGTTCATCGGAGTTGATTCAATAGCAGTTGACTGACCACCAGTTGGTGAAGTCTGAATATTTGCATCCGACTGTGTTTGTTTACCTTTACAACCTACGATCATTGCACACGCAACAAGACCTAGAGCTAATTTACGAACCATGATGTCCTCCTATGAAGTTCGAAACTGTATGCTTATCAGAGGAAACTTTAATTTATAGCAGCTCATTGTCAAACCTTTGATTTCCTAAGCGTGTTGCGTTGCTGTAAGCGTTCTCATTTGAGGGAAAAGTATGCAGATATTTTTTAAGCAGTTGTTAATGGGCCTCTCACTTTTATGTTTTTCCCAAAAAATAAATGCCCAATGGGAAGTCCAACCGAAAATTCATTGGAAAACACTGACAACCCCTCACTTTGAAGTGATCTTTGATGCTGAGCAACAAGATCTGGGCCTGCTCTATGGAGAAAAGTTGGAAAAGGCCTATGAGCAACTGCGCCCGTATTTTACCGAAGCCCCTGAGCGTACCATCGTTGTTATCAATGACAAAACAGACATCACAAACGGTTATGCCACTCGTATCCCCTACCCGCACATTGTAGCTTACCCTGTTTTGCCTGGCCCCGAAGACAGCTTGGCCGACACGGGGGATTGGGCCTTTGAACTTTTAGCCCATGAATACACTCACATTCTTAGCTTTGAACCAGCGCATGGAATCATGTCTCCCCTACGCTCAATTTTCGGGACCGTCATAGCACCCAATCTGCTTTTGCCTAACTGGTGGAAAGAAGGATTAGCTGTGGAAATGGAAACCCGCCTGGGACAAAAGGGTCGCTTACGCTCCGTCTATCAAGACGCAACCCTTCGCGCCATGGTCGAAGATCAATCTCTATTCTATTACGACTTAGCAGAAGCCAACGAGTACATCCCAACTTGGCCGAAGGGATCTCGTCCTTATATTTTTGGATCCTTAATGTGGAGTCAAATTCTGGAGGACAAAGGAGCCAGGGTGATCGACCAACTCACCCAACGCCACGGCCGTCGCATTCCTTATTTCGTCGAAACACCCGCGAAAGAGTACCTGGATAGATCTTACTCTGAAGAATACAGTCACGCTTTGCAAGAAACAGAACTCAGAACCCAAGCTCAACTCAAAACTTTGCGTGAGGTTCTGCCGACTCCCTATGTCCAACCAAGAAATGCTTATCTATTTTTGACAGCGCCTTCTGTCGCCCCTGATGGACGTCGTATGGCCGTGGTGACGGAGGATGATGCTCACAATCGGGCCATCAAAATCATCTCTCGCCCCGATAATCAAACAAGCTTTCTGGATGCAAAACAATCCGACACAGTTGAAAAATTCGATCAAAATTTCAACCCGGGAGCAAGCAAAGACGAACCACCGTCAGGCTCTATCCAACGTATCAGCTGGTTCCCTGATTCTACGAAAATTGTCTATGACAAGGTCGACGTCACAAATCGTGTTGAAAGGTTTTCCGACATCTACATGTATGACATTCTGACGGGCAAAACCCAAGCGTTAACCCATGGGCTGCGTGCTCGCGAGCCATCGGTATCTCCCGATAGTCGACGTATTGCCTTCGTAAAACTAGAAGGTGGCCGCACTCACTTGGGCCTTTTAACTCTCAACGGACAGAATCGATCCGTTGAAATTATCTATTCCGCTCCCCTACAGCAAAGAGTTTCTTATCCGACATTTTTGGATGATGGTACGATTGTATTTTCTCTGCGCTCTGATCTTGGCGAAGAATATCTCTATAAATTCTCCTTTGCGACGAACTCCGTAGAAAAGATTTTGCCAGACTTCCCCAATGCCCGCTTTGCTAAAATGACGGAGGCCGGACTATTGTTTGCCTCCAGCAAGAACGGCACGAGCAACATTTATCTGGCAGGAAAAAACCTCGCTACGGCTCGTCCGCTGACTCATACTTTGACAGCTCTTTTTTCCGCTGACCTTGACCCTATTAAAGAAGAACTTTTTGCAACGATGATGACCTCTAAGGGGCCTAAGGTCGCAGCATTTAAAGCTTCGGACTGGAAGACGACACCACAGGAACTACCGCAAATTGAACCCCTCTTTGCCGATCGCTATAAATCAAATACGGAAGAAGCTGCCAAAGCAGAAGCCCAAGCCAAAGCAGCCGTCCATTCCGGATCCCTGGATGACTACTCTGCAACAAGTTACTTACTGCCTCACTATTGGATCCCCTTTATCGTCGGAACCTCCACAGAAACGGGTGTTGTGTTGCAAGCCATGACCTCGGGGTTTGATCCGCTAAAAAAACACTCCTACACCCTCTTAGGAACCTGGGATACGGGAATCAATCGCGGCAGCCTTGATGGCAGCTATCTGAACCAAGTCACGTCACTGCCGTTTTTACTCAATGCCTTCAGACGCAGCACTTACCTTGGAACTGTTGATAACAAAATGATTGATACAGGATTTTCAGGAGCGGTTTTACCAGACATGTTCTGGCTATCACGTTACGCCACTCTACAAATTGGTTGGCAGTATTTTGATCGCACAGCGGAAAACTCGACGTCGATCAATATGAAACGCACAGGTCCTTCTGCATTTTTGCTTTACACAAACTTCAACCAGTCTGGTGCACAAATTTCTCCAGAGTCAGGTCTCAGTGCCTATCTTGGAGCTTACAACTATATCCAATACCAAGATTACCTTCATCACTCCCAGTTTACCGCTGGTGGCACGATGTACTTTTCTTCATTCCTTCCAAAACACAACTCCTTCATGTTGAAGCTCAATGGAATCTATACGCCTGAGAAAATACCTTCCATTTATGGCGCTTCAACAGAAAGCATTGTGTTTAAACAAGACAATCCATTTCCGGAATACATCATGCGTGGTTACAACAAGGGTCAGTTCTATGGGCGCGATCTGGTGAATTTGAATGCCGAGTATCGATTTCCAATATGGAATATCTATGACGGCACAGGCACTGATCCGATCTTTTGGCGCCGCTTAACTGGAGCCATCACCCTGGATGGAGTTGCGACCAACGGAAAATTCATCAATCAACAGGGTCAAACCGCCGCTGATTTTTATCAAGACGTGACCCTACAAAGAACTTTCTGGAGCGCCGGACTTGAAGGACATCTCGAGACGACTTTGGGTTATATTGCTCCGGTGAATTTTGTACTTGGTGTGTACCGTGCCTTCAATCAACCCAACGGCGGAGAAACCGCTATTCAAACAGCCATTCAAGTTACAGGCTTTTAAAAAAGTCCCACATCACATCATTGGCGGAGATCGCTTTCGAAGGCGTCCCGCCCACAAAGCCCAAGCGCGGCTTTTCTCCTCCCGGCCAAGAGTGTTTGCCGGAATCTGTTACACACAATTGAATTGCAGCATGAGACTGACATTTGTAGCGTTCACAAAAAGCACCTGGTTTTTCTAAGACTCGCTGAGGCTTACTTTCGCAGTGATTTAATCCCACCCACTTTTCGATTGTCTTTGGCACTGACACAAAATCCGTGACCATCGACTTATCCCGAAAGGCATTTTCCCCGGCGCCTCCGGAAAACAAAACATGATCGTCATCCTGGGCATGGATATGTAAAACTGAAATCGGCTTTTTGGGGTGACACTCTTTCGTGTTGTCCGTTCCAGCAACGGCGACTACTGCTTTAAAAATATCCGAAGCTTCACAAGCCAGGCGATATACCATCATGCCGCCGTTTGACATGCCCGCCGCATAGACTTTGTTTTTATCGACATTCAACTGATTGGAAATATTTTTGAAAATTTCTTTGATGAATCCCACATCATCCACATTTTTATCTCGAGCCGCCCCACAACAATTCCCCGCGTTCCAAGTAGCTAACTTTCCAGACTTAAATTGACTGGAGCCGTTTGGGAAGACGGCAATAAATCCTTCCGTTTCGGATTTGGAAATTTGCTTATAAAACTTATCCGTCGCTTGAATTTCCATATCTCCTCCCCCGCCATGCAAAACAAATAAAACGGGTGTCGCGTTCTTTGCGATATAACTTTTGGGAACATGGACTTTGTAATAACGAGTACTTCCACCCCACTCGATGCCAAAAGTGTAATCCCCACTTTTCTCAATTCGAGCTGTGGCCTGCATGTTAACTTCAGGAGCTGGTTTTTCTCCCTGCTTTTTGATCCAACGATCTTTCAACATTTCACGAAAAGGACCCGCTTGAACAACCGATCCGACACTCAGAAGGACTAGAAATAAGGCAGCTTGTTTTTTCATAGAACAAGCATAACCATTTTTGAGTCCTTTTAGCCCACATTTCGCCTTGCGTTGCAGCGAGCCAAACCGCTCTATCTTGACAAAGACCGATACCCTCGAAATTATTGAAGATAATGACAACTAGCGGCCAGGATGCTGCTTCTTGTATCTTGAGGGGGAAGTTTATGGAAAAAATCAGCTGGATTAAAGAACTTGTGAAAGCTGAACAGCAGATGGAAGAGTCTGGACTCATCGACATGAGCTTCGGCTTTGATGCTGATAAAATTCTTGTGACCGAAAGCATTCAATTTTTGCTCGCTTTGAAAACAGAATTTGTAGATGCCTCTTCTTCTTTCAACGAATTAAAACCTTCCGCTTTAGGCCGTATTAAGATCTACGGTATCGCAAAGACTCACGCAGATTTCATGTTGTTCCGTAATGGCTTTAAAATGATCTTCTCATTGAAGGCCCCAGGACAAATCAGCATCCGTTTCAACTTCATTGGAACAAACTACATCCCAACTCCAGGAGCTGCAGACACGCAAGCAACTGCAACGAATGTGATGGATGAACATATCGTTGAGGCAAAATGGGGTGCGTTCGGTGAGATCATCTGGACTTACCAAGGGCAACCAGTGAAATTGGAATACATGGTTCGTCATTATCTGACTTTGTTCATCAAAGAGAGCTCTAAATAGTTTCTACTTAAATTTTGAAAACGAAAATCCCGCTAATGAAGCGGGATTTTTTTTATGCGGCAATCGCCTTCAATAAAGAACTTAAAGTTTTAACAGTGGGATTGAACTCTCGCTTACCGTCAATAAGATCATAGAGCGTTTGTCTACATGATCAAAACCTGTGAACGTTAAAGACACCCATATCGACGAATGGCTTTTTATTCTCGACAAGATCTGCGACCAGCAAACCTGTGCCCGCACCACTCTGTAAACCCAACATCTGATGGCCGACGGCTAACATCAAATTCGTCACATCTTTGTGATAACCAATCAAAGGTACACCATCCGGAGTGCATGGTCTGAGTCCCGCCCAAAGCTCTTTGATCTCGATTTGTTCGGGCAAATGTAAAAACTCGCGAGCGCCATTTTTGATATTTTCCACACGACGTTGTGTGATCGAGAAATCTTGATCGACCAATTCCAAGGTTCCGGCGATACGCAAAGTATTTTCTCTGGGAGTTACCGCAATCTTCTTTTCTACGATCATGATTGGATACTTCGGCTGCTTTTCAAGTTTTGGTACGATCATCGCGTAACCTTTACCGCCCAATATCGGAATACGCAGACGCAAAAGTTTTGCTAATGATTTGGACCAGCTACCCGTTGCCACAACAACTTGTTTGGCTTTGATTTCACCTTGAGAAGTCAGAACCTTGTCGATCTTATTGCCGGACATTTCAAAATCGAGCATCTCGCAGTTTTCCACGATGTCGCCGCCATTTTTGCGAATTTCAGAAGCCATCGCCTGCACAACTTGAAACGGCTCTCCCATAGCTTCATGAGAAAAGTAAACTCCACCCAGCATCGGAGATTTCAACGCCGGTTCCATTTCAAGGATTTCTTCGCCAGTTAATTTTTTACCTGGCACGCCAACATCCTTCACATACTCAAGTTCTTCAACAGCCGCTGCAACACCCGCCTGAGTACGGCTGGCCATCAACAGACCTTTTTGTTCAAAGCGAATCTCAGGATACTTTTGTCCGAGCTTTTCATATTCAGTCAGACTTTTTTGGGACAAGACCACTAAGCCATCAACCGCTTTACGCGCCTGAGTCGCATTCATGGCTTTCATAAAGTGAAACAACCATGCCGCCAAATCCAAAGATAAAGAAGGTTTGATATACAGAGGCCCTGATGGGTCCATCATCCACTTCATGGATTTCACCAACATGCCAGGCATGGGTAACGGCATCGCAAAACATGGAGTCATCCAACCAGCGTTCCCGTAAGAACATCCTCGACCGACACTGCCTTTATCTATCACGCAGACGCTGGCTCCACGACGAGACAACTCGGCCCCAATAGAAGTTCCAATAATACCTGCGCCTACGATCAAAATGTCATATTCATTTTTTTGCATAACCTATTTCAGCAGGTTCTTTTAGAAATGCAAGTTGGAGAAAGAAAAACCCCACGACAGTCTCCAGCCGCGGGGTCTTCACTTTTAATTTAAAAATTAAAACTATTGTACGTAAGAGTTAATCCAGTCGATTGCTGCACTTACTTTAGAATAAACACCTGGGTAACCCGCACGAGCGCAGCCACGACCCCAGCTAACAACACCGATCAAGTATGTGTGACCGTCGTCAGCTTTTGCTACAAGTGGACCACCAGAGTCACCTTGACAAGAGTCCTTACCACCTTGAGGGAAACCTGCACAAACCATACGATCTGTGATTTTACCCGGGTAAGCTTTGTCACACTGAGCTTGTGTGATAAGTGGAACATCAACTTTTTGAAGCAGATCTGGGATGGAGTAAGCGCTTTCTCTCAATACGCCCCAACCAGCAACCGTCGACATGATTGGATCACCAGCGTCCGGGATTGCGATTTCTGTTTTGTTCAGCTCAGCCGGAGTGTACGCAGAATTGCCGTTCAATTCGATCAAGGCGAAATCCCAATCACTACCCAAACCTGGGTAACCTGGATTTGCAATGATGCGTTTTGCTGTGAACGTCTCCACGTTCGTCGTATCTTTCTGGCTATGAAGACCTACTTTGATGAACTTAACGGATCCGCCTTTTACACAATGAGCAGCCGTCAAAACCCAGTTCGGCTTGATCAAAGATCCACCACAAAAATGGCTGCCAGATGTCCCTTGCAATGAAACGATGTACGGAAACTCACCCGCTGCAGCCTCTTGACCTCCGACGATATCAATACCGACCTTAGCCTGGGATATTGCTGCCGTAAACATAAGACCCGTAATCAATAGATGGTTCAACAATTTCATTTCTGTCCTCTCTAATCTTGATTCCTTCAAGACTGCACTCAACATTGTTTGCCTTTTTTTGAATCAGGCTCAAATGCTGGTTCCAAAATGGGTCTAAAACTATCTCTCAGTCCAGTTTTGACCAACATCAAAACCTTTGTCGGTGCTAGACCACACGCTCAAATTTTAAGGAGTTGGATTCAAAGATATGAAATTCAAGAGGATCGGTCGACTTGACCTGAAGAGGAACTACCTGCCCCTTCTCAAAGACTTTTCCCGTGTAGTTGGATATTCTCAGCAGCTGCCCGTTGAAGTTACACAAGACACCAAAATCAGATTGATTCTCCTCCACGATAGAGCGGAGGATCTGACCTTTAGTTAAAGACTTCAGGAAGTCCTGGCTCGCCACTAGCCAAGATCTTTCGCTAAATCAATGCGACGAAATTCTACCGGCCGAATAACAGGGTCTTTGGCAACTTGCTTCTTGGGAGTTGGAGCCGCTGTTGGCACTGCTGTTTGCGGTTTTTCGCCAAGGAAGTTTTGCGCAATATCTTGAGTCACATTGAAGATTGTCGGGGTTTGAGGCGTCTCGTCTTTTTCTTTGCCTTCTTGTACAGCCGCTTTAAAAGCGTCTCCCAACTTCTTCATCGCATCGTTATCAGCACGAGGAATTTCGAAAATAGAGCTGATATCGGTACTGCTTTCTCTTTGCAGAGGCTTCATAAAGCTAATGTCATCAACATCACTAAAATCCTGATTAGCACTTGGTGAAACATCTTCATCTGTATTAGCCCACTCTGGCAAACTGTCTTCACAGAACATCAACTGTTCGCGATTCACCTTCGCAATGAATTCAATTTCTCCACGAGACAAATCGACTTGTGCGGCAATCTCATCAACATCCATCCCTTGATGGGCCAAACGAGCTGCCTTGACATATTTAATAGTATTCTGACGCTCAAGAATTTCATTGTGAGGGATACGATCCTGGAAGATCTTAGCGACTTCTTTACTCTTCTCCATGCTCAGATCAATTTTCGCAATTTGCTTTTCGGCGGCTTGTATCTTAGCTTGGATGTCCTTCACTTTTTGCTCTAACAACGCCGTAAGCTGATTCACCTGAGTTTCCGTACGATCAGAAAGATCTTCTAATACAGCAATTTTGCTTTGTAATAACTGAAGACCTTTGCTCAAGCGTGGATCATCTTTTGGTGGACGACTCAAACGAACCCAAACTCCGACAACCCCTGCGAAAAGTACAATGTTCACCAACAACTGAAGTAAGAACCAGAAACTCACCCAAAGCCTCCCCGGCAACTCAGATTTAATTCTACGTGGGGCGGTCATGTCTCACAATGAGACCTTGGTCTGAATTGTCTCAAACCCAGACTGGACCTGGAGAATTTTGAGACAGGCTATCCTAATGTGCTATTCTTCGAAAAGGGGGATAATGGGTATGTTTCTTTCAGCAAATAAGAATGCCTTAGTGATTTCTTCACTTTTGGCAATCGGACTTACTGCTTGTAGTCCGGCACAGTTTTTTTCAAAATCAGGTTCAACATCGACAGCTGTTACTCCTGAAGCAACACCCACAGATCCATCTTCAAGTCCGACACCGTCACCTACAACGACTCCAAGTCTTCGTGACGTCGTCTACAACGACACTGTTGTTGCTAAAAATAATAAACTCGATATCGTTGTGGTTCTAGATGATTCCAACTCGATGCTCGCAGATAACCAAAAGCTGGCCGCTAGGCTTTCTGGCTTCGTATCCACTTTGCAAAACAACAGTGATCTCGATTGGCAAATGTGTGTAACCGTGACCCGAGCTTTACCTACGGGTTCAAATACCTCGGCTTGGGGAGCTTCTGTTTATTGGCAAAACTCTTCAACACCAAACACCAGCCTAGGAATTGTTCTTAAAAAAGGTCAGGCAGATCTTTCGACGATCTTCTCCAACACCATTAACTACGTTGGCGCTGGATGGGTCGGTTCTGAAGATGAGCGGGCTATCAAATCCATGTACCACCATGTCTATAATGGTGATTACCACTACTCCGGAGCTAGTGGCTGTTATCGTGAAGATGCAGCGATCGCTTATGTCATTATTTCTGATGAAGATGAGCGCAGTATTGGCGGCGACCAAAGCCAGCAATACTATAAAAACGAATACTTCCCTCTTGAAGATGAAGATCAACCAGCTGTGTTCGTAAATTATTTGAAGTCAACATTCGGCTCTTCTAAACGATTCACAGTGAACTCCATCATTGTAAAACCAAATGATTCAGCATGCATGGCCACGCAAGATAGCGGCGGATCAAAAAGTCACTATGGTACAAAATACGCTGAACTATCAAATCTTACCGGCGGTGGCATTGGAAGCATCTGCGCAGATGACTTCTCTACGAATTTAAATCTCTTTATTGATAAGATTGTGGATTCTTTGAGCTCGGTTTCACTTGAGTGTGCTCCCGTTGGTGATATCCAGGTGAACATCACACCAACCCCAACAACAGCAATACAATCCCGCGTGCAAGGTATGATGGTGATCTTTGATACACCCGTTAAAGCGGGAAGCACGATCAATATCAAATACCAATGTAATGATTCCCGTTCCCCAAGCTCCTTGAATGGCACCAAAGTTAAAGCCTATGATGAACCGGGCTTCTTCATGAAAGTCGTAAACTTCTTTAAAAATTTGTTCTAAGAAATAAACTTTCCAATAAAAAAGGGAGCTGTAAAAGCTCCCTTTTTTATTGGGATAACCGCTGATTTGAATTAAATAAGCGCCGAAACAAAACTTCTCATACGAACGACTGCCCGTTTCATAGTTTCTTCGCTGACGGCAAAACTCAGTCTCATAAAACCATCGAGGCCGCATTCCACGCCCGGAACTGTAGCGACGAAATACTCTTCCAAAAGAACATCACAAAAGTCCTTGGAGGTTCTTATCAAGCGACCTTTGTGAGTTTTTCCCAGATGGGCTTTAATGTCGACCCAAAAATAAAAAGCCCCATCCGGTTCTGCAACTTTAAATCCTGTAACTGATCTCAACTCAGAAAGACCCGCATCTTTTCTTAACACCAACTTTTTTACGACATCGCTTATATCCGGCTCGCACCCTTGGATCGCAGCCATTGCGGCATGCTGAGAAATACTAGATGGAGATCCTGTCGCCTGACTTTGATAGTCCGCCATAGCGGTAATCAAACGCTCCGGCCCGGCGGCCCAGCCAATGCGCCATCCCGTCATGGAGTAAGCCTTAGAACCACCATTAACCGCCAATGTACGATCCTTCAAGTCAGGAGCAACTTGCAAAATATGCGGAGCCACTTTTTGGCCGTTGAATACCAAGCGATTGTACATATCATCGGAGATAATAGCGACCTGAGGATGCCTGCGTAAAACCTCGGCCAAAGCCTTTAACTCTTCTTCTGTATAGAGCAAACTTGTTGGATTGCTCGGAGAGCAGAACAGCAATGCTTTGGTTTTAGCATTGATCGCAGTCTCAAGCTTTTTGGGAGTGATTTTATAATTTTCAGCCTCACCACACTCTATGATGTAAGGAATCCCGTCGGCGAGCTCCACCATCATCGGATAACTCACCCAATAAGGCGCACCGATAATTACTTCATCTCCTGGAGAACAAAGCATTTGCAGTGCCGCAAAGATTATGAACTTTGCTCCTGATGCGACGGTAATTTCTTTAGTGGAATAGCTTTGACCAATTTCATTCTTAACTTTCCCAGCAATGACTTGACGCAATTCCACCGTGCCATTCGCCGGAGTATATTTCGTAATGCCTTTATTGATGGCCTCAATCCCCGCTTGGGATGGGATTTTAAATGTAGGCCAATCTGGTTCACCCACTGTTAAAGAAATAACATCGTGACCTTGAGCCGCCAATTCTTTCGCTTTGGCGACCAAAAACAAAGTCGGAGACGTTTTAAGATTCTGAGCTCTTTTCGATAGCTGAACCATAATTAAAAACCTACTTTTTAAGCTTATCTGCTATTGCCGCTTTGACCAAATCAGGGACAAAACCATTCAATGCTCCCCCGTTGATAGCTAATTCCTTCACTCCCCGGGAGGAAATAAAATAATATTCCGGACTAGCAAAGACCAACAACGTTTCAATATGAGGAGCAATTTTTTTATTAATTTGTGACATCGTCATTTCGTATTCGAAATCCACCACTGCACGAAGCCCTCTGACAATAACCTGTGCATTAACACGATTCATGTAATCCACTGTTAAACCGTCAAAGACATCGACTTTTACATTTTTCAGATGTGACAATGACTTTTCAATAAGCGCTTTTCTTTCCACTGGCGTGAACATCGATTGCTTCTGAGACGACTGCGCCACTAGCACAATCACTTCATCATACAAAGGTGAAATTCGGTTGATGATGTCCACGTGACCCATCGTAATCGGATCAAAGCTGCCTGGATATACTGCGATTCTACTCATTGTCTTTTTCTTCCTCGAGAGCACTCTCGTGACAGAACATACTTAAAATTTTATCGCCAAATTCTTTTTTACTAAAGCGCACCAATTGCCCGTAACGGTCTTCCATGCGCTCTTTGCGTTCAGATTCAATCGCCATCACCGTGTGCTTACCGAAGGCAGCACTTTCACTGGCAGCCTCAACGACGAAATGGGCCATCTTTTCGGTAAACGGCGGATCTGCAAAAATTATATCAAAGGCATCACCCTCGTATGATTTTAAAAATGCAATAACCTCCATATTCACAACTTTATAGCTGGAAGATGGCACCTTAAGCTTCTCAAAATTCTGACGAGTGATTGTCAAAGATTTCGGATTTTTTTCTACGAAGGTACAAAACTTTGCGTCGCGCGAAAGAGCTTCGATCCCAAGGTTTCCAGTGCCACAAAAAAGGTCCGCAACCACTGCCCCTTCTAATTGAAACTGTAATTTATTAAACAGGGTTTCTTTCACACGATCCGTCGTAGGGCGAATATGATCCGCCTTAAAAGAAACTAACTGATGCCCGCGATATTTTCCGGCAATAATTCTCATGACAACAAATCCTCTGCCATCTTCACGATAGCAAAAATATCTTCAAACGGTTTTGGGACAAAAAGATCCGCACCCATTTGCAGGGCGGTTTCCATATTATGTTCGCCGGCAAAAGCAGACATCAAGATAACCTTACCTGAGCGATCAGAACCAATCTCCTTCAAGACTTGCGGTCCCGTTAATCCAGGCATCAGAACGTCCAAAAACACTAAATCAGGTTTATTTAACTTCCAATGCTCCAACCCCGCATTACCGTCAACGGCTTCAATCACCTCATGACCTTTAGCCTTGAATGCGCGACTTAGCGAACGGCGGACCAATGCTTCATCATCTACAACTAAAACCTTCACTCAATATCCCTCAAACACTCTTACATGGCAGCACGATAACAAAACGTGCCCCGTGAGGCTCCACATTGTGAACCTCGATGGTTCCACCAAATTTTTCGATAATAGACTTCGACATACTTAACCCAAGACCTGTTCCATGTCCTTCTTTTTTTGTCGTAAAGAAAGGCTCAAAAATACGCTTTTGAATATCCGCAGAAATACCAGGGCCCGTGTCCTCAATTTCCAAATAGACTTTATCGTGGGCATATTTTGAAGTGATCGCCAAGCGCCCTGGATCTTTCATCGCCTGGCACGCATTGTTGACCAAATTAAATACGACCTGTTGTACCAAATGCGGCTCAACATGAACTGATTTATCTAATGTCTCTAAATCGACTTCCAAACGATGTGTTCGCAAGGCCGACTTCAGCATCGGCAACGTACGTTCCACAATCTCGTCAACGCTAATGTCTTCCGCCGGTTGATCTTCGCCTTTAGAAAAATCTAAGAGGTTTTTGATAATACGCTGAGAACGTGCAGTGGCTTTTTCGATTTCTACTAAGTCCGAATACAAATTTGTATTCTTATCCACTTCCTGCAATAACACCTGACTCAAAGAACGCAAACCTGTCAGTGGATTGTTAAGCTCGTGGGCAATGTTTCCTGCGAGCATACCAATGGCGCCCATTTTTTCATTTTGCAACATGCGCAGATAGAGTTCACGCGATTGTGTGATATCCACATACTGGTTCACAACGTTCGTAGCGCGTCCGCCTTGATCTAAAACAACAGGATAGCTGTGAACTTGATAAATGCGACCATCGACCTGAATCTGGCCGCTTTGGTGCTGCCCCTCCTTCAAGGATCGCGCAACCGGACATCCCTCACAGACAGTTTTACTATGCGCAAAACTAGAAAAGCATTTATTGTGCATAAATCTGTCACTGAACTTGCGATTCGCCCGAACCACGTTGTAATCCATGTCGACAATGGCAATAGGATCGCGCATTCCATCGAACGTCTTTTCCCAGCGATAGGAAAAAACTGAAAGCTGATTTTCTAACAAAACGCGATCCAAAGCCATACTCAAAGGCCCCATACGATCGCTCATGAACTCCACAAAAGGAGCCATCTCCTTATCCTGCAAAGAGTTTTCAATACACAGAATCGCTTCGCCTTTGCCACTTAAGAAGTGATTTGTTAAGCGCAACTCTAAAGGCACAACATAAGTTTTTACAAAAGGACGACCGAAATGATTCGCGAAATGCCTGACCAGTTCGGCTGTGGGGACCTGGGCACTCTTGGGGAACTCAAAACTAACCGAAGATTCTGATTGAGTGAGATTCCCCAACTGAAAGCTCATGAAATAGGTTTTAGCCTTATCAGATCTAAAGGCCAAGATCGGGTCCCCGATTTTATGAAATTTGCGAAGCTCTCGGCGCAACATCACCAAGATGTCCTCAAAAGACTCCTGAGTCGCAAGATCTTTAATAAAGCGAACCAGCTGACGCTCACGATTCAGTTTATCACTTTCTTCCCTATGAGACAGTTCGATATACTGCGTGCGTTCTTCCACCATGGCCTCAAGGGAATGAGTCAAAGCCTCTAGCTCTTTATTTTGAGAGGAAGATTCTCTTAACAACAAAGACCGGGACAAATACATCGCATGTTTTTGCAAACCATCTTCCAATTGAGTCCACATTTCTCGCTCAGTCAGCGGCCAAC
>JBLMWG010000019.1:0-5895 GCA_050257115.1 Bacillota bacterium
GCAGGGAAATCTCCCCTGTCATCGCAAGCTTCGGATTGACGGGCTTTTTCAAAAGCTTGGATGCAATCGATGTAAGCATCGTCACACCTGCAGAAGGTCCATCTTTTGGGATAGCCCCCGCAGGAACGTGGACGTGAATTTCTTTTTTGGAAAAATCCACCGTTGGGTCCATCAAAGGCAGACGAGCTTTCAGTAAGCTCAGTGCGATCTTCGCTGACTCCTGCATCACCTCTCCCAACTGACCGGTCAAAAGCAATTGACCATTTCCAGCCATCTCTTCAGTTTCTATAAACAAGATATCGCCACCAACGGGAGTCCACGCAAGCCCGGTGACCACGCCTGGAGGTAATTCCGCTTCAGTAATTTCTGAACTGAATCGTTCCGCTCCAAAGATTTCATCCAGGTCTTTCACATCCACCGTCAATCGTTGACCTTGATTTTTCAAGATCTGAACACTCATGTACTTACAAATAGTGGCGATCTTTCGTTGCAACTCACGAACGCCAGCCTCTCGAGTGTAATCAGTCAAAACCTTTGTCAAGGCTGCATCGGTGATTGCCAATTGGGATTCCTCGATACCGTGTTCTTTTAGCTGCTTCGGCCACAAGTGACGTCTGGCGATATTTTTCTTTTCTTCGATTGTGTATCCGGTAAGCTCAATAATCTCCATACGATCCAACAACGGACCTGGGATTGTATCCAACGAGTTCGCTGTAGCAATGAAGAGAACTTTTGATAAATCAAACGGCGTATCTAAATAGTGATCTTGAAAGGAATTATTCTGCTCAGGGTCCAAAGTCTCCAAAAGGGCGCTGGCGGGATCTCCATTAAAACTGCGCGAAAGCTTGTCAATTTCATCCAACACAAAAACCGGATCATTTTCTCCGGCTTTTTTAATACCAGAAAGAATTCGACCAGGCATGGCCCCTATGTATGTTCTGCGATGCCCACGAATTTCCGCATCATCTCGAACACCACCTAACGCCACTCGCACATATTTTTTATTCAGAGCACGAGCAATACTTTTACCAAGAGATGTTTTACCAACCCCTGGAGGACCGACAAATAGCAAGATCGAACCTTGATGAGATTTGCGCAACTTCATCACAGCTAAATGTTGCAAAATTCTTTTCTTAATTTTTTCCATGCCGAAATGATCTTCATTCAAGATTTTTTCAGCCGCTTCCAAATCAATCTCCTGCTGCTTGGAAGACTTACTCCATGGCAAATCGGTCATCAGATCCAAATGCGCTCTGATAATTTGATATTCCGGCGAAGCGGAATTCATCGCTTCCAGACGTTTTAACTGACTTTTCGCCAAGCTCGCGGCCTCTTCAGGCATTCCGGCCTTCGCAATTTTTTCGTTATATTGGTCAATGATAGACTTGTTATCCTCATCCCCCAACTGCTCACGAATAACTCGCATTTGTTCGCGCAAAATGCTTTCTTTCTGACTTTGATTAATATTTTCAGTCAACTTTTGACGAATATCCATCTGGAGCTTCAAGCGCTCTTTTTGCTCTTGCATCAAATCGAGGATTTTAAGAGCTCGTTCTCGAACATCGGCCATCTCGAGCAGTTTCTGTTTCTCTGTTAATAGGAAATCTGCATGGGCGGCACAAACATTAGTCAGCAACGATAACTCATTGATCTCGCTGATCCATTCTTTCACCCGACGCATATGGCGTCCGAGCAAATCAACGGTTTCATAGGCAATCTGCTTAAGACTTTCTAAAAGAGCTTCTTCCGTTTTTTTATCAGTAATAAGGATATCGTCCACGCCCTCAGTAAGAGATTCAAATGTTCCATCTTCAAATCTCATATTCACGGCGCGCACACGTTGTTGTGCATTCACAAAAATAGTATAGCTACCATCGTCTTCTTTTTTGTGCGACTCAATACGACACAAAGTTCCGATAGTATGCATATCCTCTATCTTTTCGACGGTTCCTTCCGGATTTTTTTGAGTTAACAGTACGATCCATTTTTGATTGGCCAAGGCTTTATTTAACGCTTGGACACTACGATCCCTTCCAACCCGTAAAGGCATACTGACACCTGGAAACAGAACAGCATTTCTTAAGGGAATAATAGGAAGGTAACCAGCTACGAATGACATGGTTTCACCTTTCCCCCACAGTAAGTTGTGAGGTCATAACACAATCATGTATCCGATTTAGACAGCGTCAAGGTGAGGATGTAAAATGAAGGCCAACTCAGTTAATACACAATGCCAACATCTTTAATTCGGGATAAATAGTATCTTTTATTCGTATTTTCCCTCTGACAAAGGGCCAAGAGATAATCTCCATCTGGATTACGAACAATTCCGATCGGAGTTATGCGGCGAGTTTCGCCTTTATTGGAACCACCATCATAAACCAAATCCAAATCTTTTTTGGTGTTGATGGCCTCAATCATAGTTTTCAATTTTTGATCACTCACCGAAAAAAGAGCGTAGTCTTTCCACCACAATTTTTTTCCCTGGCTTTTAATGGCCTGTTCCAGCGTTGCGCCATCACCCATTTTTTTGAAGCATTCCAGGCCCACATATAAACACGCCTTCGCATCATCATAGGCTCGATGCGCCTGACCACCATCAATATTCAAGTGCTTGATCAACGTTTGCAGTTTGTGATTATCCACTCCGTGAATCCACTTGCGTGACAATAAGCTTGTGCAAAGAGCGGGCTCCGTCGGCAAAGGTAAACCGGCTTTTTCAAAATCAATCGTCAAAAATCCCAAATCAAAGGGCGCATGGTGAGCCATCACAACAGCACCCTTAAAGAAACTATGAATCTCGTGGATTTTCTCTGACATGTTGGCAGCTGATTCCACCATTTGATTGGTGATCCCATGGATACCAATAATGAAATCACTCATCTGTTCACGGGGCTTCAATAGAAACTGCATGCGGTCAATTTCTTCGCCTTTATAATATTTCACTGCGCCAAATTCAACGATGTCATAGCCTACGGGATAAGCCCCGCTGGTTTCTGTATCAAAGGCAATATAGGTATATTCATTTAATGGAAGATCTAAATTCATACTGCAGTCCAGTCTATCAGAGGACCGACCTTACCTGCCACTTGGCATTTGGTCTAGTTCAAGAATACGACCCTTCGTGAATTCTTTGTTTTTCCGCCGCACATCAGTCAGAATGAAATCCACTATCTATGCGAAGATACATTGCTTTTACTATTATTTTACTGGGGCTCTCTGCACGCGGCTTTGCTGCAGAAAATGCATCACCGACCTTTAAAATGTCTGGAGATGTGAGCTTGTTATCACACTATGTCGAATATGGTTTATCCCAATCTGATAAATCACCATCACTGCAAGGATCTTTCTGGTTTAACTTCGGCCCGCAGTTTCGTTTAGGTCTCTGGGGCTCGAATACCAACTTCCCACACAGTGATGATCACTTTAACCTTCGCGCCAATGCTGATATCACAATCAACTTTTCTCAAACATCGAATGCCGTGATCATGTACAGCCAAAGTACTTTCTATAATGGTGGCGATCGCAATGGAAACATCTTAGGTCTCCACCTTAACTTCGGTGAATACCATATCAACTACGATGGAATGAGCAACTGGGAAGGTACCCATAACAGATCTGTCCGCTACTCATTCGGTAAAGACACAAAGATTGGATCTTCTTGGATCTGGAATAATGAAGCTGGTTACAACACACCGGACGTCAGCACCATCAATCCTTACTTTGATTTGCGCACGGCCTTAGGGACTAACTGGGGACCGATGTTTATCGAAGGAGCTGTCACAGGAACCACGGCCGCCTCTGATCTAGGCGGCGCGGGTGATGTCTTTTTTATTCTGTCAGCGAAGACGGGCTTTTAGCCGCATCATTTAATTCATCGTTAACTTGCTGATGAAGAGGCTTTTTGGAATGCTCTTCTTCTTTGCGACGGTTGCTAATCTGATGAACAAAGTTATCGTAAACGGACATATCCACTCGAGAAGAACCAAACAATGTGTCTAACTTGCGTTGTTTATGCCCATCAGAGGTCGTTTCTCTCTGAGTGATCTTGATATGAATAAAACCCACAAGCTTTTTCGGATCCACTTCTCCGCGTTTTTCTTTCACACTGATGGTACCATTCACACCCACAGTGCTGCTTTCCAAAGACGCTAGAATTTTATTGCGAACGATATCCAAACGCTGAGACGCAACATTATTTGCGGTCATCTCGCTAGAGTCTGGAACCGCTTGCACAAACAAACCAGAAGTCAGCTTAATATCCGCATCTTTTAAACCTGTGGTAACCCCTTTGATTTTGTCCATCACATGGACAAAGTTCGCATTTGGGTTCGAAGTCCCACGATCAAACAACATGTAATCAGGAATATCAAAATCAAAACCATCTGGATTGACCTGCACGTTTTTAGCAACGTCATTCATCTGGTCAGCCATGTAAGCGGCAACCACTTTTGCAGATCCCATATCCAAAAGGTTTGGCGTCTTGTCGATTGGCTCCATAAAACTTTGAAAGGCTTTTAACGGTTCGTTCAAGAAATCCAAGAAAAGTTTTTCCAAAGTGACTTCCGCACCGAAGTTTTGGAAGTTGTATTCAATCACAGACGGTGTCGAGAAATAATCCGACACCGCTTTTTTCGTTTGATCAGATTGACCTACAATCCACATAACGAGGAAGAAGGCCATCAAGGCGGTCATGAAGTCAGCAAGGGCAACCTTCCAGGATCCCCCGTGACCACCGCCACCTTGGACGATAATTTTTTTAATAACAATCGTCTGTTTTTTTTCTGCCATAATTCCTCATTCAGTCCAGTCTGCACCGCTGCCGCGGCTTCGACATTCTCGGCGTCCACCGACGTCGGGCGATTACGCCGCCTTCTTAATTTCCTTAGTAGCTTTATCAACTTCTGCAAATGTTGGACGCTCCTCTGGCATGATCGAACGACGGGCATACTCCACACATACGATAGGAGGTGCACCACGTTGCAATGCCACGAGCGCTGCTTTAATACAGTTCAAGTAACGGCCTTCAGCTTCAATATCGGCTGCCATTTTTGTCGATGTTGGCTCGATCAAACCGTATGCGCAGAAAACCCCTAACATCGTACCAACGAGGGCATGGGCGACGTACTCACCGATTACCTCTGTACCTGCCGTCAAGACACCCATGGTCTTAACGATACCAAGTACGGCGGCAACGATCCCTAAACCCGGAAATCCCCCGGCCACTGCTGCAACCGCATGTTGCGCCAAATGTTCTTCAGCATGAATACCTTTGATATCCGCATCTAAAAGATCATCCACATCATAAGGTGAAAGCTCCGCTGACAAAGTTACCTTCATCGTGTCACACAGAAAATCCACCGCATGATGGTTGTGCATGAAGCTTGGATACGCTTTGAAAATGTCTGATTTTTCTGGTTCCTCAATATGTTTCTCAATACCTTGAGGTCCTTCTTTTCTGAAGACTTGGAAAAGCTGGAAAAGCATCTGCATCAATTCGACGTAGTCCTGCTTTTGAGGCCCCTTCGTAGTCATCGCTTTGATGGACATCTTAATACCCATCTTGACGATCTTCATTGGGTTGGCAATAACATAGGCTCCGAATGCGGCACCGCCGATGATCACCATCTCTAATGTCGCAGCATCAAGGATAACTCCCATTTTACCGTGACCGGCAATGTAGCCCCCGAAAACAGTCGCAAATACAATTAATATACCTACAAACCCCATAATGATTGACCTCTTCAATTTCTCTATCGGATTGATACGTGTTAGAATTGAGTCATCACCAAATAAACTTGCCCATGGTCGGGAGAGAGACTAAGACAAAATATATGGAAACTACTCTGAAGAGCTTTTTGATTGTCTGTTTTCTAATCTGCACAAGCCTTACGT
>JBLMWG010000020.1:0-9099 GCA_050257115.1 Bacillota bacterium
TTAAAAACACCCGCAATCTGATTACAGCGGCCCTTGAATACTATGGGTGGACATTAAGTTCCGAAGAATTTGAATTGATCCCTGAAGACTCTCTAGTTGAAATCTACAACCAACACCACACCCAGGTCTTTAGAAGCTTCAATTTCTTCGAGCACTCCAGTTACACTCTAGAAGACCTCTATTGTCGCAAGTGGTTTCACCTCTACGAGCGAGATCTCGAAAATCAAACGATCGTTATCGAAAAGGTCCATGAGTTCCAAATGCAAAAGCCACCGCAACGAATGAAGTTGGATCTTCCTGAGCAGAAAATCCAGGAAAAGGACACTCTGGAAAGACTCGCCTGTTATTCCACTCTAGAATGGTTGGTTCCGGTATTTAAAGGTCCCGATTTAACCGGCCTCATGACCCTCATTCGAGTCCGAAATATTACCTATTCTTGATCGTTTTCGGTGCTATTTTCGTCGTTATTTGAGGTGTTTTGAGCATCATTTTCGGGGTCTAAAACCCCATTTTTAAGCTCATCCAAGGCCATTTCAGCCCGTGTTTTGTAGCCTTTTTTGCTATTGCAGTCCTTACAGGAAGGCACACAGTTGTTTTTATTGGATTTTCCACCTCGAGCGATGGGAATCAAATGATCCATTGTGAGCTCTGCAGGCTTGAATTTCTCTCCACAATGATAGCAGATCCCTTTGCCAAGTTCTTGCCGCCACCACTGGCTTTGGCGAAGCTCCCGGGCTTTTGCTTTCTCTTTTTTTTGATGTGCGGCCGGAGCTGCGGCGAAGAAATAGTCCATGGGGCACTTATAGCGGAAACTTCCAATTCCCGCAATCCTCAACAAAATTGCATATAAATGCTATAATCTTTCCGATCTGGACAGATTCCAAACTAGACCTTTGCCCTAGGCCCAGCTCCTCAATTTCCTCGGCTTTTCTGCCGATATCTTTTTGAAGATAAAATTTGAGGAGCATCTCTATGTCAGTAAAAACATTCAAAAAAGGTGAAGTGATCTATAAAGATGGCGACAAAATCACGTCGGTCTTTTTGATCCAATCCGGTGGCGCCAATCAATGCCTCATTCGCGGCAAAAAGACCATCGACCTTTTTCAGTTGGGTTCCTCTCATATCCTGGGCGATCAAGTTATCTTAGGAGCAACCACTCATCCGACGGCGGCTATCGCTACGACGGAAACAAAAGTTCTTGAAATCCCAGTTGATACCTTAAAACAACAATATGAGGGTGCCCCTCAAATGTTGAAAGTGATCATCAAGTCTCTAGCGGACCGTCTGCGCTTGGCGATGAATGATGTGCGTTCAACGAAGCTCGAAAAAGATTCTTCCCCGTGCCCGGAAGACCAAGTAGCAAAAGCTTTCGGCGCTGTCTTTCACACCGCCAATCACAAGGGTGATAAATCCACTCCAGGCCGCGTTGTCGTCGATTGGAATATGATGAAACAGTATTCTCAACGAGTCATGGGTGAAGGCCCAAAACGCGTGGAGCAAATCATCAACATTCTCGTAAAACTTAAAATCGCTCTGTATGAAATGGGCAAAGCTCCTGACAATCCAGATGGACCGGACGAAATTCAAAAGGTTCACTTCCTTGATTTAGGTTTGTTGGAAAGTTTCTTTGAGTTCTATCAATATTACTATTTCAAAGGCGGCCGCACTGATTTGCTGAAGGTTGATGAGCTTTGCCAAAGCATGCTGGATGGTCTTTTGAAAGTCACTGCTGACGCGGAAGCAGATCGCTTCGGTATTGTCAGTGTTGAGTTCGCCAAATTTGCAGATTACTGCAAAAACGAATTAGGCATTAATCTGAACAACGACCACTTTGCCCGTCTTGAAGGCAAAGGGATCTTCATGAAGCGCAGAACTGTGGCCAATTCAGTTTTGTTGCAGTTTGAAGTAAAGGAATTCCGCTCAATGTTGCAAAGCTGGAAAATGCTTCGCGAAATTGAAAAATGGAATGAAAAAGGCTTCGTCGATATGGACGAAAAAGAAGAAAAACCTAAAAAACGTTCCAACGGCCCTTCTTGCCCTGCTTGCAGTGCAGAGGTGGCTGTGGGTGCAAAATTCTGCATGGAATGTGGTCATAAACTTTCAGCGGCGGCATAAAATGACTCCACTCATAATTTTTAAAGCGATCTCCTCCACTCAGGACAGAAAATATCTTTTTGACATGATCACAAACTCTCAGGGAGAGATCGTAATCAAGGACAAACAAGATTGCAGCATTCCCTTGAAAGCAGTCAGCATGAATGATCAAGGGCAACTTCAATGTGACATTCCAGAGGGTTTGAAATTGAATTATGGCTTCCAAGATGTTTTGACTGCAACGTTTTCTATCGGCGAAGAAAAATATCTCTTTGAAACTTCGATGACGCCTTACAAAGACGGTGTAATTTTAACGGTTTTCCATCTTTTCCATCTGCAACGCCGTAAAAATTTCCGTTATGTTTTGCCGCAAAACTACGTAGGCACTTTCAGAGTGAAGTCTGTGAACCACAAAGCCATTAATTTTGAATGCAAGCTTGTAGATCTATCCACGGAAGGCTGCGCAGTTATTTGGTCCATGGACATGAACAGCATGCAAATGGGTGATGTGGTCGATGCCGAGATTTGCCTGGGCAATCGCACACCAATTCCGGTAAGTGGTTTCGTCAAAAACATGCGCATGAAAACAGACATGGAATTTGTCCTCGGAGTCGAGTTTGATCATCTGGCTAACTCCAGCGAAGGCAAAATCACTTCAACCCTCGCCGACCTCCAACGCGAAGTTTACCTACGTAAAGCCGGATAGGTAACCGTACCTGTTTAAAATGCATGGATTTATCTATCGACCTTTGCTGGGATAGTAGAGCTTATTATCCCACATACCTTCATTGAAATATTGAATTCCTGCCTTAAGCTTTCGAACCAATTGTTCCTTGCGCTGAGAAGGTTCCATCAATGGCCATTGGCTGTTCGCATCTTCCATAGAGAACATCTCAGGCTCTCCACGTCCCAGGGCCCAACGAATACGATAGTCCCGAGCAAACAGATTATAAATCCCATCATTATACGTAATCGCCGCTTTATCACCAGGAACAAAGACCGAACTCCCCATGAAGTTCTGATCCTTTAAAGCAATTCCTAGGAAATCCAAGACAGTGGGTAAAACGTCAATTTGTTGCACAACCATTTTCGTATCCACTTTGGGAAACTTAAATCCCGGATGAAAAAAGAAAAGCGGGACATGATAATCGCCGACTTCATTTTGAAACTCGGAGCGATAATGCAACGACGTATGGTCCGCAGTCACAATAAATAAAGTATCGTTATACCAAGGCTTCTTTGCCGCCTCCGTAAAGAACTTCCGCAACGCCATATCTGTGTAACTGACTGTTTTCAAAATGGGGATTTCTCCCTCAGGAAACTGCTCTTGGTATTGTGCAGGAACTTTAAACGGCTGATGAGAGCTCAACGTGAAAACCGATGTCAGAAAAGGCTGACTCTGCGGATCCACTTTGGTCAACATCCACTGTAAAAACGGCTCATCCCAAATCCCCCACACACCGTCATCATCTGCAGAATTTCCATATTCGGTCGCACCGTAGTAATGCTCTAATCCCGCACTTTTCATAAAGGAATCAAAATACATGGTTCCGTTATGACCCCCGTGGAAAAAGCTCGTGGAGTATTTTTTCTGTGACACCAAAGTGCCCAAGCCCAAAAAATAATTTGCCGTGAAATGCGAAGAAATAAAGGGCTCACTCATCAATGCCGGGATCCCCGCCATGACCGCCGCCACACCTTCGATTGATCTGCGTCCGTTGGCATAGGCATGTTCAAACACCAAAGACCTCGCCATCAACGAATCCAAAAATGGCGTGCGAGTTTTCCCATTCACCGGTCCAATGTATTCAGAACCAAAACTCTCAAGGATAATGATCACGACATTTTGTGGCTTCGTTGGACGCATGCCTTCCAAGAGCGAACCAGATAAAGAACCATTCAACTCTTTTAACATCGCCTCTTTATCAGCAAAGTACTTTTCATGCTTGATCTCTTCCGCTCCGTAACTTTTGATGAACGTAAAAGTCGAATTCATTACCAGGTTATTCAATAACGGCGCCGTGAAAACATTCGCGTTCACGAAATTAATAGGCTTACTTTGCAAACCACCACGAATTCCCACGACCGCCAAAGCCACTGCAACAAAACAGGCAAACCCATGCCCTGCCCAGGTTTTCCAATTGCGCTCTGTGGAAGGGGGCCACTGCGCTTTTCCCGAACTGTGAATAACCTTGTAAGAGCTCCACATCAAAACCAGAACGATCCCTGTATTGATCACAAAGAGCAGCCAATAACTAGTCAGGAAATTCACAAATTTCCCAGGAATCTCATTCAAGATAAATAGCGAGTCATAAGTGAATCGTCGTCCTACAAAGTTGATAAACTCAGTGTCGCCCAGATTTAAAATCAAAAAGGGAACTTGAATGATGCAGAAGACGGCCCAAGTTATTTTTTCCCACAGATGATTCCATTTTTTTGACCAAGGAATAAAGGAAAACAACAACAGCGGAGCCACGCCACAAAGAGCGGCGGAAATATCAAAACGCAATCCCACGACAAAAGCCCACAGCAAATCCCCGAAAGATTTAGAGCTAAAAAGTGTCCAATTCCAAATGAGAAACTCCGTGCGAGCTACGGCATAGAAGAAAAGCAAAAGTAAAACGAGAGAAAATATCTTAACCAGGCGCTGTGAGGGTCCAAACATGGTGTCATCCTACACTGACATGCTGCACAAAACAAGGATCTGGGGTGGAATAGCGCACCACCCTCTGGTAGTTTGCGAACGTATGACATCAGAACAAATGAAAGAACGCCTCGAACAAAATTACCCTCAATGTAAGATCGAAATCTTCGACCTTACGGGCACTCAAGACCACTGGGAAGTGTATGTAGAAAGTCCGGTCTTTGCTGGCATGACTCGCATCCAACAACACCAACATGTGATGGCTTGCTTTGGTCCAGAGCTCAAGACCGGCGAAGTTCACGCGCTTTCAATCAAAACCAAAGTTCCATAAGGTTCCTCAGGTTTAAATAGATTAAAATCATTAATTAAAAAAGGAAATCCTATGTCACCTGTACTTCAAAAAATTGACGATATCGTAAAGTCCAATAAAGTTGTGCTTTTCATGAAAGGCACTCAACAGTTTCCAATGTGTGGTTTCTCTGCCCGAGCTTGCGCCATCTTGCAAGATATCGGTGTGCAATTCCAAGACGTGAATGTGTTGGATGACGAAGAAATTCGCTCAGGTATCAAAGAGTACGGCAACTGGCCAACAATTCCACAACTTTACATCAACCACCAACTTGTGGGCGGTTCTGATATCATGATGGAGATGTACCAATCTGGCGAACTTCAGGAGCTACTTAAGTAGTTCCTGTCCGCCATTGCCTCGGCGAAGGAGGACACAATGAGATGCAATGTTGCCCTCTGGGACCGCATCTTAAGATTCATCTTCGGTGTGGGCCTCACCGCCTATGCCGTTGCAGGTGGTCCGTTCTGGACCTATATCGGCATTTACGGCTTGCTGACCGCAGCTTGGGGCTTGTGTCCTGTCTATGCTTTCTTTAGAATAAGAACTCTTAAGGACTTTCATCGAACGACTCGCGAAGAATAGGAACTCACCATGTCTACGGCCGCCCTCATGGAGCTTGATAGCTTTCTAAAAAAGGATCAAATCAAAACCGACGAGGAAAGTCTTAAATACTGGGGCAAAGACTGGACAACATATTTCGATATCAAAGCTTCCGCGATTCTTTTCCCTCACACGACTGAGGACGTGGCGGCCATCGTAAAATGGGCCCGCAAAAATAAAATCGCTCTCGTCCCTTCTGGCGGCCGCACAGGTCTTTCTGGATCTGCAGTAGCCAGTCAAGGGGAAATCGTTGTGTCCTTTGATCAAATGAACAAGATCAAAGAGTTCAATGCTGTCGACCAAACCGTGGTGATTGATGCCGGCGTGGTTACGGAAGCTTTACAAGAATTTGCACACTCCAAAAATCTTTTCTATCCTGTTGATTTCGCAGCCGCGGGTTCATCACAAATGGGTGGCAACATCTCCACCAACGCTGGCGGCATCAAAGTCGTTCGCTACGGTTTAACACGGGATTGGATCGCCGGCCTTAAGGTCGTAACGGGCACAGGTGAAATTTTAGAACTCAATAACGGTCTGGTGAAAAATGCCACAGGCTACGATCTACGCCATTTGTTTATCGGCGCTGAGGGCACCTTGGGTTTTATCACGGAGGCAACCATCCGCTTGGCTCCAGCTCCGCCGCCAATGAAAGTTTTAGTGATGGCGGTCAGTGGTCTTGATTCCGTCATGAAAATCTTTGCGGAATTTAAAACAAAAACGTCTCTGGTGGCGTTTGAAATGTTCTCGGATAAAGCTTTGGCCAAGGTTTTGGAAAACACGGGTCTGCCAGCTCCCCTTGAAACTCAAGCTTCTTTTTACGTTCTAGCGGAAGTTGAAATTCGCAGCGATGCTGATGAAGAAAAAGCCTTGGAAGTCTTCGGTCACTGTGCTGAAGAAGGCTGGGTTATGGATGGCGTGATCAGCCAATCCGACGTCCAAGCGGCAACGTTCTGGAGATACCGCGAAGATATCTCTGAGTCCTTGGCGAAGTACTCTCCATACAAAAATGACATCTCCGTGGCGATTTCCAAAGTGCCGCCATTCATGGTAGATTTGGAAAAAGTTTTGTCGGAATCTTACCCAACATGGGACGTGGTTTGGTTCGGTCATATCGGTGACGGCAACTTGCACATCAACATCCTTCGCCCGCAAGGCATGACGAAGGAAGACTTCGTTAAAGAATGCCGCAAAGTGGACGTGATGGTCTTTGAAACTGTTAAGAAATATAAAGGCTCTATCAGCGCTGAACATGGCGTTGGTTTGACGAAAAAGTCCTTCCTGAACTACACGCGGTCAGAACCTGAAATCGAGCTTATGCGCGGAATTAAGAAAGTTTTTGATCCCGATAACATTATGAATCCGGGTAAAGTTCTTTAAGCGCTTACAAAGAATAAAAAATCTCTCTAGAAAAGCAAAAAGCCAGGTTTATCACCGGGCTTTTTGCTTTCATCTCGCTAGAAAAAAATATCGAAGAATCTTATTTGCAAGCCGCTGTTACGATAGTGCCCATCTCGCGATAGATAGTAACTGTTTTGCAAGTTTTTTGAGCTTCTGTGCAGTTCACTAGAACTTTCACTTGTTGAGTTTTGCTATCTTGAACCATAACGTTGTTTTGTTCGCACCAAGCAAGAAAAGTTGTGTCACCTTCAGAAGCAAAAGAAGAAGATGCTGCAACAAAAGACAATACTAAAACCAATGATTTCATTTGGACCTCGTGTGTTGTTTAAGAGGTCCCGTTTGTACCATATCCCTTGCCTGATTCTCAACGGCCCTGAAAAAAAGGCAGAGAATTTAACATTAGTAAACCACTCGAGTACGGATAGAGCGAGATAGTTTCCCAATCTCCCCAGCAAGACCGCTGGCCTTACTCGATTCCACGTCCATCACCAGATAACCGATGTGCTCGTCCGTAGATAGGTGTTGCCCTTCAATATTAGCCCCGGCCCTGGAAATGATGCCGTTGATCTCCCCGAGCACTCCGGGCTCATTTTTATGAACGTTAAGGATCCTGGAGGTTCCTTGCTTCACGGGCAGATCCACATTCGGGAAATTCACGGCTCCGGAAGACGAACCAATACGCAGATAGCGACGGAAGCTTTCAGCAACCTCAACGCCAATATTGTATTGAGCTTCCTCCGTGCTGCCCCCGATATGAGGAGTCAGGATAACATTGGACAGACCTTGCAATGGAGAAACGAATTTCACCTTGTTGGACGCAGGTTCCTCTGGAAACACGTCAATGGCACATCCCGCGAGATGTTTTTCTTTGAGGGCCACCACCAAATCCTCAATCACCACCACAGTCCCGCGGCTAGCATTGATCAGATATGCTCCCTTTTTCATCGCCATCAATTCTTTTTTAGAAATCATATCTTTGGTTTCAGGAGTCTCAGGAACATGCAAGGTCACATAGTCCGCCTCAGCCAAAAGCTCTTCCAAAGTCGCTTTCGAGCTCGCATTCCCCATAGGCAGTTTCTTAACGGTGTCAAAAAATATCACATGCAAACCCATGGCTTCGGCCAAAACACTGACTTGGCTACCAATGTGTCCATAGCCAACAATTCCCAAAGTTTTACCACGAACCTCGTGGGAGCCTTCCGCTGATTTCACCCAGCCGCCCGTATGCGCTTGAGTGTTGCGATCCCCCAACTGACGAGACAACGCAATCATTTCGGCAATCACAAGCTCTGCCACAGAACGTGTGTTCGAGTGAGGGGCGTTGAAAACCGGTATGCCCTCACGACAGGCACTGATGAGATCCACCTGGTTTGTCCCAATACAAAAACAGCCAATAGTTAAAAGGTGTTTATTGTGATCCAAAACCTTTTTAGTGATCTCTGTTTTCGAGCGAATCCCCAAAACATCATAGTTTGGAAGAATCTTTAACAACTCCTCCTCCGACGGAGAATGGCTGATCAAATCAACATTAAATCCTTCGTCAATTAGGCGCTGTTTTGCAACGGGATGTATATTTTCAGTCAGGAGAATTCGTAAGTCACTCATAGGGCCTCCATTGTTTATTTTAGGTACAAAAAACCTCGTACGTCACTACTGACGATGCGCACTAAGGATAGTCAAAGGACCTTCATCGAGCCATGCTACAACTTATGGCAAAAACTCGAGTTTTCTCTCTATTGATTGTTGACGATGACCCGCTTATTCACCAGGCAATGAAAATGAGCCTCCCCAACCATTGGAAGGTCTTCTCTGCGCAAAAACTAGAAGCTGTTCAATTTGAACGCTTCTATCATGCTGCCTTTGTTGACATGCATCTTGAGCCCAACAAACCTGCCGTAGGCCCTCAGATTATTGAGAACCTGATAAAGCATAACAATCAGCTTGAAGTCGTTGCAATGTCTGGAGATCTAAGTCGCCCACTGATGGAGTCTTGCCTCAAGGCAGGAGCCCAACG
>JBLMWG010000021.1:0-2877 GCA_050257115.1 Bacillota bacterium
GGGATTTTGCAAAAGACCTGAGGCAATCAGACCTTTGATTTCATCACGGATACCAAAGACATCGATCACAACACCTGAAGTAATTACGCAAGTTGTATCGGGGCGAAGAACGCCACTGGGAACCAAATGCAGAATAGTTTTTTGACCGTTGACCACCAAGGTGTGACCTGCGTTTGCGCCGCCTTGGTAGCGCACGACCATGTCTGCTTTTTCGGCAAACACGTCGACCAATTTTCCTTTACCCTCATCGCCCCACTGGGCGCCAACTACTACGATCCCGGCCATATAACCCAACCCCTCTTAGACAAGGTGATAAGATACGATAGAAATCGGGTCGGGCTTTGTCTAGGATTATTCTCCCTGAAATGGGGCGGCTCCGTACCAAGGAGCCCTTGGCGGGAGGGTGTCAGAAGTGCTGCCATCGATAAAAAATGCCATAAGCTTATTGGCTGCAATCTGGGAGGCCTTAAAGAAAGCATCTTCGGTATTTGCTCCAATGTGTGGAGTTAAAATCACATTGGGATATCCCAAAAGATTGGATGTGCGCGGCAAAGGTTCTTTTTCAAAAACGTCCAAGCCCACGGAGCGCAACCAACCTTTGCTCAAAGCTTCACAGAGATCGTTTTCGTTAATCACAGATCCACGGGATGTATTGATGAGCACAATCCCACGGTGGATGTATTCAAAGTGGGAGCGATTCAGCATGTGCTCTGTTTCTAAAGTTTTTGGAACATGGAAGCTTAAGATGTCAGCAGACTTTAGAACTTCCTCATAACTCAGACGAGGAATATTCAAGCGCTCGAAGTTTTCGTCAGGAGCATAGGGATCATAGGCGACGATGTTCATGCCAAAGGCTTGCGCAAAATCCGCAACTCGGGAACCAATGCGTCCAAGGCCGACAATGCCATAGGTGCGCCCAGAGAGCTCAATACCGGTGATAGAATCTCTTTGCCATTCGCCCGCTTTGATCATCTTGTGGGCAGGTAACAAGTTGTTGACGCAAGCAAGGACCAAGCCCCAAGTGAGTTGGGCGGCAGATTGGATGTTAGCAGTGGGGGTGTGCATCACCGTGATGCCCCATTTTTCCGTCGCATCTAAATCAATGTGATCGAAGCCGCTGGTACAAGTAATGATCAATTGCAGTTGACGAGCTTTTTGCAACAGAGCTTCATCAATTTTTGTACGACTGCGAATGATCAAGGCATGAGCGGACACCAAATGCTCTAACGGCAAGTGTTGGGGACTGTCACAACGAATGACGTCGAAGTCGGAGTTTTGCGCCAGGTATAAAAAACTATCTTGCGCAAAGCGATCCGTGATTAAAATTTTCTTTTTCATGGATTGTGCTCCAACCACTGACGGCCTTCATCAACCACCTTTGAGATTTGTTCCAAGGACAAAGAGCCCGGATCAAAATGGCGAAGTGTTTTTCCCAGGGACTCAATGAGTCTTAGAAGTTCTTTGTCTTGAATGTAGCCCATGTGCCCAATACGAATGATTTTGCCTTTCACCTGATCCTGGCCGCCCATAATCGTGATGTTGTGGGATTCTTCAAGCTCAAGGCGGATTTTTTGTCCGTCAAGATGAGTGGGAACTGTCAAGGCTGTGACAGAGTCACTCGGTGATTTCGCGTAAAGAGTAAAACCTAATTTGGGTGCGAACAGACGCGTGAATTCTGCTCGGCGATGAATATCATGGAAGAGGCCTGCAAGACCACGCTGATTGATAAGATTTAAGACCACATCAAGGGCGCGTAAGATCGAGACATTGGATGAGAAAAAAGTTTCCCCGGCGGCATTTGCTTTTCTTTCTTTGCGAATGTCGAAATAAAATCTTGGGAACTTAGCACCATCAATAAATTTTGCAGCCTTCTGAGAGAAAGCCACAAAGGCCATTCCCGTTGGCAGCATAAATGCTTTTTGCGAACCCGCGACTAAACCGTCAATTTTCCATGCATCCATTGGTAAGGGGTAGGCACCCAAGGCTGTAATGGCGTCGACCAGCAACACGGTGTCGTCATACTCGCTAACAATTTTGCCAATTTCTTGAATGGGATGAGCTACCGCTGTGCTGGTTTCGCAAGCTTGGCAAAGAACGGCGCGAGTTTCAGGGAAACGCTTTAAATGATCTGCGACGTATTCAGGTTTTGCAGCTTCTCCCCAAGGGACATTCATGATTGTCACATCAGCGCCATAGGTTTTTGCCATTTCGGCCCAGCGTTCGCCAAATTTTCCAGAGACGATAGCTAAGACTTTGTCGCCAGGGGAAAGAACATTAACAAGTAAAGCCTCCATACCGCCAGAGCCCGTGCAGCTTAAAAGGTAGACATCCTCAGAAGTTTGAAAAACAGATTTAATTCCAGCGAGAACACGTTTTAAAATTTTATCAAATTCAGGGGTGCGGTGATGAATCATGGGAAGCGCAAGGGCTTTACGCACCTCAGGATGAAGATTTACGGGCCCCGGAGCAAGTAAGCTGTATTCGTCATTGAAGGATGTCATTTTTCTTCCTTGATATATTGATTAATTTATACTCAACTGGGTTTGTGGACGCAATCTTTAAAGCCTTTCGTAGCACTTTGATCTTATCACTTTTTCTCTCGGGATGTGCCTATCATCTGGGTGTTGCCAGTCGGACAATTCCCGGTGGCTACAAACAGATTTCTGTGCCTATTTTTAAAAATAAAACTCAAGAACCAGGTCTTGAAGTTGGTTTTACGAATGCTTTGATTCATGAATTTCAACGCTCTCGGGTTGCTCGTGTTGTGGACAATTCTTTGTCAGAAGTTGCTGTTATTGGACAGATTGATACTGTTCAATACTTGCCCGGAGCAAAGCGTGTCGCAGGGGACTCGGCTGCTCAGTATTTACCCATTGG
>JBLMWG010000022.1:0-3191 GCA_050257115.1 Bacillota bacterium
TTGTTACTGAGTTTGGCACCGCAGATCTTTATGGCAAGACTCTCCACGAAAGAGCTCGTGCCCTCATTGCTATTTCCCATCCTGAAGACAGAGAGTCCCTAGAAAAAAACCTCTGGAACATGGGGCTCTGAAGTCATTTGCACTGCCTCTCGATAGTTCCGTGGAAGTTCTCCTTTAAGGCTTTCTAGAAAAGCCTTAATTTGTTGAACTTGAGTTTCACTGAGGTCTTTATTCAACTGGAGTTTTCCCATCCACCGAATGGCCGTCGGCAAGTCCTTGGCAGAACCATCGTGGAAATAGGGAGCTGTCTCGGATACATTTCGCAAGGATGGAACCTTAAACATATATAAATCTTCGTCCTTATTAGTGACAGCCTGGCGACCTTTATCAGGATTCGGAGATTTCGTGAGATTCCAATAATTTTGAAACACGCCAAACTTTTGCAAGCTTCGGCCCCCGATGGCCGGACCATTATGACATCCGGCACATCCCACAGTAATGAACTCATTAAGACCTTTGATAGCTTCTTCTGTCAGAGCTTTTTTGTCGCCCGATAGATACTTATCAAAGGCGCCAGGTGTTGTCAGACTTCGCTCATAAAAACCAATCGCTGATGCCGCGTTTTCGAGGCTGAGCGGTTCCTTCATTCCGGGGAAGGCTTTTCTAAAAAAGGGCTCATAACCCGCAAGAGCAAGCCGTTTCACAGCCTCGGCAACGGAAGAATTTCCAAGACTCAGAGGACTCGTAAAAGCCTTGAATGCCTGCTCTTCGATTGAACTACGATCATTGCGCCAGTGAACGATCGTTTGATATTGGAGATTTAAAATCGACTGCGCGTTCCGGTCCCCTTTGTTATTATTGAAACCCATCGAACGCGAAAGACGATCTGTACTATAATATTGAGGTTGATGACAGCGCACACAGGCTGTGCTTCCGTCTTTTGAAAGACGGTAGTCAAAAAACAGCTTCCGACCCAACTCAATTTTTTCAGCAGTGATATTATCAACGGCCGCACTTTTTTGTGGTATGACCCCAAAAAGATTTAGAGCCGTTTGGCGAAGTTCTCCATCATTTGCATAAAGAGAGCAGCATGAGAAAAAAACCAACATGCTTCTAAACATAAACTTCATAGCGTCTCCAAGTGAGTCCTCTGACCTAAGACACTTTTAAAGCCTTTTTCGTAGCAAGTCCATTTGTTCCCGTTTCACTCTGATAAACAGCAGGGGATGTCTCGACCTCGCCTCCAGAAACAATTTTATTTAGCGTAATCACATTGAGCTTTAAGTCCTCTGCCTGCAAAGACAATTGATCAGCGGCAGCCGCGGACTGCTCAGAGGCTGAAGCATTTTGCTGAGTCACTTGATCCAGCTCATTCATCGCCTTTCCGATCTGTGCGATCCCCGTTGCCTGCTCATCGCTAGCCCTTGAAATCTCATTATTCAGATCCGCCACTTTCTTAACGGCAGACACAATTTCACCAAGGACTTCTTCACTATTATTGGCCTGAGCACTGCCTGATTCAATTTTCTGTACGCTGCCACTAATGAGGGACGTGATGTTTTTTGCCGATTCAGCACTTCTTTGTGCAAGGCTACGGACGGCCTCCGCAACCACCGCAAAACCTTTTCCTTGTTCACCAGCACGCGCAGCCTCCACCGCAGCGTTAAGAGCCAATAGGTTCGTTTGAAATGCGATGTCATCAATAACAGAAGTGATCTCAGCAATTTTCTTGGAGTCAGCTGATATACTCTGGATCGCACTAATCAAGGACTTGATCTCCCTTTCGCCTTTCAAGGCCGTCTCACAAGTGGAAGACGCCAGTGACGCCGCTTGTTTCGCGTTTTCAGTGTTTACTCGAACCATTGAAGTCAGTTCTTCCATGGTCGCCACTGTTTCCTCCAAGGATGAAGCCTGGTGTAAAGATGACTGAGAAAGAGACTGCGAAGATTGTGAAATCTGGTCGGCAGCATCAGTCACTCGAACAGCTTGCTCTTCCAGATTTTTTGCGACGGCAGAAATAGATTTAGAGAGGGATAGGGCAAAGAAAAAACTAAACGATAAGCTTGAGATCAACCCAAGGAGAATAATTATCACGTTAAAGGTATCCGCTTTTTGTGTGATGCCTTGTGCTTCCGCAACATACAGATGACCTTGATTTCTCTGAAATGAAACAAGATCGGTCATCGCCATATCATAGGCATACGCCAATTCAGGACAGTCTTTAAAAAAGATCTGAACAATTTTCTTTTGATCCTCTGGTTCGCCAGAATGATAGTATTTAATGACTCGAGCTCCGAGATCTTTAAACGCGCTCCATGCCACGTCCACCTTACTATGAAGTTCCTTCTCTTCAGGACTCAAACGACTGCTCAAATACTCTCTTTTGTGTTTTTCGTATTCGTCGATGTTGCTTTCGACGGCACGAATAAATACTTCCCCCTGCTGCTGAGTAATGCCAGGAAGAGCTAAACTACGAAGATTAATGCGGACCGCACGGAAGTTAAGATACATTTGATCTGCAGCTTGTAGGTTAGGAAGAACACCATTGGTGACCCTTTCATAGCTGGTGGAGACCTTTCGCATGCTAAAAAATGCAAATCCCCCCACGGCCACAGGAATTGCAGACATAAAAGCACCAAGGAACAATAACTTCGCCTTAAGACTTCTATTTTTTGTAACCATGGTATGCTCCTTTGCAACTTTGAGCTGCTTGCTACCTTAATTTTCCGGAAACAGAATGTAATATCAGTTCAATTTGAGCTATCGAGGATGGCATGTCCCCTTGTACGAAAAAAATTCGCTCTGACCGTAGTTGATCATTGTCTTTAAGAAGTGCTACGCAGGGCCCACCGACAATGACGGCCTTATTTAGATCTTCAAATTTTTTCCAATGCTCCTGGATGCTAGAAGACCTCAATGATGAGATACAAACGAGATCGGGATTAATCACCGACGTCGCATGTGCAAGATCTTCCACGGGTAGATTCACACCAAGATAGTAAACCTTCCATCCCCTGAGCATCATATAAGCCGCAAGTATTATAAGCCCGCCTTCATGAAGTTCCCCGGGAGGACTAGCTAATACAACCTTAGACTGAGAAGAGGTTGAGCGGTTCGTTTTAAAAAAATTAAGCAAACGTGACCTTAAAAAATTCCAACTGAAATGCTCTTGAGCTATATTGATACGAGCA
>JBLMWG010000023.1:0-22547 GCA_050257115.1 Bacillota bacterium
TGGTGAACCTCTGGAAAATACTTTCCATATTGGTTTGATTCAAATTTTTCGCATTATTGACAGCAATAAAATCCGTGTCGGACTTGCCGTTCAGTGTCTCTGAGTTGACTGCATAAGCCACCGCTCTCATGTTGAAGTCGGCTACGATTGGATAGGAATCAATAGTCAAACTGACTCTGAGTTTACGGGCTCCATTTGTCGTTGCTGGATTAAAAGAGGTTACAGATCCATTGACTGTCCCGTCTGAATTCAGACAAGTGAGGGAGGACTTCACTGTGGAATTGTCCATGACACTAGCCATCGTTAAAGCCGGATCATAACCGCCAACCACGCCTGTACCGATGACCAAGTTCATATATCCATTCGATATATTAATCCCAGAAAACTCTTCTTCACGCAAAACGCAACCATTCGGCGAAAGAATGCGTGCATTGATGGTCATACCAGAACGCGTTGGATAATCTCCGGTGGGAAGCTTAATGACACCTTGGAAGCTAATACCCTTGTAAGTTTGCGCAATTGCGAAATTCGAGGCAATGAGTGTTGTCACCAAAGTAAAGAGCGGCATCAACTTCAGGCTCACTCTACTCATAAAACACTCCATCGAATGTGACGCCATTTGATAAAGTTTTCTTTTCTGAAATCTCTCCAAAGCTTCCCGAAAATACAACTCCACTTCCCGTTGTGACAATTTCAGTTGAGGTAAAGTCGACACTAGTTCTTTGCAGTCCAACATCTACGGAAGGAGACTCGCTCGTAGGATCCGTTATATTAAGATCCATGGAGCACCCAGTTGCCATGGATGAGAAGATGAGTATTTTTATGAGCGCCGTGGCTTTCTTGTTAAGAAATTGCATGGGTCCTTCCAAATACGTTCCTAAATTGCGTTCCTTTATCTATTAATTTAAACGTCTCCTTTTACTTATCGGCAAAATGCCATGTTAATTTAATTTGTTAACTCTTTATGCCCATAAATTCCTTTCACAGGAGTTTAGTTGCAAATTGAGACGTTCCTTTTTGAGACAGCACCAGGCTGGAGAATAAAAAATCCCAAGCCTTTTCAGGGCTTGGGACTAAAAACTGAGCTCATCGTAACATTATTTAGTAGCAGTAAAGAGCGCCAGTCTGGGGACCGCAACCTTCGCTGTTCACATCTTCACAAGATTTGTTTGCTTGCGTTTTCCATGTACCTTTTTGAAGACAAGACTCCCAGTAGTCGCTGTGAACATCAGTCGCTACTTCTGCGAAATCAGAAATCATTTCTTTCATCAAATCACGAGCTTGTGCTTCAGAAAGATCTAACTTCTTCGCCACCCGTGCAATACCACTATTATTTGGCATTTCTTTGTTCATAATATCTTTCAAATCACCTTTATCCAGACCGACCTCATCAAAGGCTTTAGCACCTTGAGTCTGCGCATCTTTAAATGCAGAAGAGATCTTTGCAGCTTGTTGGTATGAAATATTATGTCTTTGAGCAAACAACGACACGCTGTCCGTCTTGATTGTCTCACTCACCGTCAACGAATAAGGTCTCATCGTTGAGTTCGCGCTGCGGCTTCCATAGCCAGAACCATACCCGGAGCCGTAGCCACCGTGTCCATAATCATTGCCATAGCGTGGGCCATTATCATAACGAGGATCGTCGTAGCGTGGACCATTGTCATATCGAGGTCCGTCATAACGTGGCCCTCCATAACCTGGTCCATTATTGTGATGATGACCATCGTAACCATCATGATGTGAATAATCTGAATTGTTAGCCCCTGCCGCGATTCCCACACCAATAGCAACACCAATTGCACCTGCCGCAATCTCATCAGGCTCACAGCCCGCGTTAAAGATCATAATCGATGCAAGAGCTGCAATTACAAATGCCTTTTTCATTCCAATACCCCTTGTATTTAAAAATTTGGTCAAAATGACACCGAAATAAGTTTGCTCTATCAGTAAGAGCAATCGGAGTGCCAGACAAAAGGAAACCAGCTCACTTTGCCAAGAGACAGTGGGGTCGGGCCCGATCGGTATATCCATCGGGCCCTATTGTTTAGGAGTCAGTTATTAATGTGCTGCCTGGCCAGGTGAGGTCTGTGGCGAATTATTTGGGAATGAGTCGAAACTATCACAGTTTAAACTACTACTTACTTGGGACGGCACTGAGGCCAATTTATAATCATAATTGAAAGCCATCAAAATCACAGAACTGATATTTGCATTTGATTCCAAAATTCCCAGCTCCCGCGCTTGCGTCAGGCTGTTATAGCTTAAATTCTCGGAGCCAACATAGAAGCTCTGCTGATCAACGACGATAGCTTTCGCATGGATATACGGGTTGGTCCTCGTATAAGGTGGCATCGAAAGTCTCGCATCAACGCCGGCACTTGCCAAAGTACTAACATAAGAGAGATTGCGAGTCCCCCCGCCTTCCACGCAGGCCGGAACAATCACGGTGACCTTCACCCCTTGCTTTGCTTGAGCCTCCAAGGCGGAAAGAATGTCCCTATCTCCTAAGTTTTCAACTTCAATAAATATCGATTGCTTGGCGCTATTTAAAAAAGCCAAAATCTTATCTTTCGAATTTACAGGACTCCAAGCTAACTTTCCAACACTCAGAGCTGGAGTACTATTTCCCCCGGTTTGAGAGTTTTGCAAGTCAGTCTCAAAAACAGATTCAAACTCATTGACCACATCAGCGTCATAAGTGCGAATACCATAATCCCGAGTAAATGAATCTGTTTTGGTCATATTAATTGAAGTCACCAACGCCCATGTCTTATCAAACACAGCCGACTTGGCATGAGTAATCGAAAAACCGGTGGATCCAGGATGAACCTCAACTCCTGCAGCCGTCATTTGATCCGCTAAAGCCTTGGCTGATGCCTTGGAAAAACTTTGTTGATCTTCAATGATACGCACTTTCACATCGCGCTTCTGAGCACTAATAATATGATCTACAACTAGGGGATCTGTTATATGATACATGATCATATCTATTGATGTTTGCGCCTGATCGATACTATCGATGAAAATTGTGTGACCATCCTGAGGGGTGATCGAAAGTCCATCACTGGGAAGAGTATCTTGGGCAAAACTTACGGACGCGAAAGCCAAAAAGCTGAACAGCATAAACCAGGGTTTCATAGACACCTCTGGGACTGCATCTTAACATCTGTTAAGAATAATCAATAGGAGGGCTTTGGGGTTTGAAAAAAATATCTTCCAGAACTCCTTAGCCCCCTTATTACGCTTTAGCCTTCCTTATGTGATGAATCGCTCACAGCAACAAGCCCTGGAAGCAAGGTTAAGCTCAGGATCAGTGATGAAACTAGCCCCCCTAAAATCATCACGGCAAAAGGCTTCGCCGTCTCAGATCCAATCCCCGTTGAAAAGGCTGCAGGGACCAAACCAATAATGGCGACTCCATTGGATAACAGTATACTTTTGCCTTTCTCACTGAGGGCCTTCCAAGCATCCCCCGTCTTTGAGAACTCAGTAATAAACATCATCCCTGTTAAAAAGGTGACACCAATAAGAACGACGCCTCCTGCTGCCGCAGAGATACTAAAATTCAGGCCAAAAAGACGAATAAAAAGAATCCCCCCAGCTCCTGCAAATGGAATTTCCCACAACAAGTAACCAACCTTCTTCCAATCCTTAAACCAAGAAAAGAGCAGAACAACCATTGCGAGCAAACACAGCGGAACAACAAACATCAACTGACGTGCAGCCCGTTGCGCATTCTCAAAAGATCCTGACCATTCTACATGATATTTATCAGACATCTTAACTTGCTCTTTGATTTTCTTGCTAGCCTCATTAACGAAACTCACAACGTCACGGCCGCGAACGGAACATTTAACGGCGATACGGCGAGCCCCTAATTCACGGTAAACTCGCGCCACCCCTTCGACAAGCCCCGCATTCGACACTTCACCCAATGGAATTCGAGCTCCATCCGGAGTCATGATTGGCAAAGAGGAAAGAACATTCAATGTTGGCGGATTTGGTAAATTTGGCTTCACCACGATATCAATAGATCGCCCTTGTTCATCAACAAGCTTAGAGGCCGTCTTACCCAACAAAGCGGTTTCCAAAACATCCTCCGCATCGATCACCCTCAAACCATACCGAGCCAATAGATCCCGATTCATTTTAAAACGAAGCTCAGGCTGTCCCAATATCTGTTCGGAGGCCACATCCTCCGCCCCTGGGATCTTCTTCACCACCGCCTCAATTTCATCGCCAATTTTTTGTAATTCAGATAACTGCGGTCCGAAAACTTTTACAACCAACTCCCCTTTGACGCCACTGATTGCCTCATCAACATTGTCTTTAATAGGTTGCGAGAAGTTAAAATCCACACCTGGCAAGTCCTTAAGTTTGTCTTGGGCAATTGCCACGAATCCATCCAGGGTTTTCGCTGTTTTCCAATCCTCTGGAGCTTTCATCGAAACAAATATTTCGATGTTGTCATAACCATTAACGTCCGTTCCATCATCAGGCCTTCCGAGCTGAGACACAACATCGACCACTTCCGGAATCTCCTTAAGCCGCTGCCGAATTTTAGCAGCAAGCTCCGTGGAAGACTCCAGGGAAATTGTCGAGGGACCCGTAGCACGAATATACATCGAGCCCTCATTTAGTTTTGGCAAAAACTCTCGTCCCAAACCAATACACAGAATGAAAAGAACCAACACGGATCCTAACAGGGTCATCCATTTCAAGTTTTTGATTTGAGCGATCTTTTTGGAAATCAAGAGGCACTTTTCAACCCAACGATCCAACATCTCATCGAAGCGATTATGGGAATGCTCCAGATCAGTATGCCCTAAAAACTTTGCTGCAATCGGAAGAAACAAAAAGGTTCCTAGTTGTCCGCCAATAAGAGCAGCAATCAAAGTCACTCCCAATGGCCTAAAAATGCGACCTTCGACTCTTTGCAAACTCAAAATAGGAATGAAGGCAATAACCAACATCAACGCACACAATAGCGCTGGAGCTAAGACCGAAGCAAAAGACTGCATCAAACTTAAGTCATCCCTTTTCTTCGTCTTAGCGATTCCGTGTATCATCGCTTCCGCTGAAAAAATGGCCGTCTCTATGATTATACCAAAATCCACCGCTCCCAAAGAAATCAAATTTGGCGTATAACCAAGAAGTTTTAGGCCGACGAACACAATCAAAAGTGAAAATGGAATAATCAAAGCCACAGCAAGGGTCAGTGGCCAATTTGCTCTACCAAAGCCAAACCACAAGATCAAACAAACCAGGAGGATTCCGAAAATAATGTTGTGGAAGACTGTGTGACTACTACGTTTAATAAGATCCGTCCTGTCATAATAAGGACGAATCTGAACATTCGGTGGCAGAACTCCAGAATTTAATTTCTCAATTTTTTCACGAATCTGTTTGCAAGTTTCTAGACTATCAGCCCCGTGGCGAAGGAGAATAATCCCCTCAACAACGTCATCATTTTCATTGTGACCGACAACTCCTAAGCGTGGCTTGTGACCAAGCTCCACGGTTCCAATGTCACGCACTCGAACAGGAATATTTTTTTGTGTTGTTATAACGGCGGACTCTAAACTCTGGGGAGTCTCATACAAACCGATAGAGCGGACAATGTAACCTTCTTCACCGTGAGTAATGATGGTCCCACCCGCATTGGCATGATTCTGACCCAACCCTTGGGCCACCGTTGAAATACTAAGCCCCAAGGCCTTCATACGTGATAAGTCCAGATGAACTTCCACGGTGCGTGTAGGTCCTCCAAAACTCACCACATCTGCCACTCCAGGGATGCTCTTGAACTCACGCTCCAACGTCCAATCTTCAACGAGTCGCATCTCATCCAAAGGAGCCGTTCCCGTCACGGTGTAACGGAAAATCTCCCCAACCGGAGTCGTATCAGGAGAAATGCTCGGCTTCACGCCATCAGGAAGATCGGCGTCACCAAGACGTTGTGAGACATCTAAGCGTGCATCTTTACTTTTAACATTGTCATCAAAGGTCAGGGTAATAACACTCAGGCCAAAAATCGAAATCGATCTTTGATTTATCAAGCCCGGCAGTCCATTGACTGCAACTTCAAGAGGTTGAGTGATTTGTCGCTCAACTTCCTCAGCTGCTTTCCCGGGAAATTGGGTAATAACCTGAACCTGAACATTGGTAAACTCAGGGAAGGCCTCAATCTCACTGCTCATCGCAATCGCAATGCCGTAACCTAAAAAGAGTAAAAAAAGAAACCAGAACATAACTGGCTGGTTGCGCTGAAATTGGATCCACCGATTCAGAATTTTTAGCATGTGATTATTTTCCCCAGATTCAGTCGTTCGTTAAACTCTTCAAAAGGAATACAGCCCCTTTGACAGCAACCAATGCGCCCACCTTAATGGTTCCACTCTGAACGGGTCTCATTAAACTGAACTTTTCATTTTCATTAACGACATAAACCTGAACCAGCTCTTTTTTCTGACCAAGATCGTGAATCAAGTATCTCTTGTCGTGATGAAAAACAACGGCGCTGGAGGGCGCCTTGAGAAGCTTTTCGCCATGGCCAACATCAAGGTCTCCAAAAACCAACTCTTCGAGAGCAAGAACCCGAGGTAAAGATTTGACTGACAGACGCACTTTAAAAGTGCGTGTCACGGGATCAATTGTTGGAACGACCGTTTGAATGGTCCCTTGATATTTTGAATCATTCATGGAGGCAAAGTGAAACTGAACCTTTTGGCCAACATGAACTTTTTGTTGATCCTTTTCAGGAATATCCAACTCAACAGTCATTCGTCTTGTATCTAAAACGGTGGCCAGGGGATCTCCTGAATTGAAAGAGGCTCCTGAATCTAAATTCCGTTTGGTCATTACCCCAGCATGACTCGCCGTCAAAAGGCAGTCGTTGTTTTGAATTTTAAGACTCAACTGAGTCTCTCGTTTCTCCACACCATCTATCAACTCTGGAATTTGTTTTGATAGCGCCACTTTTCGCTCTTCCATCAAAGAGAAGCACTCAGCACTACTGATCGAATAAAGAGAAGTTCCGGCATTCACATACTCCCCCTCCCGTCTTAAAATGCTCACAATACGTCCTGCAACACGGGCCGATTCAATATTCAAAGCCCCATCCTCAGGAACAACTCGACCTGTCACACTCAAAGAACTGGAGTCGGGCCCATCTTCAAGCTTAACCCATTCGACCTCACCGGCCTTTACAAGGTGAGACATCATCAAAGCCGACAAAATTATCATTAGTTTTTTCATAAAGCACTTTCCCCAGTTTTCTCTTCACATAGATCTAAACACCGCATATGCGCCATTACGATTGAAGCGCGCAGTTGAATATCTTGATTTTTCAAATCAGCTAAAGTTTTCCGCGCAAGCACAAGCTCCGCATATCCCAATTTCCCAGATCGATAGGCAGCATTCGTACTTTCCACCAAGGCTTCAGCCAAAGATAAATCTGTGTGGCGCAACTCCTGCAATCGTTTTTTATTTCGGTGATATTCATTCGCTGCATCTTGCCGATCAGAGTCCGCGGCAATTTTTTGCATTTGTGCATTGTTATTATCTATCAAAGCCTGGCTCTGAGTCCGTTTAGCTTCAGCCATTTCATAAAAAGGAAAAAGAAGTGGGATGGTGACTCCAACTCCGTAAGTAGTCGTCCACTCTTTTCCCGAAGGACTACCTGGCAAATACAAATAGTGATTTCTTGTAACTGATAAGTTGAAATCTGGAAGCTGAGACCAGTGCGAGGTCGCAATAGTGGCGCTGGTCACTTCCATACTAGCAGCAGCCCTTTCTTGATCTGAGGTTTGTGTCCCCAAAGCATCGATAATTTTTTTATCGATGTCGTCTGGAACTCTGAACTTTTTATTTTGCAAAAAGTCCTCGCCCTCCCCCATCAAACGAGCCATTTTTTTACAGGTGGACCTCACTTTGTCTTCCGCCGTTCTCCAATCAAGTTGCGCCTGTCTATATTGCAGCTCCGCCCCAATTCTTTCTGCCTGAGTCCCGTGGCCAGACTCGTACGAAGCCCTCATCGACTTATAGACAGTCTCCAAATCCTCCACCGTCACTTTTTGCAATGCCAAAGCTTCCTGTGCCGAAGCGCAATCGATATAGGATTGCCCGATCATTTTGGCGAGATCATATTTCTTTGCGTTCAACTCTGCCTTCTGCGAGTGAGCCTTCGCATCATCGAGACTCTTCAACACAAAAGCTTTACCTGGAAATCCCAATGGCAATTGAACACCGAAAGACTGCGATGTGTTATCGTCCGCATTGGAGTATTGAAACTGGGGTTCATTGAAAATAAAGCGCCGGATACGATCTCTTTCGGAAAGATCATATTGAATTTGTTGATTTTTGATTTGAGGAGAAGAACTCCACACCGACTCAATGACTTCTTCTAAGCTCACGTCAGCTTTTGCAACCGGACCCAACAAAATCGTGAAAACACAACCTACTAAGAGCTTCACTCTTCCACCCCTTTTCACACTCCATTAAGTTAACAAATGTTAATTTCTATTGTAAATGTCAAAATAAAAATGCGATTTATCCTATTGAATTTACTGGATTTAAATCACAATTATCATTTGTTGATTTTTCTTGATCTCTGGCGGAAGGTAAGCGTCCTCCCTTCGCATCCCGGCATTACAAGCAATAAAAGCGATTTCCAGCAATAAACACATTGTAATCATTAAGTAATTTTAAAAATCTCAGGACCCAGCGAATGATCTTTGAGCCTTCACGCAAAATCAGATGCATCGGCGCTTTAATTTAGTTAAATTAGTGCCTTAGAGGTTCAAATGCAGCAAAGTTCAAAAGGCGAAAATAAATTCTCGCCGCCAACAGATGTAAAATCAGTACTTACAAATTTTAAGAAACCAAAGAAGGTTGTCGTCACCGCGGGCATGCCCTATGCCAACGGCCCACTTCATCTGGGACATTTAGCTGGGGCTCACGTTCCTGCCGATATCTATGCACGCTGGATGCGTATATTAATCGGCGCTGAAAATGTTTTGTTTGTGAATGGCAATGACGATCATGGGTCCACAAGCGAAGTCGCGGCGGTGCAAGCTGGAAAGACAACTCGCGAATTCATCGATACAATTCACGAAAAACAAAAAGAAACTTTGAAAAGCTACTCGATTCAAACAGATATTTTCACAGGCACTTCTCGCCCGGAAACGTATCCTTTGCACGAGGCCTATTCACAAGATTTCTTGCGCCGCCTTTTCAACAATGGTCTTTTGGAAAAACGCGTGACCAAGCAATGGTACGATCCAAAAATGAATCGCTTCCTCCAAGACCGGTTCGTTCGTGGAACATGTCCAAATTGTGGCAACACCGAGGCTTACTCAGATGAATGCGACGCTTGTGGCACTCAGTTCGATCCGAGCACCTTACAAAACCCACGCAGTCAACTCAGCGATGCTAAGCCTGAACTGAGAGACACCGCGCACTGGTGGCTCAACATGTGGAAAGTCGCCGATCCTCTTAAGACATGGATCGAAAGTAAAACTAAAACATGGCGCTCTGCCGTTATTCAAGAGGTTACCAACACCGTTTTGATCGGCTGCCGTTTTGAAAATCAGTTCGAAGCCAAATACAAAGAAATCAAGGAATCACTTCCGAAGCACAAATCTCGCTATGTGGCCGGAAAAAAGGTAGAATGCCTTTTCGATTCGAAAGCAGATCTTGCGAAGGCTCAAGCAATCCTTGAAGACGCGGGAATTCCTTCTTTTGCCACCGATAAGTGGGGCGCTCGCCCCATCACTCGCGATGTTTCCTGGGGTATTCCGGTTCCTCCCGAGTTAGATCCCGAAATGAAGGGCAAAACTCTCTATGTTTGGCCCGACTCCCTTATTGCTCCGATCGTATTCACGCAAGTAGCGCTTAAACAATCCGGTCGTAATCCAGAGCAATACAAGGACTTCTGGTGCGATCCTGAGGCAACGGTTGTTCAGTTTTTAGGACAAGACAACGTCTTCTTCTATGTGATCATGCAAGGAGCAATGTGGCTTGGACACAAATCAGAGCCACAGCAATTACCTCAAAAGGGTGACCTGCAAATGACTGAGATTTTAAGCTGTTATCACTTGATGATTAACGGCGAAAAAATGAGTAAATCCACCGGAAACTTCTACACCGGAGATCAACTGCTTGAGATGGGCTACTCCCAAGACCAAGTTCGTTACTTCTTGGCTCACTTGAGTTTACCAGTAAAGGCATCCAATTTTGATTTGGGACTCTTCGCAGAAAGAAATAAATTCTTGGCGGGTCCGATGAATGCGGCTCTTGAAAAACCAATTTCTGCTTGTAATTCAAAGTTTAATGGCAAGGTCCCAGAAGGAAAACTTATCGGCAAAGCCGAAGCTGAGACGATAAAACTTGTTCAGTTATATCTTCGCTCTATGCAAAAAGGTGATTACTCCACATTGCTGGGGCAAGTTGAAAACTATGCTCGTCAAATCAACTCTCTTTTCACGCAATTTAAACCACATGATGACCGTGCGCCTGAAACGGAAAGAAAAGATGCTTTGTTCACATCTTTTTATGTGTTGAAGAATTTGATGATTATGCTAGCACCATTTGTTCCGACAACGATGAATGAGCTTCGTAAGTCTTTGAATCTTCCTGAAAGTGTTTTCCGTGCTGAAGAATTGGGTACTGGAATTCCGGCGGGTCATCAAATCAACGCTAAGGGTGTTTATTTCCCAGCTGTCGCTGAAGATACAACAGAAGCATCATCGGACTTATAGGCCAATGATGCACAGTTCTTATGGAAGAAGTGTTGGAACCATCGTGCGATAACGATTGTTTACTTTTTGCCAAATATTTGAATGAGGCCCTGTGATTCCGTCGGGGCCTGAAGCTCCTGCAATGCCTCGAAGTCTCGGATCATTCTGGCCACCCGGCAAGAATTGACGTAAATTAGGGACCCCATTTTGGCCTACAGTCAATCCACCACTGCCGGCGTAACCGCGACCACCGGTATAACCACCACCGCTTGAAAAGCCTGATCCACTGCCACTACCACCATAAAAGCCAGCATTAACACTGTGACCACTCACATCTCCAGACCCATAGCCACCGCCACCTCGTAAACCGCCGCCACCGGAGGAGCCGCTATTGCTTCCAGAAAGACTCGCACCACCGCCTTGCTTACCGCTTACAGCCCCTGAGCTGTAATCCGTTGACCCAGGCTTACCCTGAGCGATCGGATCCAATCCAGGTATGTCTCCACCACCTGCACTCGTAGCACTTTTATTAGCCAAGCGTGCGCTCGGATCAGAACTGCTAAATGAAGTCGATGATCCAGACATGCCTGTAATAGTTGAATTGCATGAAGGATCTGCTGGGTTTTTTGTACATATACAAACTTTGTTCGATGCCATCGCTGGATTCGAACAATCCATAGCTGCCGTGCTACACCCTGGCAGACTTGGATTTGTTTTACACAAGTCTGAAACACCAGAGGATGTCAGTGAGGCGCATTGACTGGCGTTATTGAGAGTTTGTCCGACGTTTACGATCGCTTGATTGGCTTCATTAATTTTCGCATCAAATTGCGAACACTTTTTCACTTCAGCTTGAGCAGAACTGGTTTCTGAACCTTGAGAGTCACATGCAGGATTCGCTTTAAGATAATCCACCACAGCCGAACAAGTACTGGAACATTTATTCATTGAGTTCGAGCAAGTAAGACGATATGCCGCCAAGGCCGCATTGGCGGCGGCTGAAATTTGACCAACACCAGAACAAGCCGCTTGAATACTTGCCGCACTTTGCTGACCAAACGCCAAACTCAGCTGAGAAGCAGTTTTTGACACATTACTCATCCCACTGTCTTTATTAGCATCACAGGAAGAAGCCGTTGATGTGTATTGATTGGCGCAAGCTGATTTCAGAGATTCTAAGTCCGCACAGGGACTCGCACCGGTCGCTTGCGAGTCTTGCGTCGCAGCCGCTCCATAGCGACTCGTACAAGCAGATTGACATATACTGAGTTCCTTCGCATCAGTTAAGTTTACGGAGCAACCTTTAAAACAAGTATTCGCATCCCCCGCTCCCTCGATGATGGTTGCAATATCAGATTGAAACCCACCATTCGGATCGTTATAGTAATTGGGATTACTCGTTGCTTGATTGCTTGCTCCCGCAGACTGATCAGTTGATTGGGCGGGGCCCATTCGACGGGTTGTCGAGATCTTCAACTCAGCATGGGCGAAAATGCCAATTGAGAACACAATGGCTACTAAACACAAACGACATAAGTTTGAAAAAGACGCATTCCCCAGCTTCATAAGGACCTTATCGGCACAACTAGTCTGGTTCTTTAAACGGACCTCACCTGTTTTAAAATGAGACACCAAAAATCAAAAATTCTAGTTTTATGGAAGACGTGTTGGAATCATCGCGCGATAGCGATTCTTTACTTTTTGCCAAATATTCGAATAAGGACCTGGTAATCCGTTGACCCGGCTTTAATAGATATACATATGATTGTAAAAAACGATATGCAGGAGAAACAATGACAAATCTTTATAACTTTACGGTCAACGACGCATCCGGAAAAGCCACCTCACTGGAGATCCTTCAGGGAAAAGTTGTGCTGATCGTGAATGTCGCTAGTAAATGTGGCTACACACCACAATACAAAGGTCTTGAAGAACTTTTTAAAAAGTATGAGAAAGACGGCTTCATGATCCTTGGATTTCCATGTAATCAGTTCGGCTCGCAAGAACCCGGCAGCAACGAAGAGATTCAACAGTTTTGCGAGTTGAATTACGGAGTCACATTTCCCGTCATGGCAAAGGTGGACGTCAATGGCAGCAACGCTGATCCCGTCTTTCAATGGTTGAAATCCTCTGCTCCAGGGATACTAGGCACAGAAATGATCAAATGGAATTTTACAAAGTTTTTGATAGGAAGGGATGGTCAAGTTTTGAAACGCTACGCCCCTCAAGACAAACCTGAAGATTTAGTCAATGACATCAAGAAAGCTCTCTCTTAGCTGTAAGGGAGCTTTCTTTGCTTTTTCCAAGAATTTCAACTAAACGCGAACATAATCGCTGGGTAGTTACACACCCGAAATAAGGTGACCATTTACGGCCCTTGAACAATTTATGAACATCTACAAATGGACAACAAAGGTATTTTGTGATGGTCTCTAATTTGCAAATATTCAGAGTGCTTTTCTACTTTCTGCCATGATGGGCATCGTACGTCGGAGGCTATAATTTGACTCGATTCTTGTGGCTTTTAATACTTCTATTTAGCACCGTGGGCATAAACCTCCCGGTCAGTGCGAGCGACTCTGGCTCCATAGAGATATTGAATTCCCACTTCAATTGGAGACGGTTTTCCGGCACATCCTGGGATGGAACCTTATTGAAGGTTTATCCCTTAGGACGAAAGATACGACCTAAATACAGTCAATCCATGAAATGGTATCACAATCCTCCAATCAACCTATCTGGCCCTCGAGTGGACCTGAATGGAGATTTCTCACTTGAAATCACTATCGACAACAGCCTCCATCCGGAGCAAGCAGCTCATATTGACCTCTACGGCACACTTCCAGTCCTGTACGATGAATGGAGACAGGATGGACGTAATATTCGCTTTACCTTAAAAAATGGCGGAGTCAGTGTATTCGTAAATATGGTGAAAGCGCCCTTCACTGGAAGTAACGTCGGATCTTTGGTCAAATTGAAACTACAACGCCAGGACAATCAACTCATCTTCTTTGTCAATGGAACCAAGATTGGCTATCTCAATGAGAACTTAAAAGATTCTGTGTTTCTAAATAATCAAATATATTTCGGTGCCGATGCAGAACTCGGCGGCGGCTTTACCATAAACTCCATCTCCGTAAACGGAGCCAAGGTCAGTGATAATGGCGCCGAGATGATCAAAAAGTATGTCGTTCCCCAGGATTCTTTAAAAGCTTACGCCAATCATTTACAAAGATCCTTACCAATAGGTACAGCGGCCCACGCGAACGGCCTCTTGTCTGATCCAAAATATGGGCAAATCTTGGCCCAAAACTTTTCAATGATTACGCCAGAATTTGATTTCAAGTTCCAAGCTATCCACCCCCAACCTCACCTCTATGCTTTCGGAGAAGCGGATGAGCTGGTAGAGTTTGCACTCAAAAACAATATCCGTATTCATGGCCACACTCTCGTCTGGCATGAAGCCCTTCCGTCTTGGGTTTGGAGCCTCTATAAATCTGGCCAATATCAGCAGTTAAAGACAGCTTTGAGGGATCATATATCGACCGGCGTGCGTCGCTATAAAGGAGTCATCAAAGAGTGGGATACTTTGAATGAGATTTTTTCTAGTGACAGCGAAGATCCTGAAGGATTTCGTAGCAACTCTGAAGACGAGGACAATATTTCTATATGGTACAAGGCCTTTGGTAAGCAGATCTATATTGATGCCCTCAGAAAGGTTAAATCCATTGATCCGAATTGCGAAAACTGGATCAATGACTTCGGAATAGATCAAGCCGAATCAAATGACAAGCTAAGTGCGATGATAAAGTTCATCAATTACGCCAATGGACTTGGCTATGGACACCTCATAGACGGAATAGGCTTTCAATCTCACAATTATAACCCAGTTGAAGACCCTTCCAAAGCATCGGAAATGAAGTACGCCATGGAAAGAATTATTAATGAAGCCCATGTTAAAGTGCGCATCTCTGAGCTTGACGTAAACGACGCATCTGAAAATCCAATGCTCTTTGCTGACAAATTGGATGTCTGCTTAAAGATAGGCTCATCCTGCGCTAGCTTTGGCATGTGGGGCTTTACGGATAAATTTAGCTCCATGACTGCACCAGCGGCGGAAAGCTCTATGGATAACTATACCTCACCGACGTGGAGTGCGTATCTTGCTGACGCCCTCATTTTTGACCAGCACTACATGCCTAAAAAATCTTATCATCTCTTAAAGGAGACTCTTCGACAGGCTCCGTAGATGTAATCGAGATTGAAGATAAAACTCCGATTAGCGAGTTCCCCGTCAGCTGAATATTATCGGAAGTCTCAATTTTTAAAGTATCTCCTTTATTGAGAACTCCCCCTGCAAACACTGCTTGCCCTTGGGCTAAATACAAAAACTGTATTCCAACGTTCCCTGCCAACTCAATAGTATTTGCTCTGAGAATTTCCACACGCACTTGCACTTCATGCGCCTTAAAGATAATCCCCAGATCAACAACGGGTCCCGATATCAGATTACAATCGACCGCCTCACTTCCGGAAAAAAAATACGGCACGAAGGGCTTGAGCTCCACATCATTAAGCCACAATCCGTTTCCTTCAACCACAAGCAATGCACGCTGATAGCCATCAAAGATAGAAAAATGATCGTTGGAGACCACGGACGCTGAACTCACTCGCCATAAAAAATTATCTGGGAATTGAGATTGCGTGGAATCAATTGCTATCTGAGATGTTGTGCCTCGGCCATTTTTCCAAGGCATTACGGTATAATTTGCACGAGATAAAACTTGAGCCATAGGTCTATTCAACCTATTTAAGGAATATTTCGTCAACTGCTTATACACCCCTCAGATCTCTGGACTGCGAAAAGACTCTACGGATCCTTCCCGTATAAAGTCGGCCATTTCCCAGACTAAGTCAGCAAAACGACGAGGTTCCACCCCACGCAAATCTCGATAGTGAGGACTGATCGCTGCTGTAGCCCCTTCTCTCGCCGCGCGATATTGACTGAGAATGGCCTCCGTCGTCCAAAGATCTCCACCTTCTCTTAGCATGCGATGTCGAGCAGCTGCTTCAGTCACCGGAACATATGCTATTCGATGGCCCACGATCTTCGACACTTCCGCAACCATTTCTTCAATAGTTAAGGCCTCTGGCCCCGTTAAATTATAGATCTTTCCGATATGCTTCATTGGATTCAGAAGAATATCCACGGCAACATCGGCAACATCTCGAGTATCTACAAAGGAACTCTTCGCATCTCTTTCAGGCAAAAAAACAGCCCCTTGGCGAAGGTCTTCCAAATGACGTCGCACAAATCCTTGCATAAACCGATTCCCGCGAATAGCAGCCCAAGGAATTCCACTCATGTCCAACAAGCTTTCAATTTCCCCATGAACCTGCTGGAGTAAATATGAGGAATCTGGATTTGCACCCAACATAGAATTAAAAAGAATGAACTGAATTTTCGACTTTTGCGCAGCTTGGATGGCGCGCCGAGCATATTCTTTCATGGATGGAGACAGCGGTATGAGCAAAAACAGCACGTCAGCCTCTTTCCAAAGATACTCCAAGAGAGGACTTTGAGAATAATCAAAAAGGCGTTGCCGAATCTCAGGGGAAAAGTACGACTCATCTCGACTAGCTGCGATAAAGTCAATTTGCCGTTCTTTTAGGCGACTAACAATCTCTCGCCCTATATTCCCGCTGGCTCCGGTAATCAAAATTCTCTGTTGCATCTCGAAATTATGAAAGCTTCCCTCTAAAATGAGGAGTTGTTTATTAGCAAACGTCTTCTTGACTCCCCTCCCGTTTACAGATTTAGTTGTAGAGTGAAATTCTTCTCAAAGAACCTGCAGGTTTTTAAAAAAGTCGCCCTTCCATTATTTGCTTTGGTGGTGCTATCCAACACCATCGATCAATATCTAAACCTGAAAGTAGAAGACGCCCTTCGTGATCCCCTAGGCGCAACCCAACAGGTTTACTGGTATGGGTTCATGTCCATTATCAGCAGTATTATCTTTCCAGTACTCTTAATGACTACCGCACTTTTTGCTATGCAGGCACTTCGCTCACAACAGACTCTGCAGGACTTCATAGGTAAGTATATCAATCAGATTTTTATCGAGACACTTCGGGCATGGGGAAAAACCCTCCTGTGGTCTTTACTTTTCATTCTGCCAGGTATTTGGAAGTACTTCGAATACACTTTGGTTCCCTTTGTCGTCACAGGATCAACGCGTTACGACCAAGGCCAGATCGACGCCCTCAAGTCTTCAAGTTACATTTTTCGCAGACATTGGCTGAAAATTTTCGGGATCCTTTTTTTATTCCATCTTTTCATCCCCCTTTTGCTGACGAGTTTTTTTGACTCCTATCGTTTGCTTTGGAAGACACCCTTTGCGAGTCTCCTCCTCAGCTTACTGGACACCTATTTGATTTTATTTTCGACTCAGCTTTTATTTAATGTGTTTCAAGACGAGGTGATGCGCCATGATGCTCATGTTTAACTGGAAGGATATAAAAAATCGCGGCAAGGGTTTAACCTTTGATGACGTTCTCATCGTCCCAGCTCGCTCTGACATCCGCTCTCGCCGCGATCCAAAACTCACAACAAAAGTTACTCGCAACTTCTCCATCGATACACCCGTCATCAGTGCCAATATGGACATGGTAACGGAATATGATATGGCGTTAGCCATGCACCAACTCGGCGGCATGGGAATTCTTCACAGATTTATTTCCATCGAAGAACAAGCCTCTCAAGCCCGTCGTCTTAAAGAGGCTGGCGTACAAGTCATTTCCGCCAGCGTTGGCGTGGGGGAAGAGTTCAAAGCTCGCTCAAAAGCTCTCGTTGATTCTGGTGTTAACATCATCACCATCGACATCGCTCATGGCCACTCGGTCCAAATGATGGAGACAATGAAGTGGTTGAAAGACCAATACCCTCACGTCGACTTAATTGCCGGCAACATAGCCACTCCAGATGCTGCGCGCGATCTCATCGAAGCTGGCGCAGACGCGGTTAAAGTTGGTATCGGTCCGGGATCCATGTGCACAACTCGCATCATCACCGGATGTGGCGTCCCCCAACTCACTGCCATTGGACTCTGCGCAGAGGTTGCGGACTCCTATGGAGTTCCCTTGATCGCCGATGGCGGTATCAGAACTTCCGGAGACATGGTTAAAGCCTTCGCCGCTGGAGCAAGTACTGTCATGCTTGGAAGTATGTTGTCTGGCACAATTGAGACCCCAGGAGAAATTAAAAACGGCAAAAAGCAATATCGCGGCATGGCCTCTCGTTCCGCCCAAGAATCTTGGCGTGGTGGAGTTCCCGAGGGCATGTCCCCAGAAGGAGAGTCTACTCAAGTTGCGGTAAAAGGACATGTCAAAGATGTTATCTTAGAAATCACTGGCGGCATTCGCAGCGGGATGAGTTATGTTAATGCTACGAGCATTGCCGACATCAAAGACAAGGCCTTATTTATAGAAATGTCCCCTAGCGGAATTGCCGAGTCTCGCGCCCATGGAGTTAAAAACTAAAAATGGCTAAAGCAGATCAACGCCCTATTGGAGTTTTCGATTCAGGTATTGGTGGACTCACAGTTCTTAAAGAACTTGCTCATCAGTTCCCTCACGAAAACTTCCTTTATCTGGGAGACACAGCCCGCCTCCCATACGGCTCAAAATCCGCCCATACCATTCGTAGATATTCCGAGCAGAATATCTCGTTTTTACAAAAGCAAAATGTTAAAGCCATTGTCATTGCTTGCAACACGGCCTCCACTCAGGTACCTGAATCAGAAATAAATGGTTTACCAATCTACAATGTGATTGGCCCTGGTTCACAAAGGGCTTTAGAAGTTTCCAGTTCCCGTCGCATCGGTGTACTTGGAACGCGTGCCACAATCAATAGTCAGGCCTACACCACCCGTATTCATGAAATAGATCCTCAAGCTCAAGTTTTTGACCAGGCTTGCCCTTTATTTGTACCGCTTGCAGAAGAAGGTTGGGATTCCGATCCCATCACAAATCTTATTGTGTTCCGCTATCTAAGCCAACTTTTGCAACATCATATAGACACTTTGATTTTGGGCTGCACCCACTACCCACTCTTAAAAAACTCAATTTCCCGAGTAACGGGATCAGCAATCGAACTAGTAGACTCTGGCGAAGCCATAGCTCGCTGGCTAGAGAGAGATTTTTCTACGGGTCGTTTAGGAAGATCAGATCAAAAACATCACGGTCAAATTCAGATCATGACGACAGATTCATCTGCACACTTCACAGAACTCGCACTTAGAATTTTAAAACCCCTCAATGCCGATGAGTTTAAGGTTGTAGATCTTTAGATACAAACTTCCAGAGGCAAATCTTGCAAATTATAATTACTCGCCATGGAGTATCCATAAGCTCCCCCATCTAAAATTGCCAGAAAATCACCCTCTTGAACCACGGGCATCTTATAATCCTTTAAGAAAAAGTCGGACGATTCACAGATAGGGCCAACCACATCACAGATATTTTCTTCTAAAGATTTTCGTTGCAAAGGAAGAATGCGATGTTCAGCTTCGTATAAAGATGGACGGATCAAGTGATTCATGCCGGCATCAACAATCACAAATTTTTTAAATGACGTTTTCTTTACATACTGAACTTGAGTAATTAGAAGTCCCGCATGAGCCACAAGCCAACGCCCAGGCTCCGACTGCATTTCACACTTTAAATCTCCTAAGATATCCAAAGTAATCTTCGCATATTGCTGCAGAAGTTCTTTCTCTTCTTGCAAATCCCAATGATCATAATGAATTCCGAGTCCCCCACCAAAATCAAAGCGACGCAAAGTAGGAAATTCTTTTTTCAACTCTACATAGACGCTTTTAAGTTTCACAAGGGCCTCTTGATAACCAGTAAATTCTAGCATCTGAGATCCTAAATGCAGACTCACGCCAACTAGCTCTAAACTTTCAGTATGCTTTTTTAGACATGCCACTAACTCAGGAAGCATTAACAATTCCATGCCAAATTTATTATCGCGAAGTCCCGTCGCAATATAAGGATGAGTTTTAATGCTGACATCAGGATTTAAACGCAAAGCTACAGCGGCCTTTGTCCCCAAAGACTTCGCTATCTCCCCAATCCTCTCTAACTCGGGCAAACTCTCCACATTTATTTGAAAGACTCCCAGCTTAAGAGCCTCCGTGATTTCATGACGAGTTTTTCCGACACCGCTATAAACAACGTCCTCCGGAGAAAAGCCACTCTCCAAAGCCCGCTTAATTTCTCCTAAAGAAACCACATCAGCACCAGCTCCCGCCTTTTTCAGGCAGTTTAGAACTTGAGCATTAGGATTGGCTTTGACAGCATAATATAAACGCACTCCAGCAAGAGCCTTCGCCATGGCTTCAAAACGCGTTCGTACCAAACCGAGGTCATAAACATAAATAGGCCGGACATAGTTTGCGCAAAGATCATTTAAGTTCTTCTTATTCAACCCGAAATGAAGCTCATTATTGATGTATTCCACAAAAACCTCGTGCTACTATCATCACCGAACAAAGGAACTTTGTCATGAAAACTTCTATTTTTACATACACTTCAAAAGGTCTTCCTGTACTCGCCTACGAATTCAAAAATGGCGGACCAGAGGTCCTGATTTTAGGTGGTGTTCACGGTGATGAAATCGAAGGTGTCATTTGCGCCCAAGAGCTAGTGAAACATTTTATGGAAAGCTTTCCTTACAAAATCAACCTCACCCTTGTGCCTCAATTTAATTTCGAAGGTGTGATCTTCAAAACTCGTGGCAACGGTAATGGCGTTGATCTTAATCGCAACTTGCCAACAAAAGACTGGTCTCCGGAAATTAAAACTCCGCGGTATCACCCGGGGCTCACCGCCGGCAGTGAAGCGGAAAACCACGGTCTTATGAAATATGTCGAGGAGAAAAAGCCCACATTCGTTCTGTCTCTTCACTCTTGGCATCCGATCTTGAACATCAATGGAGATTGCTATGCGTTCGCTAAAGTTATTGCGGCACACACGGGTTACAAAATCGACGACGATATTGGCTATCCAACACCTGGATGTCTTGGCACATACACAGGCCTTGAAAGAGGCTGTCCAACATTGACCTATGAAATTGAAAGAGGACAATCGGCGGAGGACATCCTTCGCATTCACGTTCCAGCTATTAAAGAAGCTTTGAAAGTTTACGACAAATAAGGAGACCCCCATGCAACAAGACGTCGAACAACTTTACCTTGATGTTCAAAATGGAAAACGCATCGACCAGCTGACAACACATGACCTCAAACACGTCTTTGAAGTCATTGAAGGTCTCGATGCCGGCCGTATCCGTGTCGCAGAGAAAAAGGCTGATGGATGGGTTACCAATGAATGGGTGAAAAAATCTATCTTACTTTACTTCCGTGTTCAGCAAATGACAGTCATGCAGGCTGGGGATTTCACATACTTCGATAAAATCCCGGTAAAACAATGGAGTGAAGACAGCGGAGTTCGCGTCGTTCCCCAGGCTATCGCTCGCAAGGGATCCTTTATCGAAAAGGGTGCGATCCTGATGCCATCCTATGTAAACATCGGTGCTTATGTCGGCGGAGGCACCATGGTGGATACATGGGCAACGGTTGGATCTTGTGCTCAAATTGGAAAAAACGTCCATCTTTCTGGCGGCGTAGGCATTGGCGGGGTTCTCGAACCAGTGCAGGCATCTCCGGTTATAGTTGAAGACAATGCGTTCATTGGCAGCCGCTGTATCGTTGTTGAAGGTGCTATTATTGAGGAAGGTGCCGTTCTGGGAGCAGGTGTTACTATCACTGCCTCAACAAAGATTATTGATGTCACAGGAAGCAACGTTGTCGAGTACAAGGGCCGCATTCCTGCAAATTCCGTCGTAATTCCTGGCACACAAATGAAAAAGTTCCCGGCAGGAGAATTCGGAGTTCCTTGTGCCCTGATTATTGGTCAGCGCAAAGCTAGCACCGATCGTAAAACCTCTTTGACGGACGCTCTTAGAGACGTCCAGGTCAGCGTTTAATTATTTCACTACAAAAAAGCTCAGGAGAATTCCCTGGGCTTTTTTATTTCACGCGTAAAGCTTCTGAAGGCTGAATTTCTGCTGATGTCCGAGCTGGAATATAGGATCCAAACCAGGCAATAAGACCGCTTACCACAAATACTGCAAACACCAATCCCCAATCAACCAAAGCCGGAATGGAAGAGTCATAGTATATCTGCGAAGACCACAAATTAATCGGATTATACTGCACATACAAACTGACCCCAGTACCCAAGATCACCCCGGATACCACGCCCACTCCAGCCAGAAAAAAACCCATCTGAGTAAATGTACGGACCGTTTGTTTGGCCGAATAACCAATCGTGCGCAGAATCGCAATATCTCTGCGCTTCTGCGACAACAACAAGGCAAGAACTGTTAATATAGAGCTCGCGGCAATCATTCCCGCTAAACCTAAAAAGATTCCAATGGTCAACTTTTCAAGTTTAAGAGCGTAAAATAGAGCCGCATTGCGATCCATCCAAGTTTCAACCTGGACATCGGAAAACTTCTGCAGATCAGACTTTACTGAGTTAACACGGCCTTCATCGGCCAGCCACACCTCAATACCAATTTTCTTAAGACCATCGCTATCTAGCGACCTTAAAGATTTACCTCGTTGATAAAATAAATACTGAGCATCAATGTCGGAAAGGCTTGTCGTGATAATGCGCTTAATTCGCACCCTTTCAAACTTAGGTGTTTCACCTGGCGGCAAAAGCAATCCTGTTGGG
>JBLMWG010000024.1:0-13269 GCA_050257115.1 Bacillota bacterium
GGCACCATTCAGTTTGAAGGCCAGGATTTCTTGAAGCTTAAAGGTGATGGTTTACGTAAGAAGCGTAAAGACATGCAGATGATCTTCCAAGATCCTTATGCGTCTTTGGATCCACGCATGACTGTTGGCCAAATCATCCGTCAACCGATGGATATCCATAATGTAGATACTCCAGAAAACCGCACAAAGCGTGTTCTAGAGCTTATCGAACTTGTGGGGTTGCGCAAATCCGCCGTCAACCGTTACCCCCATGAGTTTTCAGGGGGCCAACGCCAACGCATCTGTATCGCCCGCGCCATTGCTTTGAATCCTGAGTTGATTATTTGCGATGAGCCCGTCAGTGCCCTGGACGTTTCCATCCAAGCTCAGATTTTGAATCTATTGGAAGATCTTCAACAAAAATTGGGTCTGACTTATATCTTTATCTCCCATGACCTTTCCGTCATCGAACACATCTGTGATCGTATTGCCGTGATGTACTTGGGTAAGATCGTTGAGATCGCCGATCGTGATGAACTTTTTAAAAATCCGACTCACCCTTACACGCAAGCGCTCATTGGTGCGATTCCTCGCGTGGGTCATGGGAAAAAGAAAATCAAAAAATCCCTGGGCGGCGAAGTTCCAAGCCCGATCAATCCACCATCGGGCTGTTCCTTCCATACGCGCTGCCCGTACGTCATGGATATTTGCAAATCGAAGGTGCCTACTCTGGAAGGAGCTAACGACCATTTGAAGGCTTGTTGGCTAGAAAAAGCGCCGGAGTTTAAGGCTGAATAGTTTTTTTGAGGAATTCACAAGGAGAATATGATGTTGAATAAACTTGCCAAAGGATTGTTGCTAGGAGCTGCTCTTGGTTTGAGCACTCAAGCTCTTGCCGCTCCAACAAATGCCGAACTTAAAATCGGTATTTCTCAAGAGTTTGAAACGATGAATCCACTGATCATGTCCATGTCAGCATCTGCTTACATGTACCGCATGGTGGGCCGCTCACTGGTGAACCTCACTCCCGAAGGTAAATGGGTTCCACAGTTAGCAAAAGAAATTCCTTCTATCGAAAAAGGCACTGCTAAAATCATCGAAGAAGGCGGCAAAAAGAAGATCGTTGCTAACTGGGAAATTATTGATTCTGCAAAATGGGGCGATGGAAAACCAGTTATTTGCCAAGATTTTATCACAGCCCACAAAATCGCTATTTCTCCAACAGTCACTGTAGCGGAAAAAGAACAATGGACTCAGGTTGAAAAAATCGACGTGGATCCAAAAAATCCAAAAAAATGTACGTTTAAATACGACAAAGCCATTTGGTCGTTCTATCAGCTCGCTCAGTTTTTCCCTATTCCGACTCACCTTGAAATGCCGGTATTTGAAAAACATGGTAAAGCTAAAGAGGGTTATGAGAAGAACTCTAACTACGTTCGCAACCCAAGCAACCCAGGTCTATACAATGGCCCTTACGTTATCACTGACGTAAAATTGGGTTCTCACGTTGCTTTCGCGCCCAACAAATTCTTTTATGGCAAACAACCGAACATTAAAAAAATTATTGTGAAGTTGATACCTAATACCGGAACAATGGAAGCCAATCTTCGCTCGGGCACAATCGATATGATCTCTGTCCTTGGTTTGGACTTCGACCAAGCTTTGGCTTTCGAGAAAAAAGCCAAAGCGGAAAATTTGCCATTCAATGTGTATTTTGTGCCTTCTGTCACTTACGAACACATCGACTTGAACTTGGACAATCCCATCTTGAAGGACGTGCGTGTTCGTAAAGCGTTGTTGTATTCCATCAACCGCGAAGATTTAGTGAAAGCTCTGTTCGAGGGACGTCAAGAAGTGGCTATCCACAATGTGTCTCCGAAAGACTCTTGGTTCACAAAAGATCCTAAAGATGTCACTTTATATTCTTATTCGAAACGTACCGCTGGAAAGCTTTTGGATGAAGCCGGTTGGAAAATGGGGCCTGATGGCTTCCGTGCAAAAGATGGCAAACGCCTCTCTTTGATTTTCCAAACAACTGCGGGTAACAAAACTCGTGAATTGGTTCAGGTTTATCTTCAAAACCAATGGAAACAAAACGGCATCGAAGTTCTTGTGAAAAATGAACCTGCCCGTGTTTTCTTCTCTGAAACTATGACGAAAAGAAAATTCGGTGGCCTAGCAATGTTTGCCTGGGTTTCCTCTCCGGAAAACAGCCCACGTTCAAACCTAGCGACAGCGGCGATTCCAACGCAAAAGAACAGCTGGTCCGGACAAAACTTCATGGGTTGGTCTAACCAAGCCGTAGATAAAGATTTGGATGCTTTGGACCTGGAGTTCAATGCTTCTAAACGCGCCACAATCGTCCACGATATTTTAAAATACTACACAGCTGATGTTCCAGTTCTACCGCTTTACTATCGTTCAGATATCTCGGTAACGCCTAAGAACTTGAAAAACTACAAAATGGCTGGTCACCAATTCTACGAAACAAACAACGTAGAAGACTGGACACTGAACTAACAACCTTGCACTTCGCCCCGGTTTCGACCGGGGTTGTTAAAGACCTCTTCGCCGCAAGTCGAAGCAAGATAGATTTAAAGGGGCTGCCCGTGACTACATTTATTACCCGCCGCATTTTGCAAACTCTCGCAGTGATAGCTGTTCTATCCTACGTAGTTTTCGGTTTGATGAGCTTAATGCCCGGAGATCCGGTAGACATGATGGTGGCTTCGAATCCTAAGATCACTTCTGAAGACGTGGCTCGTTTGAAAGCTCTCTACGGGCTCGATCAACCGATTTACAAACGCTACGGGAACTGGATTGCCTCGTTAGCTCAAGGCGACTTGGGTTATAGCCGTACCTACCGTGTCCCAGTTCAGGAACTGATGGGACCACGTTTATGGAATACATTTCTGCTTTCTGCTATTTCATTAGCTCTTTCCGTAATGATCGCAGTTCCACTCGGGGTTATGTCTGCCCTTAGACCCGGAAGCAAAATGGATTACTTTATGAATCTGTTTTCTTTTGCAGGGATATCGATACCCTCCTTCTGGTTAGCCATAGTTCTGATTATTATTTTTGCCGTTAAATTTCCAATCTTTCCTGCCGGTGGAACTCAAACCATTGGTGCTGAAAGCGTGGGTTTTTGGGCTGATATCTTAGATCGTTCTAAATATTTAGTTTTACCTGTTCTAAGTCTTTCCATTCAACAAATCGGTCGCTTCTCTCGTTTTACGCGTTCTGCGATGGCAGAGGCTATGCGCAATGATTTCATCCGTACGGCTCGTGCTAAAGGTTTGGACCGTCAGGTTGTGATCTGGCGCCATGGTTTCCGCAATGCTTTGATTCCTCTCATTACAATTTTGGCTTTAAGTATTTCGACTTTATTCTCAGGTGCTCTTTTAACCGAGACGGTCTTTGCATACCAAGGGGTCGGCAAACTTGTTTATGATTCTATTATTGGTAATGACTACAATGTTGCCATGATTTCTTTTGTAATTTCGGTATCAATGGTTCTTTTGATGAACTTGGTTGCTGACATTCTTTACGGATTCGCCGATCCGCGAATTGCATATAAGTAGGACCAAGCATGACTGGAAATGAAATAACTATGAACGAAGTAGAATTGACATCTCAACTTTCCGCTAAAGACAAAGCCGAGCTCGAAAAAGCTCAGCCCATGTGGAAGATGGTCCTTTCACAATTCATGGACCATAAATTGGCGGTTGTCGGCGCCGTGATTATTGCCATCTTTTTGTTTGTCGCCATCTTCGCGGATCAAATTAGAAGCTTTACAAACTTAGATCCCGATGCACAAAACGTTGCCAATCGCTATCTTGCTCCAATGACAACGGCGCAAGCGGGCCAAGACGTTCGCGAAACAGAGCTCGAGCGTTTCATCACAAACCACCCTGAACAAGCGGATAAGATTCAAAAAGCTTTGGTCGAAAAAGGTTTGGTAACCGTTCCCGAAGCGGATGCTATTTACGACGTAGGCTCCAAAGATGTCCCGTTGGCTATTGAAACTTTTAAGTCTTTGAATATTCCTGAGACTTCAGAGCTTATTTCCACCTTGAACGGCTTCAAAACCTTCCACTTATTTGGAACGGACGAACTCGGCCGTGATGTTTTCATTCGTTTGGTTTACGGAACGCGCGTATCTATGGGCGTGGGGGTTTTGGTTGCTATTGCTTCAGCGTTGGTGGGATTACTTATCGGAAGTATCGCTGGTTTTTACGGTGGCATTGTCGACACCGTTTTAATGCGTGTGACAGATGGCTTGCTTTCACTTCCGACCATCCCGGTTTTGATCGTGATGGCGGCGATCGACTTAACAAAAATCCCATGGCTTAAAGCCATCGTCAGCACTTCGAATGAATCTATCTTTAAGATGATCATTATCTTGTGCTTATTCTCGTGGATGACCGTCGCTCGCCTTGTGCGCGGAAGTATTTTGTCTATCCGTGAGCGCGAGTTCGTTTTGGCGGCCAGAACTTTGGGAGCTAAAGATAGCACGATCATTGTGCGCCATATGTTCCCGAACGTCATTGCACCAATGTTGGTGTCTATTACATTGGGTGTGGGTGAATCTATTTTGTTCGAAGCAGCTCTTAGCTTCTTGGGGTTGGGTATCATGCCTCCAACGCCAAGCTGGGGGAACATGCTAAATAATGCGCAAGAGCTTATTTACCAAGCTCCGTTTTTAGCAATTTTGCCGGGTATTTTAATTTTAATGACGACCATCAGCTTCAACTATTTGGGCGATGGTTTACAGGATGCCATTGATCCAAAATCAATGCGCCGCTAGTCCCTCAAAAGGGCCCACCAACCGGGCCCTTTTTATTTTGGCGCCCTTCAAAGCAAGCTGACAATTGTCTGGCCACCCCTGAAAAAAAGTGAGTGTCTTCTACGTTGCCTCGGTAATAAGGCCTTTCGGCGGGGAATTTCCTCGGCACGAAACTTGGAATAAAGCCCTTATAGAATAATGGGGTATTTATGAAAACATCGCTTTTATTTGTTGTGACTTCTGTCTTCGGAATGACTGCCTTTGCACAGACTGGATCATCGGACCTCATGTGCCGTGCAAAAGCTAAGGAGATTGCCGCTTCTGCCTATTCATCCTGCGTGACCGAGGCCCGCAATCAGCAAGTGGAACAAATTCGCGCCAATTATCAAAAAGAGTTGGCAGCCGTTAAGGCCAAATATGACCGTGAGCTGAAAAAAATCGCCGGAAAAAAACAAACAGCTAAAGACGCGCTTACCGTAAAAGAAGTTAAGGAAGTGAAGCTGGCAAAACCGGTTAAGGGCATTGCAAAAACGCTTCCAGCCAAAGCCAATACCCAATCTGAGGCAGCCCCTATTATTGAGGCAACTGATGGCGAAAAAGTGGTGGCTATTGCTCCTGAGCGCGTCGCACAGCCCCTAGAAAAAGAGCAAGTCGAGTCAGATCAAATCGAAAATATCGACACGCCAGCTGAATAAGACAGTCTGGCGTTGATTTTCCTCCCAGAGCGGTCTAAAACGTGTAGACTGTTATTAAGTTCTGGGAGGAACCTCATGGGTGAGTTTAGCCTTACGCATCTTCTACTACTTGGCCTTGTTTTCTTGATCTTCTTCGGTCCAAGCCGTCTACCACAATTGTGTTAGTCATTGGGTAAAGCTATCCGTGGCTTCAAACAAGGTTTGAATGAGATCGACGTTGATGCCAAAGACATCAAAGACACTCATCAACAAGTGTCTCACCAGCAACAACAAGGTCAGCAAATGAATCAAACTCAAAACCAAAAACAAAACGAGCCACACAACTCTTAGTTTTTGCCTTTTGAAGTTCAATAAAGCCTTCACGGTACAAGTTTACTTGTTCACCTTGAGGGCTTTTTCTTTTTTAGGGAATTAGTACACTAGTGAAGAGTGTCAGAGATGATGCTGACCGCTCCTGCCGCTAAAAATTCTTTCGCCTTCGCTTCGTCATTCACCGTCCACAAGGCAACCGGTACACCACGCTGAGACCAGCGCTTGATCGCTGCACTATCCACAAAACGATAATCGAGGTGTAAAAGATTAGCGCGGATGTAGGGCGCGAACCACAACTTGCGCAAATAAATCCTATTGCCCGGCTCTTTCCCCGCTGTCGCCAGCAAAGCTCTTGGAACTTCCGGAAGAAGTTTACTCAGTCTACGAATGGCTAATGGATTAAAACTCGAAAACAACACTCGTGATTCAGACTGAGTTTTACGAACAACTTCAGCAACAGCCTTTTCTAAGATTCCAAAAAAGGCTTTATCCGTTTTCAATTCAATATTAAAAAACTCCGTAACATCAGAACTTCTCAACAATTCTTCTAACGAAGGCGCTTGAACCCGCTCTAAAAGTTCCTGAGCCGTAAGATCTTCGACGCGAACATCTTGATGTCCCAAACGTTTCAAATCCTCATCGTGAAAAACCACAGGAATCAGATCCTTACTTAGGTGCACATCTAATTCCACCATGCCAAGCCCGCGTTCCTTAGCAGCGCGAAACGCAGCCAGAGTGTTTTCTTGCGCTCCACCCTTCCAATATCCGCGATGACCTTGATAGACCGGAGGTTTCAGGCCACGGCTGGGCCATGGCTGAGCCTTCCAAGTGGTATGGCGCACGAAAACATAGATTGCAATCAGGAGCAGCGCATAGGTAATCATCTTTTTTCCTCAAGGTCCGGCTCTTCACGATTGCCACCCAGAGAGAACTTCTTCACAAACTTCCCGTCCTTCATTATCACCGAACCAGAGAGATCTCCTTGATCATTCCACCCACCATCAACAAGCAACTTACCGTCTTTGCCGATATGAGCTTCAAAGTTTTTCCACTGAAGACTTTGTGACCCCCTCCACCGGAACTGCCCTTTGATAGCTTTCAGATCCAACTTTTGAGCAACCCACCAGCGGTTAGCAGTCACCTGAGTTAGCACTTCGCCTCCAGGAGATGCTTGATTGACTGAAAGGCCTTGCGCTTGAGTCTCAACCACGACTTCATTTTTGAAGTAATCAAAACGACCTTTGGTTTTTCCAAATGCCATTCCTTCAACATTCAATTTGTTAAACTGCGCTAAACCCTTCAAAACCGAGACCCGACCATCTAAGACTTTGACATCAGCATTCAAGCTCAACACACCGATTTCTCCTCCACGGGTCATCAGCGTCTGCACGGTCGGTGCTAACTGCAATTCATCAATAGCCGCTTTAACCTCAACGTCTTTAAAGTCGCGGTCGGCTTTCAACTTCACATTTCCAATAAACATTCCGCCTTGTGGCTCGGCCCGGTTGATTTGAAAATTCCACGAATCCCCTAACAACGAAATATCACCAGACATGCGGTCAATCACCTGCAATTCACGCTGACCTTTATTTGAAAAAATAAACTGCAAACCCGTATGCTCGCCAGTTAAATGAATATTTCGATCCGAAACAATTTCCGCCTGCCCCGTAAAAGTTCCCAAGTCGCCAAAGATACGATGCTTATGCGAGCGGTTCAAAAAACTCAAAAGTCGATCCACACGCATCTTGCGAATGTCGATCAAAATAGGTTTGTATTTGAGTGGTGCCAAGGATGTAAACGAGGCTTGATCGACAAACATTTCGCCCAGATCACCTTCCACACGAAAACCGCTGACCTCCAAGGGAGCGTCACGAAGTTGATCACCATCTCCGGTCATGCGTGCATGAGTCGAGATCCACACTTGTTTCCCGTTAAGATCTTTCGACACCAGATCATATTTTTGCAACAAAGACAGAATCTGACTTAAGGGGATGTGCTTGAGATCTGTTTCGACATTTACCAAATGATCGGCCACGGTATAATTGGCGATCATGCTGTAGTGGCCCTCGCGCAAATTTCCGAAGAAGTGGGCTTGCACTGTTTCCTCTGGAGAATCTTTGTATTGCAGAAATAAGTTGGCGTGGGACAGATAATCCCCGACTTGCTCATCACGAAGTAAATTAGTCTTTGCCGTAACCTCGATCACCCGTGGTTCAAACGACTTCACCTTTGCAACAAAGGATAAAAACTCAGAAGGATATTGCGGATACTGCGCCAAGATAATTTTAAATTTACCAATAGAAATACTGTTTACAGCATTGCGATATTTATCAGCCTGCTCTGAGGGTGACAACGTCACCAAAGACCCTGTGTTGTGTTCGATTTCCTTTTGTTCTTTTTGCGCTTTCTTTTCTTTTTCACAGTCTTCAGACTTTCCGCGCAAAGTGAGCTTCACCGTATCGGCTTCAATATTTTTAATCGGTGAAGTCTGGGTCAGCAATCCCCATAAGGAAACGGGCAAACGAATTTCATCCACTTCCAGAACCGGCGAAAGCCAACAAGCCTGACTGGATTCCATGCGAACATTATTAATCACAACGGAAAAACGAGGGAGAATTCCATCGCCTAAACTGACCTGAGCTTTTTCAAAGGTCACACGAACGTCTTTATGAATATGGCTTGCGGCCTTTTCAATTTGTGCCGCCACTCGCGCCGGTGACAAAATTGATTTCAGGGTGTAGCCCATAAAAAAAGCCAGGACCAAACCCGTTATAAGGATTTTCATTCCTGGCTGTTCAGAGATTAAATATTTATCGGAGTGAAGTCGGCGATCCATGACTTATCTTGAATTGAAAGCCACCCACCGCCAAGCTATTTTTAATCCAATGGAGTCGGAGTACCGATCCGTTATTTGTATTCGAAATGAAGAATTTCGAACTCTTTATCACCCTTCGGGCTTTGCACCGTTACAGTGTCGCCGACTTTTTTACCAATCAACGCACGCGCCAAAGGAGACAAGACAGAGATCATGCCTTTTTTAACATCAGCTTCATCAACACCAACGATCTGATAGTTCACTTCTTCTTCTGACTCTGTTTCAACAGCTTTAACGTGTGCACCAAATACAACACGGTCTGCTTTGATCGCGGCAGTATCAATAACTTCCGCACCTGCAAGTTTGCCTTGAATTTCAGCAATACGACCTTCAATCATAGATTGACGCTCTTTTGCAGACTCATATTCCGCATTTTCAGAGATATCACCCTGTGCACGAGCCTCTTCAATGGCAGCGATGACACTTGGTCGTTCCTCTAACAAAAGCTTCTTAAGCTCTGCCTCAAGCATAGCTTTTCCGCGAATTGTCATAGGTAGTTTATCGTTAGCGCCATTAGACATCTTTGTCTCCAGTGTTAGAAGGACAATACTTTTACAAGATTCCCATGAACTTATCAACCCGGACACTTTCCTACTGCGCCGCCATGCGTAAGTCTAGTGCGTTGCATCGCAATAGGGGGCAGCGTAAGCTAGCCGAAATGGGTGCAAAAAAGAAATCCGAAATCATCTGCCGCTGCAACAACGTTTCCCGAGAAACGATCGAACAAGCTATTAGAGATGGTGCTCACACTATGAATGAAATTTTCGACTCCACCACCGCAGGGGTTGGTCCTTGCGGCGGAAGCTGCCGCCGCAAGCTTGCGCCGATGCTTGAACACTATTTAGCAACTGGCCAGTTCCCCGAAAAACTCACCGAAGACCTAACAGGCAAAGAAAAACCCAAATAGCGAGTGGCAAAGCCGCTAGCCCCCCATTGCAAAAAACTAAAATCTGCGTAAGCCGCAGTCAGGTGGTTTGGATCACGCAGATTTTAAGCGATAGTTGATGATTTTTTGTACTTCAGGTCTGCAAGTCCCGCATGCGGTGCTTGCAGAAGTTTGACGAGTCACCACTTCTGGAGTGTGAGCTCCGGCGATGATCGCTTGATCGACTGAATGAGTAGAAATCGAACGGCAATGACAAATTTCTTCCTCTTGATAAGGGAACTTCCATTCACCACGCAGACGCAAAACCATTTCAGCAAGCAACAAGCTGCTATGATCTTTACCTTTTGGGACAGGCCACTTCGCCACATCGGGACCGAAGTGACGTCTCATCTTTTGCATCATTTCCATAAATTCAGTACAGCCCATATGAGTCACTTTCAACACACGACCTGGAATCTGTGAGGAGTCCCCTTCACATTCCACTTCGATAAAATCCCGTCCTTCGAGTTCGACTTTAATCTTCATATAAGTCTTTATAATATGCTAAAAAGCTCACCTCCCCCAAGACCAGTTATTGCAAAATCTCAAAATGCGATCGGGAAGACTTCACATCAAATCCCGCAACAGCCACCATTTGGTCGAGGAAACTGGAGTCTGGTTTTGATCATCACCCCTTGTTCCTCCCTCCAAGGCATTGAAAAATAAAAGGAGCAGAACCTTGCAGCAAACACCATCCACCACGCTGAGGAACTCTATGACAAAACTTCGTCCCCACGTTGAGCTGCTTCCTATTTTCGATGACAACTATGTCTTCTGCTTGATCGATGATGGGCACCGTGAGGTCGTCGTCGTTGATCCTGGTGAATCTTCGTCTGTATGCAATTTCTTAGAAGAACATGACTATAAACTTACAGGAGTTCTAATTACTCACCACCATCACGATCATATTGGTGGCATCAGCGACTTGACTCAACAACATCCAGCTCCGGTGATTGCTCCACAAAAAAATCGCAATCAAATACTCTTCGCGGATCGTTGGGTTGCCGAGGGTGACCGCTTCCAAATAGGGTCCTTCGACTTTGAAGTGATGGAACTTCCAGGACATACCCTGGGGCATGTGGCCTATTGGGTGCCGACTGCGAAGTGGCTTTTTTCTGGGGATGTTGTCTTCGGATTAGGCTGTGGCCGTCTTTTTGAAGGCACTCATCAGCAAATGTATGACAGTCTCCAACGTATCAAAAGACTACCTCAGGAAACTCTTGTCTATTGTACCCACGAATACACGGAAACCAATTTGCATTTCTGTAAAATGTTGTCGAACCTAGACGACTCCCCGATTACGGGCGATGACGAAGATCTTGAAATATATGAAAATCAACTTCGCCATCGTCGTGATATGAATCTGCCTTCAGTTCCCTTAAAGCTCTCGATCGAAATGAAAGTGAATCCTTTTTTATTAGCGCGTTCCGTTTCGCAGTTCACATATTTGCGTGAACTGCGAAATAAACAGTAAAGGTCAAAAACTATGGCCCCGTTGGAAGGTTGAATTGCAAAATCAATCCATTGTATGTCGATAGGAACATGGTCTGATTGTCTTTGAAAGTCATTTGATTCGCGCCATGCGAGAACGTAAACCCCGCCGCACTACGAATAGAAAAAAAGTCAGTCGCATTATTGCACCAAGATTTCCCTGAAGAGATATCTTTACAATATAAATTTCCAGATGAATTAAAATACCAAAGCTGTTTTTTATCCGGAGTAAATGTGAAATTGAAAATACGACCATTGGTAGAAGTAAATAAAGTTCCAAGAGTCGATGTGGAAGGCACGTCCGGTGTCGTGATGTACCTTATGTTTGTGTTCTCTGAGAAGTAGAGACGATCATCATCATCTGTATATTGCATAAAGCAATTTCCGCCATTTATACAACTAACCCATATCGGTGCAGACGCCACCTGACCGGCCGTTGTAATATCAGGAGAGGCATTAGAGTTATCCGCCACCTTATAACTACCACCTAATAAAATGGGCATAATAGAGTTCGTGAAATCCATATAACGAATGGTAAGAATTGGGTTCGCATTACTATTTAGATCATACCAATTCGGCATAATGAACAACCCTTGGTTCTTAATTGTAAAATTCTGTGAACCTATATATAGAGAAAGTCCGTATGATGCAGGATTCGCATTATTAGCGGCATTCTGAGCAATACTACTCACGGACTGTGTTGTTCTTCTAATAACCTTATTATTGCTATCAACACTTACGGCATCATTGTTAATTCTAAGCCAAGGAAGACCATCTTTGTCGAAAGTCAGTGGAGTACCATCTCCAACGCCAGGGCGCCCCATAGATCTGTCAGAAGCAATAGCCGTCCCCGTCACCGGGGTCCAGGACACAAGAGATTGATTGCCCCATAATTGACTGACCATGCTCGTAGACGAATCTATACGCCCCAAGACCAATCCCTTTGGTTCCATAAAATACAGCCCCTCAGGGAAAGCTGTCTGATTCAGCTCCGTCGATTTTTTATAATAAATTCCATTAAACGCTCCACGAGCTAAACTTCTATTCAGGCCATCACCATAAAATGGCTTACTACCAAAAACGGTGCGCAATTTACCAGAACTATCAAAATAGCGAATAGTATAAGTTCCGTATGAGTTGTCACTCCAAGTACCATCAACAAAGTACATGGTACCGGCACGAAACACCATCTGACTAAGGAATCCACAATAATTAGTCATTAATGTTTGATCCGCAGAACAACCCGAACTGGTTGAGTTATAATTAAATAGCGTCGTTTCTGAATCGCCACCTGCCCCAGCGGTATTAATCGATAATTTTGTGACTGCAGTGCCGCCAGAAGTCCGATAGGCAACCCCATCTGCAGGATTATAAGTGACCCAGTTATAACCACTAAGATTTGTCGAATAAACTATGCCATTGATTATTTTGTAAGGAGTTGCCCCATAAGCATGTACCAATATGACATTCCCACCGTTCCAAGCTGCGATCGAAGTTCCAGTTGCAGTATAAGAGGTATTTCCCGCAGGCTGCGAGTAAGCCACATTTCCACTGGTAGGATTTGCCTTTGTGCAATCCCCAATAATTCTTGTAGTTGCGCCAGGGGTTCCATCTGAGTTCTGTGCAATCTTAACAATACGCTTTCCTACAGTGATGCCTGTGGACGAATTTGAAAGAACACCGCCACAATATGTCCAGACATAGAGGGAATCTTGTTCATCAAATGAATATCCCCCAGAGACAATTTGTAACGAAGTTGCTGCGGATCCCCCGTCATCACCAAGCCCGCCTCCAGCATATTTGCGAACTGTACCTGACTCCAAATCAATTTGATAAATAACTGAGGCCGTATAAGCTCCAGCCTGTTGAGCACCAAGATAAAGACGCCCCTTTGAATCAAACATAGGATTCAACCAATTCGTCACATTCATAACCGGGTTTGCCGGTAGCGGCCCATTATCGGGGAGATTTAAAGTACCGTTTTTAATGAAAGTAGAGACCAATCCAGTTTTTGCATCAAGCTTTCTAACTCCTTGCCAGATATCTACAGCGTAGATATCTCCATTGAGTGGATTGATAGCAAAAATACTTCGAAAGATAGGGCTTGTTAAAGTAGCCCCTCTGCCGGTCCCACCATCCCCTCGATCTGTATTTCCAGCGTAGATACTCCAATTTCCTGTGTTAAAGGTTTGTGACATGATAATAC
>JBLMWG010000025.1:0-5436 GCA_050257115.1 Bacillota bacterium
TTTAGTCAGAAGTTAGACAGAAATGCGCGAAAACTGACAGGCTTTTAAGCGTAAATATCTTCTAAACGCCATAGGGCAATCACATCTTTAAGCTCGGCATTCACTCGGTTGCGAATATCTAAGGCTGTTTCTGATTCTGAGGGATGTGTTGTATGAGCATCCTCCACCAGAGTGACCTTAAAACCAAGGCCATTTGCACTTAAACAAGTCCTCTGGATACACTGCTCTGATTTCATGCCCGCCACAATCAGCTTACTAATACCTCGGGATTTCAATCGAGGGCCAAGCTCGGTTTCCTCAAAGGCATCGAACTCACGCTTTTGCACGATAAGGTCCCCATTTTCAATCCCCAGTTCGGGGTGAAGCAATGAACTCCCGTGCTGGATGAATACTACTTGAGTCCCAGAACCTCGCGCCAAAGCTATCAAGGTCTGAAGCTTCTCAAGAATGTCTTCTGCCTGATCCACGGCAAAATCAGAATCAAACATATTCACTTGGGCATCTAAGATTAACAATGCAGTGGAATTAGAACTCATAGAGGAATAATAGCATCTAAAAAAAGAAAAGGGAATGTGGCTTCACCCCTCAGTGCCCCACACTCCCTTAGAATCCCCTCGAGAATAAAACAACTCCGGCTTAAAACCGAAGCTGCCTCTATTATTGAAGTAAGTCGCCTCTTAACCGCGAGCGTAACGTTTGTTCACAGACTCCCGAATCTCAGCACCTTCGATGCTTAGACGAGTCCAAGGAATCGCGCGCAATCTTTCCGGCTCGATTTCCTCTTCGGTTTCTTCACAGTAACCGAATGAACCATTTTCAATACGGGCCAGAGCGCTCTCGATTTCCATAAGTTGCGAGCGAAGTCTTTCGTGCATACTTAGGAATTCTTGTTCGGCAAGAACACGGACCGTTTGGTCGCCTTCATCGCCGCCCTTTTCTTCGTTCTGGTCCAAATTCAAACGAGCTTCCTTCACTCTATTGAGGATATCTTGCTTCGTTTGCAAAAGTCTTTGTCTGCATTCGCCGACCAACTTTTCAGAGATAGCCATTCTGCCCCCTCGTTCCTTCGAGCTTGAGTGCCAATTTGGAACTGACCTATTAAGTTCCAGGCATGTAAATATTGCAAGCAAAAAATCTTACAGCAACTTACAATTAAATAAGATCCTGACATTACTAACATTTTCCTGATCGAGGACAATGCTGCGCTGATGCTAAATACTGCACCAACTGCTTAATATGTCACCATCTTTCATGGGGACTCTCTGCAAATGCCCACGAAGCAGTACTTAATTTGGCGCGTTAATATGCTAGACCCTAGCGAGGAAAAAGGAAACTGATACCCAACCGAATGCTTCTTATTCTCATTTTGAATCACTTCAGATAAGGGCTCTCAACGATTTGTAATTACTTAAGGCAGGCCGATATGCGCTCTAGCAAATCCCCAGTCGCCTGGTGGAGCTTCATGGCCGTGCGTTTCCCCTGCAACCCACGTGCGCGAAAGGCCTTTGCGGAAGCGTTCATATCACTTGAAATCAAACGAGATTGTTCACTCCCACGAGCGCTATCCACCGTCGAAGAATATTCTTCCAAAGTCGAAGCAAAAGTTTCGTGATTGGAAACAAGGCTATTCATGATTTGCGTCTGAGCCTGTTGCATGGCTGCTAATTCTTTTTTGAGCTCTTTGCAGTTAGATGCCATTGCGGCGGAAGTAACCAATGTCAGCAAAGATGTCAGGATGATCGCTTTCATAAGAGTGAGCCTTTCAAATGTATAGCTCACTCTTAAGCAAGGGCTCTGCCACCCCAGATCGAATAAAACGACGGTAGGGGTGACATTTTAGGCTAGGCTTTGAGAATTTTTTCAAACTCGTTCTTAGTATCGCCAGCTGTGTAAGGGTACAACAACCGAGTCACGTGGCGTTTACCGCGCTCGATCGTACGACGACCAGGCTGTTTTTCCGCAGACTCAAAGAACTGCAAAAAGGTCGTCGACATCGCCAATAGAGACTCTGCCACATATTGCATTTCATGAACGTCTTCGATTTTGACCATTTTCCCTTCGCGCACCCATTGACGGTATAAAATGACCATCAATTTCATCATCTTTTGCAAGTGCGTTCTCCACATCTGTGCCAACTCTTTATCTTTACGACGAAGAGCGTACATTTCGCGATGGAAGAAGCGATAGCGCCAATACAGATCAAAATTATCGTTGATAAAGTCTTGCGGGGTGACTTTTTTCACTCGACGGGGGCGCCACACATCATAGGTCTCCTTAGCCATGCGCTTAAAGAGCTCTACGAGAATTTCTTCCTTGTTGTCATAGTGAAAATACAAGTTACCAGGGCTGATTTCCATAGCCTTAGCAATATGGTTCGTTGTTACGGAACCAACACCACTGCGGTTAAAGAGATCAATAGACGTGATGAGAATGCGTTCTTTGGTCTTCATTGCATTAAGTCTTTAGTCCATATCGATCAAGGTGTCACGCAGGAACCGCTCTGAGTTGCTCACACTGAGACAAGCGGCAGAGGGCTACTGGAGGCCATTTTCAACGTCTTCTTCTGAGAATCGCCTTGAAACTGCCGAAAAACTGATGCTACCATGAAACCATGCAATCAAAAAGAAAACCTAACTTCTTAAAACTATTCATTTTTTCAGGCGTCTGCGGGATTGCTCTTTATTCGCTTATGGGCTTTACAGCCTCTAGCACCCCAGATACACCTGAACAAAAAAATTTAAAATCCCAACTTGAACAGCGCTCTCAAGTATCAAAGACTATCGCGGCAAAGGTTCGCAACAACGAACTTCCGACAAACTTGACCACACAATGGGATGGTCACGATAAAAAAGTTTCTTTGAACTACACGATCGACACATCCCTACAACAAGAAGCGGACCGCTTGTTAAAGTCTTACAAACCTGATTACGGCGCGATCTTCATGATTGATGCCACTACGGGCGAAGTTCTAGCTATGTCGAGCTTTCAACGTGACAACCCTCAAGGTGCCAACTTGAATCTTCAAGCGACCTTCCCGGCGGCTTCTGTTTTCAAAGTTGTCACTGCAACAGCGGCGGTTGATAAAGCCGGCGTAAACCCTGAGCACAAAATCCACTACAACGGTGGCGCTTACACACTTTATAAGAAAAATGTCCTCTCAGACCGCGTGACCCGTTGGACGAATGTCATCTCTTTGAAAGACGCGTTTGCTCGCTCAATCAACACGGCTTTCGGGCGTTTGAGCATCGAAAATCTTCACCCTGAAGATCTTAATGAATACTCCAACCGCTACATGTTCAACCAGGAAATCCCAGCAGACTTTCCTGTTGATATGGGTGTTGCATATATTCCTCCTGCTAAAGGCTTTGAAATGGCTGAAGCAGCCTCTGGATACAATAAAACAAATCGCATGAGTCCAGTTCAAGGTGCTATGATCGCCGCTTCTGTCGCAAATGACGGGAAAGTCGTCGTGCCTTACTTGGTCAGCTCAGTGAAAGATGAAAATGGCGAAACTCTTTATCAAGGTCACACCATGGAAAAAGGTGCGACAATGTCCAAAGAGTCCGCGGCAAAAGTTCGTGAGTTGATGGAACAAACAGTGTTAGCGGGAACTTCACGTCGCTCTTTCCGTCCGATGTTGAAGGATCGTAAATTCCGCGAAATTGAAATGGGTGGTAAAACAGGTCACTTAACAGGTGACAACCCTAAAGGACGCGTGGACTGGTTCGTCGGCTACGCTCTCGAGGAAGACCGCAAGATTGCCGTTGCAGCTATCACAGTTAATAAGAAATTCTGGACTGTGAAATCAGCCCACCTTGGTCAAAGCATGTTCAGAAAATACTTTGGCCCGATGGTGACAGGCAACAACAAGCAAACGCGCACAGTATCTTCCGCGAATTAAGACAGATTAGATTTCAAAAAGAAAAAGGACTGATGAAAATCAGTCCTTTTTCTTTTCTTCATGGGTGATTTCTAAAGGTGTCACATCGACCACCTCGACATCGGTGATCTCTCGCTCTTCCCGAACCTCTTCGTGCATTTCAGTAAAGCCCGTACCATCGTTGCGGAACTCGTAGTACTGAAAGCCACTCTGCCCCCCAGAGCCTGCACCAAAACCACCAAAGCCAAAGGGTCCGCCGCCTCCAAAATTAAATACACGAGCAGAGCCCTGGGCCATTTTCTTTGCCATAAATATCTTAAAACGCCAAACCGCCAAGTGACGTAAACCCGGAAGGAGTAAAACCAAACCGATGATACGCGCAAAGAACGAAGGGATTAGAAAAAACAATCCGGACAAAAAAATTGCTCCTGAATGCAAAATCTTATTCCCCGGCAATTGTCCTCGAGTCACGGTAGACTGCAAATTCATAATGGCCATGCGGCCGACGGTCGATACAATCAAAAAACCAAGCAAGCACGGAGCCAGATAAAGACCCAAGGTATTAAAAAAACCCCAACGACTGACACCCCAAAAGAAAATCAATAACTCTGCTAATACAAATGGGAAAGGGATCATCAACATATAACGTCCTTATTAAAATTCTAACGTTGCAATCACGGGACAGTGATCTGAGCCTTCAACTTGATCAAGAATATCCGCAGAGACCAGATTTTTCTCAAGACCTTTTGAGATACAAATGTAATCAATGCGCCATCCATTGTTCTTCGGACGTGCCATCTCTTGGTACGACCACCAGGAATAGCGGTTGGCTTCATTGGGTTTGAAATAACGGAAGGTGTCGATAAAGCCTAACTCCAAAAAGGAATCAAACCAGGCTCTTTCCTCCGGGAAAAATCCACTCACCTTGGACAGGCGAATAGGATCAAAAACATCGATATTGTCATGAGCCACGTTATAATCGCCCACTACGATGACGTCGCGCCCGGAATTCAATTTTTCTTTTAGGTGAGTATTGAGATCTCTTAAAAACTGCTGTTTGAAACTGTGACGCTCATCTCCTGAGCCGCCATTTGGAAAGTAGATATTGTAAAGATCAAAATGAGCATGCTCGGTGATTACAATACGCCCCTCAGAATCATACTGTTGTATGCCTAAGCCGTGCTTCACGCTTTTAGGCTCCGTGGTTAAAAATGTTGCCACGCCAGAGTAGCCTTTGCGAATTGCGGAAGACCAGTATGCATGAGGACGATGCAATTGACGCGCTTCCAACTCGACTTGATCAATATGAGCTTTGGTCTCCTGCACGCAAAAAATATCCGGGTTTTCTTTTTGAACAAAATCGACAAGGCCTTTTTTATGACAGGCTCTGATTCCATTCACATTCCACGAGATAATTTTCACAGTTTCTCCTTGTCTTTCGACTCTAAAGAGCTATCAATTAGATCCAGCCCTTTTAGCAGATTTAAGGAGATAAAGTCCATGCCTATGATCAATCAACCCGCACCTCAATTTAACGCGCAAGCCGTTTTCGATGG
>JBLMWG010000026.1:0-3046 GCA_050257115.1 Bacillota bacterium
CAAAAATCCTTAGCCCAAGCTGAAAACTTGATGCGCGTCGTAGGTGTTCTTGAGGGAGAACTGCTCGGACAAAGAAAAGCTCAATCCCATGATATTCATAATGCCGAGGTTATCAATTTTAACGAGGCCATTCAGGCTCACCTTAAATGGAAAGGTCGCTTGAAAAACTTTGTAAATCACGTTGGGAATGAAGACCTCAAAAGCACTCATGTCTGCCAAGATAACAACTGCGCTTTAGGAAAATGGATCTACGGACCAGGAATTCAATTCAACAACCTTGCGGCTTACAAGCACCTTAAAGACAATCACGCATCTTTCCATAAAGCTGCAGCTGAAGTCGTAAAGGCCATGGAAAGCGGCAATCCTGCACAGGCCAAAAGCTTACTCGTCGATGGATCTGAATTCGACTTAAGAACGCGAGCAACCGTCGATGCCATCCAAGATCTTCAGACGCAAATTGGGTAAATAAACGCAAATTTCAAATATCACATTGCAGAGTTGTCTAAACTTTAGACAACTCTGCAAGTTTTATCGTGACTTTCTCTGACGTCTCGCACTTCGACAGGAAATGCCTTAAATTATCCGCACCTAGGAGATTTGGGTGCTGAAAAGTTTGATCTTTCTGACATTCTTATTACTGTTCACCCAGGGCAGTTGGGCGAAAGAGAAAGCAACTTCGTCAGTTGTCATTACGCCGTCAAAAAAAACAACTCGTGGGAATTCCTACGAAGGAATCTCTCCTGCGCTTTTGGCTCCTCAGGCGACCATCGCGGCCCTTCGGGCTAACCTGAAGGCAGAACCTCAGTACACGAACGTTTTGCAAATCGGTACAGTCTTTAAAAGTTTAAAGGCCTCCACTCAAGGCGCCGGCCACGATCATGATGTTGTCTTAGAACCCAATACACCGACAGGGTTTTCCTTGGGTTGGTCAAGTCGTCCGTTGGGAATTTCTTTAACTGGAAATCTCGCCAACGGCGCCCGCAATAGTGATAAAGTGAGCACATCCGCTGAAGACTACCAGCTGCGCTACTTTAACTCGAAAATCGGTTTAGAATTTATCTATCAACGCTATATGGGTTTTGATCAGAACGCAGCGAACGCGGGGGCCGGTCCCTTCGTAGATCCTTCTGAAGTTAAGCAAAGCGATATGAGTATGACCATGCTACAGCTGCAGTTCGACTGGGCCTTTTATGGCGTGGGCGTTTTAGAATCATTTGGTCCTGCATGGGAAAAACCTCAAAAAGATGGCGCTGCTTTGTACTTAACCTCCAGCCTGTCTCAGGCGGAAATTAATAGTCCTCATCCCTTCCTCCCCCAAGATGCCGCCGCTGATTATGGTAACGATGCGACTCTTAAAGAAGGCAAATACCAAACCTTCGGCGTGGGCGTTGGGGCCTCTTATGTGTGGCAGTGGACTCGCTTTTATGTCGCTGTTTTTGGTAGCGTTCAGGGTGGTCCGCAAAAGCAAACTTATAAAACGACCACCATGGAGTGGGACAACCTTAAATACGTCTGGTTCCCTCAGGCTAAGCTCGTGATCGGATATGATTGGGGTACTTGGTACGTGAATGCCATCGGGCATACTCACCGCGTGAGCGTGGACTTGAAAGATACCGACCTTGCATTCTTCTCACAAGACGCCGGTATCTACGTAGGATCAAGATTTTAGCTTATTTGATTAAAGATGCGTTGACGCGAACACTTGGACCTAAATTCATCTCACCTTCAAACTTCTGTCTGAACATCGGTGGATAAATCATCACAACTGTCGAGCCCATACGGAACATCCCGAGCTCATCGCCCTTCTTTACTGGAATCTGTGGGTCGTAGCGTTTGTGCTTAAACTGCATCGTGTCGTCTTGGTTTCCGATAATTGTTTTATCAAAAGCAAGCTCAATATAACCCACATTGGTCGCACCAACGAAGACTGCGGCGACAGGTCCCAAATCTGTTTGAATCTCCACAAGCACACGCTCGTTGATAGAGAAAAGATTTGGAATATTTGTCGTGCTCCATTCATTGACCGGCCATAGCTCCCCCGGCATGTGGCGTACATCTGAAATCTGTCCATCCACCGGTGAATGCACGCGGTGATAATCCGTTGGACAAAGATAGTAGGTCATAAAGAAACCACCGGCCCACTTTTTATCGCAGTCAGGGTCTTTGGTGAACTCGTTCAACTTGTAAGTGTGCCCCTTTGCTTGAATCAAAGTGCCGCTGTCGATCGGTGCCGCCTGAGTGATTTTACTATCCGCGGGGTGCACAGCCCACGAACTGCCAAGGGGACGAATACCCGGCTTTAAACGACGAACAAAGAAGTCACCAATACTCTTATACTGAGTATAAGGCTTTTCTGCCTCATCCAAGGCGATATTATACCAAGATGCGAAGGTTTTGATCGTAAAGTTGGCAAACCAACGAGGCCCTTCAAAGTGCATAAGTTTACCGACCAAGCGGCTGAGGGATCTTTTAGGAAGAATTCGGGTAATTGCTGACATATATAATTTCTTTAACCAGTATTGTGGTCTTTGTCACGCCGTCTTCTTTTTGGTATACCAGAGTCATAAAAATCAGCTCATTTTGGCGCACAAAACGCCCCCGAGGTTCAAATGTCTAAGATATTCAACAATATCGAAATCCCTATTGATCAAGACCTAGAAGAAAAACTCCAATGGCTGATGCCTGAACATGGGCCTTACCGTATTCTCCGCCAAAGTGTGGATGCGCGCCGCAAACACTCCCCGCATTTCGTTTATTCTGTGGAAGTCGCAGAAAAAGGTGAAACTTTAAATAATCCTGAATTCAATCTTGAGAAGATTTCAAATCCCAAAGAGAAACCTTTAATCGTGGGTACAGGTCCTGCTGGACTCTTCGCCGCTTTGCGCTTTGTCGAGCGCGGAGTTCCTTGTGTGCTATTTGAACGTGGTTCTGACAGTGGTGAGCGCATGAAGGGTATTAATCAATACTGGCGCTATGGGAAACTCGACACTCGCAACAATGTCTGCTTCGGCGAAGGTGGTGCGGGACTTTACTCTGACGGAAAATT
>JBLMWG010000027.1:0-3711 GCA_050257115.1 Bacillota bacterium
TTGTTGCAACAATCTTTCTAAAAGAGCCGCCGCCGTCGTGAAATCATGTTTGCGGAAGTATATCAGCGCCGAGCGATACAAGGCTTCTGCACCTTCATCCGAACCGTTGGCTATAAGGGTCAGTTTACTGAAGTACTCCATTGCCTTATCGTACTGACCAAGAAAATGTGCAGAACGCCCTGCAATCCACAAAGAGCTCGTCACAGATTGAGATTGCGGATTCTTGCTATAAGCTTTATCCGCCAAAACCAAAGAAGCAGCCCAATCGCCGCGACGATGAAGATTTTGCGCCCACTCCAACAAACGAGTGGCATCGGCCTCTTGCATATCACCTAAAGCTTTATCTGCGACAGCTTTGTCGGTGATCGAATTATAGATTTCAAGAGGCTTGTCTTTTAAGCGGCGTGCGGATCTACTTCCTGGATATTGATTCAACAAAGCGACACTGTCTTTCAATGCCGGGATCAAGTCATTCAGTTTCAAAGACTGGCGAATTCTCTCTTCCAGTTTTCCATCATCACCAATGGGTTCTACTGTTGTTACCGTGGTGGCTTTCGCAATGACCTGCCCACGGGTTTTCGCCAAAAAGTCCAATCGCTCAGAAATATATTTTGAATCCTTATAAGATTGGGATTCTTCAAACATAAATTGCGCCTCTTGATAGTCATTGCGCAAGATCGCCAAATCCCCCAGCATTTGATAGCTTAAAGATATCTGTTCGCGACTTAAGCGACTGGAATTGTCCAACAGGCGCTCAATTCGGTTTTCTACTTTACTATTTTTCTTTTTAACTTCATTGCTCAAGTATTCAAGTTCCTGACTAACCCAGCTCTGCCAAAGATCTTGCGACCAAGGCCCCTTCTCGAACAAGTCCCAAGACTTCGCAATTGTTGTTAGCACGTGATCTTCAGAACCAATGACATTTTTTTTATCTTGAGCACTGCTTAAGCAATGAAGCCAAACATTCGCCACCCAACCATTCACTTTTTTCTCTGAGACGAAAACTTTAGGCGCCAAAGTCAGACATTCATTCCAGCGACCGTGGATCTCATGATTTTTTAACTGAGCTAATTGGGATAACTTGGGTACCTTAGCGCCCGCAGGTAAATCATACAAATTCACGTAGCCAGAGTTCTTAAGATCTTGTACAAGATCTACTTTTTTAACGACAGAAGTTGCAGCAGGCGCGGCCATTGCATTTGAAAGCAGTATCGGTAAAAGTAATGAGTTCATCGCTATTTCTCCTGTCCAGGTCCAACAACTTCGTACTGTCCTAAGTACACGCCGTCAAAAACATTTTTTCTTAAGTACACCAAAGAAGTTTCCCGCGACTGACGGAAGGAAATGTGTATTTTCAAGTAAGCCCCTTGCAAGTGCTCTTCAACCGCCATCGCATCCTCTGGGTCACACATATAAACTAATGCTTTGGCAACAACGGCACGGCCACAGAGGTCCCAATGAGTGTCCTCTAAATTGCGCAAGAACCACGGCCACGGCCATTGCTCTTTCAAACCAACCTGAAAAGGTTCTTTGCGCAAACTCGGCTGTTTGGAAAAAACTGTTTCAAAAACATTGACTAGGTTTTTCAGATCATAAGTCGAATTCACATACACATAAGGATGATCCATAGAAATTGGCACACGATAAACAGATAGCCAAGAGCTCCATGCTCCCCAAACCACACCACAAATTAACGCCAGAGAAAATAATATTCGTTTCCATAGCTGTTCTTTCCAGATCTTTTCAGCAAACATCGCTAAAACAAAGTAAAAGCCCCAAACCAAAGACAATATACACCACACGGTCTTATAAGGGATCAATGAATAGACAAGAAGCTGCGCCAAGGAAAAGGCAGAGACCATCCTTAATCGCGAATCACGCATGAGTAGCCCTGCCATCGCTAATATCACTCCCAGGATCACCAGGGGCTCGGCCTCCCACAAAACTTTGCACCAATACCAAAATTCTTTGTTGTGACCCGTCTCTCCAACTCCGGTTTTCATCCATGGCAAAAAGGCTCTAATAAAGTCGACAAGCCCCTTCCTGTTATGAAAGAATCCCGTGAACAACGCCACAAAGACAAACAGCAGAAGTGCTGTTAAATAAGTCAAACGCCCAGACCAAGCCTGCTTGAAATTCTGAAAACTAAAACAACGTTTGATCTCCTGCCAACCCAGAAACAAAATGCCTACACACCAAGAGGCTAGGGTTAAGACAAAGGTTTCCTTTAAAGTCATCATGCCGACAAGGCCGATTAACAAAAAGGCCAAGGCTTTTGCATCTCTGCTTTCCAACCAACGCAAAAGGCCTAATGCAAACACCAATTGGAAAAACACAAAGGGCATCTCGTGAATTCCGGAACGTCCATAAAATAGAAATGCTGGGCTCAATAACAAAAAGAACATCATCCCATAGCGAATGCACTTAGAGCGAATCATAGGAAAGCTAAAAATCATCACACTCAAGACACTGAAAACAGATGGCAGAGATCGCAATGTCTGAACACTGCGCCCCCACAAAAATTCAAAAAACTGCAAAAGATAAAAATACAGCGGACCATGATAATTATTGGGATCATATTTATAATAGCCCAAGGTCTTCATCTGCATCACGAACCAGCCATTAATGCTTTCATCGAAATGCAACGGCTTGTTTGTCAGCTCAAAAAAACGGGACAGCATTGCCAATAGCAATATGACAAGCCAAACAAAAGACTTCTGGAAATTGGTGACCTGGATGGATTTCATTGCTATTTATCGTAAAGATGGAATCCGCCGTGTCAACACCTCAATGCTCATTGCTTGTTTACCTAAACAAGGACGAAAAACTAGTACCTGCCTTTATGCAGGACTTGCGCAGTTTTTTTCAAAAGTTTCCTCTGCAATATGAAGTGATTGTCCTGGTTGAAAAAAAGGCCTCTGCCACCTTGATTGCCATTAAAACAGAGAAATCCCGCTCACCCAAAAATGAACAACTGATCGTTTGCAAGAATGACAAAAACTTAGGTCGGGCTTTAAGCCTCTATCGAGGCATCGACATGGCCCGCGCCCCGTTTGTGATGATCTTGGATTCTGAATTGGCCTCTCCCTTCGGGGACATCTTCAAACTGTGGCAGCATCTTGTGGCTGAAGAAAAAATTGACATCTGTTGGGGCGATCGATACCGCAAAAAAGAAAGCCCCTTCAATACAGCCCCTACAGCACGCCTGCGCACTGAACGTCTTTTTAATGGTATTTTACGCGATAAATACAAAGATTCGTTACAAGATCCCTTGTGCGAAGTTTTCGCGCTGAAAAAAGCTGCGTGGGATAAAATTCGTGACGAAGTCCCACTCCAAAACGTTCGCGGCTGGTATCTATCTCCAGCTCTTCATGCCAGTGCGCGATTGCAGACTTTGAATATTATTGAAATCCCAGTTTATGATTCTGGCGCGACATCGAAATCCTACAGTGTTTGGAAAGAACGTCTGAATCTACTCAAAGACAGCATCCTTAAGTAGATGAGCCCAGCTCTTTCGTGAGAGCATTGATCGCTTCGTGAAGGTAATAGTCCATCCATCGATGACTTCCCAGCGGAGTCTTATTACGTGACAAGTAACCCAGATGACCACCTCGGGACTCCACATGCAAAGACATGGTCTTCGATAGTGGGGCTGACAAATAATCCCGCACACTTACGAACGGATCATCAGCCGCCGTCAGCATATACGTC
>JBLMWG010000028.1:0-4183 GCA_050257115.1 Bacillota bacterium
CTTTTAAGAAGAGTTTTTGACCTGACGAGCTGGATGCTCGTCAGGAAGGCTACTCATGGATGGTCACACGAACTCAGCACCGATGGCAGCTGTAAAAAACAGAAAGCGCGACGCTACTGGCGAATTTCTGGACGATCTAGATACGTAAATTGGTACTGGCCGGTGAAGTCTCATTCTGAGACACAAAACGAATTGTAAACGCCTGACTTTTCGATGAAAAGTTGGCAATTCTTTTGCTCCTCATAAACCGTATGAGGAAATCTATCTGATGAACCGACTATCTGAATACTTTAAAAGTCTTTCACTGCTCAGTGTGGCTACTTTACTGGTTGGCGTCGGCCAAGGCCAGCTACATCCTTCTTCGCTCGAATTATCTTCCACACAGGATAGCTCGCCTAAAGCACCTGTTAAAGTTCCCATGAGAGCAACAGAAATAAAGTCGAACACAATGGACTATCCAGATTTTGGCATTGATCCTTCTGTCGTCGACGCTATTAATAAAGTATTTAAGGCAAAAGACATCCCGAAAGTCATGAATGCCCCGACACAAACTACAAATGCCACGGCGGCGTGTACGGACTGTAATACCGCTGCGGAGAAAATAGTCTCTGACATTCGCTATGAGCAATGCTCTGCAAACAGAAACGACTATCTTGAATCCACGATTGAAAAGACTTCAGGAAAAAACACAATCCTCGGCCAACTCGCACGTTTGCCTTTGAAGCAAGATACAATTATCAAACCATCTTGCATTCAACGCAGTCTGCAAAGCACAAAACTTCTTTATAATTTTAGATCTTGCAGTGGTACGGGGTACAGCTCTCCACGCATTCGCCCTTGCGCCAGTGAAAGCTATGTAAAGCTTGTCAGCAATAGCTTCGATATGGTCAGCAGATGTATGAAAGACTACATGTCTCCTGGTGCGTCCGCTGATATTCAAAAACGCGATATCCTGGCGGCATACGCAATGCTAAATCACGAATCCAGCATGCATGTAAATGCCGTAAGTTCCACGCTGGCAGGTGGCGTTGGCCAATTCACAGAGCCCGCTATTGATGAGGTTAACAGATCTTTGTCCACTCTTCGCAATTACCTTACATCACACAACAGCAATCAGTGCGCAGATTTGTCCAAAGAATTTTTGGCAGGCAACCCTCCAATGGAATCTAGTGCGCGTAAGGCTTGCGGTCGTATTTCAATCGAACAAGGTAATCCCGTTAAAAACATGATCTATTCATTTGCCGCCCTTCGCAACGCTGGTGAATACTTGTCTAAATATGTCTTGGAAGATGGCGTCTATTCTCAATATTTTGCTTTAAGTCCAAGTGACAAGGCCGAACTGAAACGCAGCTTGATGACGTGGTCCCACAACACGGGTATGGCCGGTTTGACGGGGCCAATATACTCGCTTCTTAAGAACCAATATTCTAAATCCAAAAAAGTAACCAATGTTCAGACATTCCTTGCACAGCTTAAGGCATATTCTATAACTCACCCATACAGAACAAGAGGTTACAACCCCTCTCGTGCCCGCTTGAATGAAATGGCTGGATATTTCTCAAATATCCAAAACGACATCAAAGTGATCCAAGAAAATGTAGGTGGCTCATGCTTAAACTAATTCAACTTTCAATCGGTTTACTGATGATGGGAGCAATTTCCGCCCATGCTGCAGAAAACATCGAGATAAAAGACTTAATGGTGTCTTCACTGAAAAGTATCTCTGCAACGAACTCCAAAGAAGAGCGTATTAAGCGTGCGAAGGAATTCCGTACCATAGTGGCAAAGAAATCATTAGACCCCAAAAGCTCCGATGATTGGACAAATCTTTCGGTGACATTAAATCGAGTCATGCTAAAAAAAGCATCGACGAAAGAATGTAACGACGCTCTTTTTGGTTTACTGGTAGATGCGGAAGCGACCGAAAAATCGACGAAGATTGAATCTTCGTCGACTTGGGAGCAAAAAGAAAAGATCTTTCGCAATATGCTGGGCACAACAGCCAAAGCAGGCGATATCTCACAAGACACTTTCATGGCCTTTCAGGTGTTGAAAGCCATCTGCGAATAATCAATCTAAAGAGAACTCCTTCATCAGTTTCGCGGCGATGGAGTTCTCGATTCTGCGGTTTGCCGCCATCAACCAAATTTCCTCTCGCACCCCTTTTAAGCTTCCTAAAATCACCAGCTTTTTTTCTTTCACCAATTCCTTGGCTATAACATTCGCAATAGGAATCAAACCGATACCTTGCTCTCCTAAAAGAGTTTGCAAGCTGGAATCTTGAGTTTCCGCGACACGATCCACTTTAATTCCATTCACACTGAAGAAATGATCGATATCGCGACGGAGTTGGCTGTGCTTGGTTGGGAAAATAAAAGGTTGGCCTTCCAAGGAATGAGGAAAATTCCTTTTCAGATGTTTAAATTTTTCCGACGCACACACGACGACATCAAGACGAGCAATCGACTTAGCATAGACCGTTTGAAAGTCAGTGCTTGGCGTATAGTTCGACAAAAGCAAATCAACTTGATGAGACGATAGCTCACGCAAGAGCTGATCCCCGGCGCCCTCTAATACCGAAACGGTGCAATTCCCGGCGGCATAAGCTTTTAATATAACTTTCAAGGTAATGTTCTTTGGCACGCTATCTAAAGCACCAATTTGTAGATGTACACGATTGTTCTGCAAGCGATCTTGCAAGACCTCCACCATCTCGGCACCCAGATCAAACACCTGATGAGCATATTCAAAGGCGATTCGACCAGATTCTGTCAAATGTAGACGTTGCTTGGTTCTTTCAAAAAGAGGTTTTCCTAAAGAATCCTCCAGCTGCTTTAATTGAGTGCTTAAGGTCGGTTGACCAATACTCAGCCGCTCAGAAGCTTTGGCAATGCTTCCCTCCTGGGCAATCACATAGAAGTAATGCAAATGATGATAATTGAGCCATTGTACTTGATCTGAGACCTTAACTGCCATGTGACACCTCTTCGCTTAAAACGAATAACTTATTAAAGTTTATCTATTTTTAAGAATATTGAAAAGGGCCTATTATCAATCAATACGGAGGATTCTAACTTGGAACAAACCTTACTTTTCCCTTTTGCTGATTATTGGTGGTTTTATCTCGCTTTTGTGGGGTTCGTGATTGGCCTGCTTGCCTTGGATTTGGGCGTTTTTCATAAACAATCTCACACAGTTGGATTTAAAGAAGCTACCGTTTGGTCCATCATCTGGATTAGCTTAGCAATGCTCTTTAACGTCGGTCTTTACTATTATGCCTTGGGTAAATTCGACCCAGCGACAGCAAAGCAGGTCGGACTCGAATTTCTTACCGGCTATGTCATCGAAAAGTCTCTTTCCATCGATAATATCTTCGTATTTGTGGTCGTCTTTGGATTCTTCGGAGTCGCTGCGAAATATCAGCACCGAGTTCTGTTTTACGGAATTATCGGAGCCTTGATCTTCCGTGCTATATTTATTGCGTTGGGTTCCATTTTGATGCAGTACCAAGCTGTGGTGATCATTTTCGGTGCCTTCTTGATTATCACCGGCTTAAAAATGATGTTCCAGCCAGAAAAGGAAGTCGATCCAAGCAAAAACTGGATGATTCAGCTTTTACGCCGCTTTATTCCGGTATCGGAAAAAATGTATGAAGACCGTTTCTTCGTTAAAGAAAATGGACTTCGCGTAGCAACACCGCTGTTTATTGCTTTAGTGTTCCTGGAGTTCACGGACGTGATTTTCGCCGCCGACAGCGTACCTGCAATCTTCGCAATTACGAAAGAACCACTGATCGTATTCACGTCGAATATTTTTGCAATCTTGGGTCTGCGTTCACTGTACTTCCTACTTGCAGGTGTTGTTGATAAGTTTCACCTCTTGAAATACGGTCTTGCCCTCGTGCTCATATTCGTGGGGCTGAAGATGGTATGGCTTAATAAGCTCTTTGACGGCCACTTCCCGATCTCGTGGTCTCTTGGCTTAATTGCTCTATTCATAGGAGGCTCTGTTGTGGCTTCCCTTATAATTAAACCGAAACACAAATCGACCTTAGTCTAGATGCTGCTGAGCAGAGCCAAGGCTCATCAAGGACAACTGCTGTCCCCCTCGAGATTCATAGGCAGTGAAGACTGGAGCCTCCACTGCAAAGCGCGATAGGACCCGAAAGAAGTCCTTCGCGTAT
>JBLMWG010000029.1:0-5283 GCA_050257115.1 Bacillota bacterium
TTTAGGATTCGACTTTCTTTAGAAGGAGCTCGTGGAACTCGGTGGGTTTTTTGAGGATCTTGATTTCATCGAAGACCGCTTTGGCTTCGGCATTTTTCAAAGACAAGGCTTTCAGCCACTGTTTGGTTCTGGAAACGGCGAAGTAGTCGTTGATGTACTCCGTACTGGCGGCAAAGAATTGCGGCAACAGAGGCTTGGCCCTTTGCCATGTCATTTCTTCGACGGGCTGTTGATTCAGACTTTGTTTGATCTGACTAAATATAAACGGATTGCTCATCACTCCTCGACCGATCATGTAGTCTTCACAACCTGTCACTTCCACACAGCGATTGAAATCGTTCACATTCCAGATTTCACCATTGGCGATAATCTTAATTTTTGAGCGTTCTTTGATTTGTGGAATCCATTCCCAGTATGCGGGCGGCTTGTAGCCATCGGTTTTTGTACGACAATGAATCGTCAACCATGTGGCATTGGCTTCTTCAACAGCTTTGGCAATTTCAAAACACTTTGAAGGGTCGTCAAAACCCAAACGGATTTTCGCTGTCACCGGTACGTCCGCGGGAACAGCTTTGCGAACTGTATCGACAATCGTGAAGACCCGGTCACAGGATTTCAAAAGGGAAGCGCCCCCATCGTGGCGGTTGACCGTTTTAGCAGGACAGCCGAAGTTCAAATCAACACCCAAGGCGCCGAGCTTGACGGCACGTTGTGCATTCAAAGCCAGGGGCTCTGCGTGTCCACCCAAAAGTTGCACGAATACAGGAGTCCCCCAACGAGTACGGGACCCTGTTTTAAGCTCAGGGCAATTTTTATAGAAAACACTCTCGGGGTGCAGGCGATCCGTGACGCGCAGAAATTCCGTCACGCATTGATCAATGCCGCCGATGCGAGTGAGCATATCACGCATCACCCAGTCGACGACTCCTTCCATCGGAGCCAGAAACAATTTCACTCTTACAGCCCGCCCATTTTTTTAACGATATCAAAATGCTTTTTATCTACCGGTTGCACGGACAGGCGCGAACCTTTTGCCAAGACCAGCATATCAGACAACTTTTCGTTATCGCGAAGGTCTTGCAAAGAGACTAATTCCACGAACTTTTTATCAAATTCGACTTCCACGCAGAACCAGATTGGTTTTTCAGCCGTGGCTTTCGGTTCATAGTATTCAGATTTTTTGTCAAATTGTGAATTGTCTGGAGCTGCGACTTTAGAAACGCGTGCAAGACCGGCCACTCCTGGAGGGGTCGCATTTGAGTGATAAAACAAAACTGCATCGCCCACTTGCATATCTTTTTGCATAAAGTTGCGAGCTTGGTAATTGCGAACGCCTTCCCACCAAGTTGTTTTGTCTTTTTTCAACTGGTCGATGGAATAGACGTCGGGTTCGGATTTCATGAGCCAGTATTTCATTTCTTCTCCTCCTTCACTTTGCCGGATTTAAAGAACCATTGCCCCGCTTGCTTGCGGAAGGTGCTGACTTCGTGATGGATGTATTCCTCGTCATCAACAGAATAGAATGCCTTGAACTCAACGGTGCCTTTAGTGCCTTTTTCCTCGGCCTTGATGATTTCAAGCTTAAGGAATTTCGCACGGTCAGCCCACTCTTGGTTGGCCTCCTGATCGATATCCAACAAAGTTTGTGGATCTGTCGTATCGCTTAAAAACTGCATTTGATTTTTCGCAAAAGCAGAATAGCGTGAACGCATGAGGGCTTCCGCCGTTGGCGCCAGCTCCTTGCCAGAATGATAAAGACCGCAACAATCGAGATAATTTTTTTCAGAACCACATGGACATTTCATGGCTCGGAACTTAGCAGGTCCCGCTGTAAAATGTCAGGCTCTGGTCTTGATGATTTAATGCGTTATTAATCTCCATTGCCTAGGCAAGACCCTGCCGCAGTCTTAGAATATTCCTTCGAGGTGAATATGACAAAGTGGGCTTTAGTTACAGGTGCAACAGCGGGTATTGGATGGGCGACAGCAGAGACTTTGGCTGAACAAGGATTTTCACTGATTATTACCGGGCGCCGTCAAGAACGCTTGGACGCTTTGGAGGCTGCAATCTTTAAAAAGTCTCCGAATGTCCGAATAAAAAAAGCGATCTTCGATATCGCAAAACGTGAGGAAGTTGCCAGTTTCCTCAAAACTCACAGCGCGGATTTGGCTCTCGTCGATGTCCTAGTAAACAATGCGGGCTTAGCCAAAGGCACCGATAAAATTCAAGACTCTGCCGTCGATGACTGGGAGCAAATGATCGACACCAACATCAAAGGTCTGTTGTATATGACCCGCGGAGTGGTCGAACACATGGTGAAGAAGAACTCCGGTCACATCGTTAATTTGGGGTCGGTCGCGGGACGCTGGACTTATCCAGGTGGAGCTGTTTATTGCGCCACTAAATTTGCAGTGCGCGCGCTTTCTGAAGGGTTGCGCATGGACCTGATGGGCAGTCGCATCCGAGTCACAAATATTGAGCCTGGCATGGTTCATACGGAATTTTCTGAAGTTCGTTTTCAAGATAAAGCGAAGGCTGAAAAAGTTTACGAAAACATGACTCCGCTTGATGCGAAGGATATTGCTGAAACGATTGCCTGGTGCGTGGCTCGTCCGGCACATGTGAATATACAAGAACTTGTGATTTACCCAACTGACCAGGCCCATGTTGGAATGGTCTCAAGGAGGTCGTAAATGAGTTTTCGTACCGAAAAGGACACCATGGGGGAGGTGCAAGTTCCCGCCGATAAATTCTGGGGAGCCCAAACTCAACGTTCTAAGGAAAATTTCAAAATTGGCGGAGACCATTTTCCTCGCGAGTTGATTCGAGCCCTGGGGATTTTGAAAAAAAGCGCTGCTTTGACCAATCGAAAGCTGGGTGTTTTAGATCCAAAAAAATCTGAGATGATTGTCAAGGCTGCTGATGAAGTCATTGCAGGTAAATTGGATCAACATTTCCCTTTAGTCGTTTGGCAAACGGGATCTGGCACGCAGACGAACATGAACGCCAATGAAGTCATCGCCAATCGAGCGATGGATATGATGGGGCTCAAGTTACCCAGTAAGGATATTCATCCCAACGATGACGTTAACAAAGGTCAATCTTCTAATGATACTTTTCCGACAGCGATGCATATTGCCGTTGGAGAGCAAATTCATCATCGTCTGATTCCTATGATGGAAAAGCTCCATGAGGCTTTGTGTGCGAAGCAAGTGGAGTTCATGGACATTGTTAAAATCGGTCGCACGCACTTGATGGACGCGACACCCCTCACATTGGGCCAGGAGTTTTCAGGCTATGCCACTCAGGTAAAGCATGGCATTCAAAGAGTAAAAAACACTTTGCCTCACTTGCATGAATTAGCACTTGGTGGAACGGCCGTAGGCACAGGGCTTAATACGCATCCTCATTTTCCGAAGGAAGCGGCGGCGGAGATTGCTCGCGAAACGAAGTTGCCTTTTGTATCTGCTGAAAATAAATTTGAGGCCTTGGCAAGCCATGACACCTTAGTGGAGGTCAGTGGTGCGCTTAACACTGTCGCTGTTTCTTTGATGAAAATTGCCAACGACATCCGCCTTTTGGGGTCCGGGCCTCGCTGTGGGATTGGAGAGTTGCATCTGCCAGAAAATGAGCCGGGAAGTTCAATCATGCCAGGTAAAGTGAATCCTACTCAGAGTGAGGCTATGACAATGGTCTGTGCTCAGGTTATGGGCAACCATGTGGCTGCGACGATCGGTGGTGCGACTGGACATTTTGAGTTGAATGTTTTTAAACCTGTTATTGTTTTTAACGTGCTGAATTCAATCCGTTTGCTTGCAGACGCTTGTGAGTCCTTTACAGATCACTGTGTAGTCGGCATTGAAGCCAATCGTAAGCAGATTAAAAAGCATCTGGACAACTCTTTGATGTTGGTGACGGCACTAAATCCTCACATTGGCTATGATAATGCAGCAAAAATAGCCAAAACTGCTCATAAAAATGGCACTACGCTGCGCGAAGAAGCTATCAATCTTGGACTCCTTTCTGGCGAAGAATTTGATAAGATAGTTAAACCTGAAGAAATGATTGGGGCGACAGCCGCAGTGCTGTAGCACCGGCAGGTGCGGAAGCTGGAGTAGAGTTTTGATTAATGAGTTACTGAAAAAAGCCACTTGGATGAACAGTGAGGATATCCGTCCTTACGTTTTTGTACGTTCCGAAAATGAAATTGCCCAACCTGGCTCTTTCCATAAACTAGATTGGTTTCGCCAACAGCCTGTTTTCAAAAACCCTCTCGATTTGAAAGAGCTTGCTTTTGCAGATCGCATTTACTCCATTGAAGAGCGCGCTTTTGGGCCTTCGAATATGGCGATGCCTCGCTGGGTTTTTTACGACTGTGCGGTGATGCCAGGATTTGTTGCAGGATTCGCGGCACGTCCAAAAGCTTTGTCGAAAATGGTTCGTGAGGTTTTAGATCCCAAAAAGTATCCTGCGTCACTTTCTCCGATTAAAACGTCTCAGGTTTTAAAAGAAATTGAATCACTGGATGAAATGGACTGGATTCCATTGTCACTTTTCATCATCATCCCAACCATGCACAAAGGCGAGTGGGTCGCTCACAATCTGTGCTCCGTAAATTCGCTTTTGCCTAAAGAAGAGCAGTTTTATGGCTTGGGATTCCTCTCTAAAGCATTCGGTTTATGGTATGCCAACGTCGAACAATGCTCTGGGATGACTCAATGGGGCAGTCCGGCATTAAAACTACACTCGCATTATGGACATTTAGAGGTAATTGGGGCTTACGCTCCAGTGCATTCTCATGCTAAAACTATCACCTACCGTGTCCAAGTAAACACCCATTGCTGGGAGAAATTCTTCAACAGAGAAGAAGATCTCGCTTTCTTGGAGCACTACGGCCCCACGGGAACCTTCATTGATCCAAAAAATGAAGATAGCATGTTGGATTTCCAACAGCGTATTGAACGTGAAGAAGGTCCGTTTTTCTTGAGCGCCGGTGAAATTGCGCAAAAGAAACTGGAAGACAAATTAATGATTTATCAGTTGAAACAACAATACTAGTAAGGAATGAGAAATGACAATGAACACTCTGCCACCAGTCGCGAAATCTTTTTTTGCATTCTGTAAAAAATGTGATGCCGATAGATACCATGTAGTTTTGGCGCACACTTCTGCGACGTCGGCAAAAATCAAGTGTGAGATTTGTGGTTCACAAAAAACTTATTCTCTTCCTAAAACTCAAACAAAAACGGGAAAACCTTTGACGGGTGCTGCTGCGAAAAAACG
>JBLMWG010000030.1:0-5989 GCA_050257115.1 Bacillota bacterium
TAGTTTGACAACTGACCAGAGAATTATTAATTTCCTGTCTCTGTCGGGGAGTAGCGCAGTCTGGTAGCGCATCTGGTTTGGGACCAGAGGGTCGTAGGTTCGAATCCTATCTCCCCGACCATTTTCTTCCTAAATATATAAAATCATTAAAATTGAATATCGAAAAATACTGAATGCAACCATTTGCGGTTCTACGGTTCTACGGTTCTACGGTTCTACTCGGTCGATGGTGGAACTCACTCAAAATCTCAAACATCTTAAATATTTAGCAAACGAAGCCTATAGTTTTTAAAGCTTCTAAATCCGAAAGCCCGCTTCTACAACAATTTTGGCTTCATGCCCTAACAACGTGACAATTCTTTTTGATTTGGGATCAGAGCGATGCGGATTTTTTCCCAACTCAGAGAGTTGAATCGAAGTGATCTCAGAAGTTCGATTTTCTATTTGTCGCGATTAAAAGCCACCTGGCGTTGATGAACATGCCCCAAGCCAAGCTCTCCCTGCACTCAAACTTGTACCAGATGCCACGGTGTTGTTAGAAAAAGTGTATTTATCAGTGACGGCAACAGAGGCAGTCGTGTATCCACCACTGAAAATACCCACGGTAGAATTTCCGGCGGCTGCAAGGTAAGCACGAGCTGTCCCTAAGCTTGTTCCCGAGGCAACGGTATTACCTGAATAAGTGTATTTATCCGTAACTGCAGTAAGCGAACCCGTCGTCCCAGCACTGAATATACCCACTGTGGTATTGCCAGTAGCGGCCAAACCCATTCGAGCCGTACCCAAATTTGTTCCAGAAGCAACTGTGCTCCCCGAATAAGTATATTTATCCGTTACAGCAGTCACAGATCCGGTAGATCCACCGCTAAAGATACCCACTGAAGCTTCACCCACAGCAGCTAAATTAAATCTTGCCGTTCCCAAATTTGTTCCCGTGGCAATACCATCATTTGAATAGGTATATTGGTTTGTAGTGTTAATAGCGCCCCCGGATGACCCGGCACCAAAAATTCCCACAGTCGAATTCCCAACGGCTCCGCAAGAGTTTCTGGCAGTCACTAAATTTGTGCCCGATGCAACAATATCACCTATATAAGTATATTTATCTGTCAGTGCTGAAGGCGTCCCTCCGATAAATCCACCTCCGAAGACTCCTACTGTCGAAATCCCCGTCGCTGCTATATACGTCCGAGCGGTCCCTAAATTTGTGCCGGATACGACTGTGTTGTTTGAATATGTATATTTCTCTGTAATCGCAGTATTTGCAGAAGCCGTTCCTCCACCAAAAACGCCGAACGCGGAACTTGTTGGGCTTCCTTTCAAAAGTGGTGGAAAAAAACCAAAGGCTCTACTCGGCAGAAAAACCGATGTTCCGGCTACGGTTACAACAGACCATATAAATTCCCTACGTGAAATTGTAGAATTCTTTTTCTGGACCATTACACACCTATCGCTTCGTGCTACCAACCTATATTAGCACGACGAAAGCAGATTACAACGAGTTCGACCCGACTTGGAATAGATCAGGATTCAATAAGGTATTTGTCTCAAAGTAGAACCGATTTCTACTATTCCGCACCCCTCACTTACTCTTGAGAAACACCAAGATAAGCGGCTTTAACTTCGGGACTGTTTAGAAGTTCATCGGCAGATCCTTCAAGACGAATTTTTCCTTGTTCCAAAACGTAAGCACGGTCAGCCACTTGCAATGCACGAAATGCCAATTGTTCGACAAGCAAAATACTTGTATTACCTGCAGCCTTAATTTTTGAAATCACGGAAAACATCTCATCAATAATTACCGGGGCTAAACCCATCGAAGGCTCATCAAGCATCAGTATTTCAGGTTTCAACATCAATGCTCGCCCGATGGCTAACATCTGTTGTTCGCCCCCCGACAAGGTTCCAGCTAGCTGTGTAGATCGCTCCTTAAGACGTGGAAATATCTGAAAGACTTCTTCGATGGTCGCTTCTATTGCCGACTTTTTTTCCTTTTTAGTTCGAATGTACGCCCCTAATAGAAGATTATCATGAACTGATTGCTGGGCAAAAATACGTCGAGCTTCTGGGCAATGCGCTAAACCATAGGAAACTCTTTTGTGTGCCGAGACGGCAGAAACATTTTTCCCGTGAATAAAAATTTCTCCACTTGTCGGAGTCACCAATCCAGAGATCGTTCGTAGCAAAGATGTTTTGCCAGCTCCATTCGCACCGATCATGGCCACCAGTTCGCCAGGCTTTACTGAAATCGATACACCTTTTAACGCTTGAATTCCACCATAGCTTACTTTCAGATCCTTAACTTCAAGCATGGGTCGCTCCCTCGGCACCCAGATAAGCCTGGATGACTTGTGGATTTTTTTGAATATCCTTTGGACTCCCTTGAGCGATTTTCTTACCAAAATCCAAAACAGTAATCTCATCTGAAATCTGCATCATCATTTCCATATGATGCTCAATCAACAAAACTGCTATTCCCGCACTTTTCACCCGACGAATAATATTATTAAATTCTTGAATTTCACTAGAAGTTAAACCCGCTGCCGGTTCATCCAAGAGCAAAACTTTAGGATGTAAAGCCAAAGCTCTGGCAATTTCTAAACGACGGGCCTGTCCATAGGCAAGGCTCTTCGCTTTCTCCATAGCAAAAGAACTTAGTCCCACAAACTCAAGCCATTTATAGGCCTCAACCAAAAGCCGTTCTTCTTCTTTGCGCACCTTGGGAAGACCTAGCAAGACCGATAACAAACTAGATTTATAATGCTTGTGCAAACCCACCATCACATTATCAAGCACAGTTAAATCACCGAACAGTTGTAAGTTCTGAAAAGTTCGTGCAATTCCTAAGTACGCTCGATGGAAAGGTTTCACATTGTTGGCGGCTTTCCCGAAAATATAAACTTGTCCATTAGTAGGCTGATAAAGTCCGGTAATCAAATTCACAGTCGTTGATTTTCCTGAGCCATTGGGACCCATCAAACCATGAATGCTCCCCGCCTTAAGAGACATCTCCAGCTTATTCACAGCCGTTAATCCGCCAAAGCGCATCTCCAATCCTTCAAGTCGAAGAGGAATTTCATCACCGCTGTTGGTAGAAAATTTCATATCAATTTCTTTAGCTTTGGATTTCAATGCTTCCAAATCATAGTGTTCTTTGCTCTGTGGAAACCATCTTTCAAAATAGTTCCGCACCAATCCGGCTAATCCATATGGCAAATAGAATAAAGTCAGTAACAATAAAATTCCGAAAACAAATAGGCGCCAATCTTTAAACCACGTAAATAGATCTGGCAGGATCACAACTAATGCCATACCAATGGCATTTCCAAGAATGGATCTCACACCTCCAAAGATCAGGGCCATTAATGCAAGAATTGAAAAATCCAGAGTAAAAGTGTTCGGTGCGATGTAATTATCTAAATGAGTAAACAATGCCCCCGCAAGACCCGCTATCGCTGCTGATAATAAGAAAGCGGAAATTTTGAAACGAGCTCTGGAAATTCCACAGCTTTCAGCTGCAATACTTGAGTATTTAACGGCCTCAAAAGCTCGTCCCCAAAAACTTTTTGAAAGATTTCGCTTAAAATACATCACCACCATCAAACATGGATAAATCACCCAAATATAGTTGTTTCCATCTAAGGAAAGGGAACCTATCTTTAACGACGCCATTTGGATGCCCTTTGTTCCATTCGTTAAAGCCTCTTGCTCATTGATTATCGTATAAATAATACTTCCATAGGCGATGGTTGTTACCGCCAAATAGGGCCCGGATGCTTTCAGTGAAGGAAATCCCAGTAAGAACCCAAAAAACGCCGTCACCAAAACTGCGCCGATAATTGAAATTAGAAATGGCCACTCATAAAATATTTGAATAGTGCTGCCCTGATTCACACCGGCTGTTGAGTTGAGAATCGCCATGGTGTAGGCTCCCACCGCAAATAGGCCTGCATGCCCTAGTGAGATATCACCGATATATCCGGTCACCAAATCAAGAGATGCCACCAAAATTGTGTAGATAATAATTCGCCCTAAAACGCCGTGAACGTAATACTCATTTTGTACGAAGAATGGTAGCAGCAGTGGCAGAAGATAAAGTACATAAATAATCCACTTCCAGGACTGCTTCTTCATCACTACACCTTCTTGATTACTTTCTTTCCAAACAGACCACTTGGCTTAATCAGAATGACGATAATTAAAATTATAAATCCCGGAAGTTCTTTATAACCGGAAGAGATATACCGAGCGGTAAAAAACTCAGAAATACCTAATATAAGACCACCGACGATCAGTCCAAATCCCGACTCGAGACCCGCGATAATGGCCACGACGTAGGCTTTGGTTCCTAAAGAGCTTCCCATGGTTGCCGACACAAAAGTCCACGGCGCCACCATCAGTCCACCTACCGTCGCAATACTGGCACTGAGCATGAATGACACTTTCACAACTTGAGCTTGGGGAATTCCCATCAAACTTGCGGTTTCTTTATCCTCACTGACGGCTTGGATCGCCTTTCCATAAATTGTTTTTCTTTTGAAAAGTTCAATTCCAAAAACTATCACTGTCGCCACAATAACGGCCATCACTTCTTGTGGATAGATTCCAGCTCCTAGTATACGCAAGGGCTCATCCCCTAACGGCGAAGGAAAACGATAGTCCCCAGTAGACCATATTTGCTCAACTGCATTTTTAAAAATGATTCCCATCGCAAGAGTTGCCAAAACCCAGGTATATTCGGACTTCAGCTTAAGAGACGGCTCCACCGCAAATCGATGTACTAACCAACCAGCAATCACACCCGTTACTAATACCCCCACAATTGGGAACAAATAGGGATATCCCAACAACTGTCCCGTAACACGGTCCACGTATAAAGAAAACCCAATCACTCCCCCCAGCATAATAACATTCCCAAGGGAGAAGTTGATGGTCTTCGATGTCGAGAACGTCAGATTATATCCATAGGCAATCAGAGCATAAATCACCCCTTGCACACCGCCTGAAAGAATAATCTGAAGGATCTCTGTCATGCTGGATTCCTATTTCTTTTCCGTCGTTGCTTCAACGACTGCTCCGTCTTTTACCATCCCCAACATCACGTTTGCTTCTTTGACAGCTTCATGATCCGTCGCAGAGAAAGGTTTGTTGTATGTACCTGTTACACCTTCATACGGAGTGTTTAGATTTTCCAAGGCCTCTTTAATTTTTTTACCTTCAGTAGAATTTGCCTGCTGAATTGCCATTTTCAATAAATTCATAGAGTCGTAACCCTGCGCCGCCGACACCGCAGAAGCGATTGGTGTCTCCTTGAACTTCGCCGTATAGTCGGCTATGAATTTCTTTTGCTTTTCAGATTTCGCCGCTGCCTCAATAAATGTTTGCGGCATTTTTGTACCATTCCCATTTGTCCCAGCGTTTGTAATGTAGTTTGACATCGACAGTGTCCAGCTACCGATCATATCTGGTTTCCACCCAATTCGTGACATGGAATTGGAAATTGCCGCAAGCTCTGGTCCAATTCCATAAACCAATAAAACATCGGCACCAGCAGCTTTTGCTTCCTGCAATTGGGCACTCATGTCACTGTCTTTGATTTTGAACTTACCGACGTAAACGGGTTTAATATTTTTTTCCTTTAAGACGGCTTCCATTTTTTCCCGTCCGTTTTGACCGTAATTCGTGTCATCACACAAAAGCGCTGGCTTTTTGTAACCACGTTTAAGCGCTTCATTCACGATGACCTTGGATTGAATGTCATCGTTAGCAGCAATACGAAACACATAATTTTCAGGATAGGTTTTAAAGAGTTCATTCACCTTTGCACCGGCGCTGACATTAATAATCAATGGCACTTTCTTTTGATTCGGATATTGGGTACTGGCATCGGCAACCCCGGTGTTGATCGGCCCCAGAACTGCGACCACGCCTTCTTTGTCTAAAAACTCCTGCATGATCTGGCCACCGCGCTCATTTTTTGCTTCATCAT
>JBLMWG010000031.1:0-14987 GCA_050257115.1 Bacillota bacterium
GCGGTCGAACTGAAAATGCAACCATCCAAAGCGGGTGTTGGCTATGTAGGATCTTATTATGGTGTGAGCAGCAATGAAGAATCTTATTTACCAACAAGTTTGATCTCTCATCCTTTGTGTAAGGTGACGACGGAGTCGCTGAATGCAACCTTGGGTGGCAAAAAAGTGCCAAGTGAAGCGGTGATTGCCAAAATTAATACATTTGCGAACAAAATCAACGAGTACCGCCGTGGTGCCTTAGCTGGGGATCGTAGTTCTTATGTGAAGGCATCGAAGCTTTGGTCTAAGTTTATGATGTGCTTATCATACACAGAGTCATTATCAGCAGCGGACACAGCTTCGTCAGAACGAGTCGCAGAAAAATACGCACCGACGGGCTATCGTCGCCCTGCGGGAGTCCAATTTTATGAAGACCCTGCCCAGACAGAAGCTTCTCGTTTGAACATTGGTTTGTTCCAGTTTACACCGTCTTCCTCGGGAAATATCCAAGCCTGCATTCGTGAGTGGAATAAACTGTACCCAAAAAACACCATCAACACGAAAGCGTCTCAAGCAGAAATGATTCGTGTGTTGGGAAGTTCTTTGCAAACCTTCAATGCTTTCTGTGGAGTTGCAAAAGTAACTGGTATGTTTGCGATCCAAGTAAATACGTCAAGAGCTGGAAACACACATCCATCCAACGTGAACGCGAACGGAACATTGAAGTTGCCAATGGATCGCTGTGTGAGCCCACATTTTGCGACTGGCAAATCATACAACCACTTTGGTCCGTTCCAGAATTCGACAAGTAACAACTTAAATAATGTGTTGTCTTGTGTGTTAGCGGGGGATTACTAAACTGAGCTGGATGCCGGGGCTATTTCATTCTGAGTTTATCCATATTGGAAATCATGAGTTCCAATGAGGATTTCAGCTGGGCTTTCTCTGATGCTGAGAATTCCCCCCAAAAATCCTTAAGCCGAGAATAATACTCCGGTGCAAGTGATTTGATTAAAGAGTGACCTTTCGTTGTCAGCTTGATCACAAATGCACGGCCATCTTTGGAATGAGTTTCTCTGGCTACGAGCTCAGCTTTTTCTAAGCTGTTGATCAGCCCCGAGATCGTGGCCTGTGTAACCCCCACCTTTTGTGCCAGTTCTGATGGCATCAATCCGTTGGGAGCTTTGCGTAGAAGAATAAGCAGGGTGTAGCGTCCAGGAGACAACTGATATTGCGCAAAAAAACTATCAAACTTTGCTTCGATGTCCGTAGCAACTTTCCTAAATAACAGATGGGTATAAAGTGAATCGGCCTCGATTTCCGGATAAAGCTCCGATGCACTTTGTTTCAACTCCTCGTGAGTGGGAAGGGTCTGGATAAAGAGTTTAGCCATAAGGACTCCGCTTGGAATAATGTTCATGTTCACGGCATGTCTAAGTGTGAACGTTGACAATAGTTAGGCACTTAATTACATTAGTTAGGTGCCTAATAAAAATCAACAAAAATGGTGAACCATGAAATATAAGAAGCTTGCGATATTCTTTCTCGCTTGCATTTTCAATCAGGCGGCTAACTCTGCCGAAACTCTCACATTATCCGACTCATTGAAGGTTGCAGAAGGTAATTCACCTCAAATTAAGAAAGCGGACGCTGCAAAAGATGAGGCGAGTTGGAAAAAGACGGAAGCATTTTCAAACTTTCTTCCTCGTGTGACTTTGAGTGGAACCCACCTTCTTGATGAAAAGCTGATGGTTGAGAAGTTGAATTTAGGTGGTCAACCAATGTCCATCGATTTGATCCAGCCCTATACAATTTGGTCTGCTCGGGCCGAATGGTTGGTTTTTGACGGTCTTGCAAATTACGATCGCTATGCAGCTATGACGTATGGCGCGTCTGCGGCAGAAAAAGAAGCAGACTGGACCCGATTCCAAACGACACAGGAAGTAAAGCTGAAGTTTTTTAAAGCTATTGCCGCCATCGAGTTGGAAAAAGTAGCGAATCAAAATGTGCGAACTTTGGAAGATCACTTGGATCGCGCGAAAGCCTTTCTTCAAAGCGGTGCTGGAACAAACTTCGATGTTTTGCGTGTCGAAGTGCAGCTCAATGAAGCTCAATCAGAAAAACTCAATGCAGAAGACAACACGATTATGGCTCGCCAGACTCTATTGAACACATTGGGCGTTGATGATTCGGGGCAATCTCTGTCAGGTAGTTTACCAGAACCAGATGCCCAAAAAGTTGCGTCCCTGGCAAAGCCTTCGAAAATTGAACGTCTTGATTATCAGGCGATCCAAGATCGTGAGAGCGCTTCTCATAAAGCGTGGCTTGCGGCTTATAAGCACTGGGTGCCAAAATTTTCAGTTTTTGGTCAGGCTGACTATTATAACAACATCAGTAAGGGGTTGACGGATCAGGACTTCAATAATGCTTACACCGTTGGTGTGAACATGACTTGGAATATCTTCGATGGTTTGGCATCGTCGGCGCAATCGGCCCAAGCGGATGCACGTCAAGTACAAGCTCGTGAGACAGTTCGAGCTGCAAAATTGAAAAGCAGCTATGACTTTGATTTTTGGAAAAGACGTTATTTGTACTCCTCAGCTTTATACAAAGCAAAAACCGTGGATGTGCAAAAAGCGCAAGAGAGCGTTCGTTTAGCGACTCAATCTTTCAAAGCCGGGACTCGCACAAGTTCAGAAGTTCTTGATGCTGAATTGGATTTGTTCCGTGCTCGCGCAGGAGTCGTCAATGCGCAAGTGAGCGCTGCCGAAGCATTAGTGAATTTAGAATTGTCCCTAGGGAAGGAACTTTAATTTATGACAAATCTTAAAAATAAACGCAAAGAGCTCATGATCGGTGGCGGAGTTGTGGCTTTCGTTGTAGTGGCGATTTTTGGCTACTACGAATGGTCTCATGTCTCTACAGATAATGCACAAATCCAGGCTCATACTTTGATGTTGTCATCAAAAGTTCCAGGTATTGTCTTGGAAGTTTTAGCTCAAGATAATGAAGCTGTTAAAGAAGGTCAGGTTCTGGCTCGTATTGACAGTAAAGACTACGCGAACAACGTGAGACAGGTGGAGTCTGAGTTAGAAGGTGTGAAGGCGAAACTTCGTGATGCCGAAGCCAACTTCAAGCGTATGAGTGATCTTTACAAACAAAATGTCGTGTCCCGCGCTCAGTATGACAATGCCGAAGCGACATTCCGTGAGGTCAGTAAAAAAGCGCAATCCTTCAAAGCGCAACTGTCCCAGGCGGAATTGAATGCCAGTTACACCGAAATCAAAGCTCCAGCAGACGGTCGTATTGCTCGTAAAGCTGTGGAGCCAGGGATGGTGATTCCCGCAGGACAACCTTTGTTTGGTTTCGTGGCTTCTAAAGATCGCTGGGTGATGGCGAATTTTAAAGAAACCGAAATTACCAATATTACCAAAGGTAAGCCTGTCAAAGTTGAAGTTGATGCGTTACCGGGGATGGATTTCTACGGAGAAGTAGAAAGCCTAAGTCCAAGCACAGGGGCCGTATTTTCGTTGTTGCCTCCTGATAATGCGACCGGGAACTTCACAAAGGTTGTTCAACGTGTACCAGTTAAAATCAAATTGTTGAATTTAACTCCTGAAGATATCGATAGATTGCAGGCAGGTTTGTCTGCGAATGTGTCAGTGAAGATTCGTTAGCCCCATGAGATCTTCACTTTGGCCAAGCCCGAGTTAGGGAAAATGTATGAATACTAAATCTAAACTGATTGTCTTAGTGGCAGTGATGGCATCTCTGCTTGAGATTATCGACAGTTCCATTGTCAACGTGGCCTTGCCAACGATGATGGGGAACCTCGGTGCGACCTTGGAAGACATCAGTATGGTTATTACTGGCTATGCTATTGCGAATGCCATTGTCTTGCCCGTATCCGCATGGTTGGGAAATCGTGTCGGTCGCAGGAAGTACTTTATTAGTTGCATTGGTTTGTTCACGCTGACGTCTGTGGCTTGTGGTTTTGCACCCAACTTATACACGTTGATATTCTTTCGTATCTTACAGGGTTTAGCGGGTGGGGCGTTGTTGCCAACCTCTCAAACTTTAATTTACGAGCAGTTTCCTAAGGAAAAAGCCGGTGCCGCAGGAGCGATCTTTGGTATGTCGGTGATGATCGGTCCAACTTTAGGACCGACATTGGGTGGCTGGCTGACGGATAATTTTGGGTGGAGATCGATCTTCAACGTGAATTTGCCGTTGGGAGTGTTAGCGATTGTCATTGGTTTAATGGCTATCGAAAATCCGCCATTTGCAAGTGGATCCAAAGAGGGGCGGAAGCCTTTCGACGTATGGGGTCTGACCTTCCTCGTTTTAGGTATTGGTTGTTTACAATACATGCTGGAGCGTGGTGAATCGAATGATTGGTTTGATTCGAAAGTTATTATGACCTGCGGAATGATTACTTTTACTTGTTTGCCACTCTTTGTTTGGTGGGAATCTAAAGTGAAGGCGCCGATCATGAATGTGCGTTTGTTCTTGAATGGTGTTGTCGCGAATGGCGCTGCTTTGCAGATGATCCTAGGGTTTTTCCTTTATGGGCTGGTGTTTGCATTACCAGTCTTTGTGGGGCAAACATTCCATTACGATGCGACTCAGACGGGGATGCTCTTTATTCCTGGGTCAATTATTACCGCGATGATGATGCCGTTTGTGGGTAAAGCTTTAGGAAAGGGAATCAATCCGAAGTTGCTTATCTCCATTGGTTTTTTTGGTGTGATGGGCTGTTTGTATATGTTTACAAAATTGTCACCGCTTTCCTCGAAGCAAGAGGTGCTGTTGGGGTTGTATGTGCGCGGCTTTGCGATGGCCTTCCTCTTTGTTCCAATCAACTCTTCGATCTTGTCACAGTTTAACGGGATCACAATGGGTGAAGTTTCAGGTATCCTGAATCTTTTCCGGCAAATTGGGGGCAGTATGGGGATTGCCTTCATTGGGACGATGATGACGAAGGCAGGGAAGCAACATTATTCCGACTTGAGCAATCATGTGACTTTGTTGGATTTCAACACCTGGTCGGCCTACAATCAGACTCTTGCGAGCAGTAAATTGAGCACATCTATGGGGATGGCGACGAAAGCCGATTTGGCTGTTCGCAGTCTATATGGACGTGTCCAAGCCCAAGCCTTTATGCTGTCATTCCGTGAAATCATGTTTATTATTATGGCGGTGATGGTGTTGGCTTTCATTCCTCTGTATTTGTTGAAGTTTAAAAACAAAGCAGTGAAAGTTGTGGATTCCCACTAAGCTTTTCAGACTATTTATCTGTAAAAAAAAAAGGGAAGCCATGGCTTCCCTTTTTCGTTTCAATATCTAAACAGACTATTCAATTGTGTAGACTAATGTTTTGATGGTGCCTTTAGAAGCAATGGCTTTTGCGAGGCATTCTTTTGCTCCTGCAAAATCAGAGGAACCAGATTTTTTGCCAAAAGTGAAAAGGATATTGCCGTTGCCAAGCTCAGAAGAAACAACGCAACTTCCATCTTCGTACATCAATGGAGCACGACCCGGCAGAGCCATCTCAACTGGAGATTTAGTGTATTTAATTGCACAGAAAAAAGTGGAACGTTCGCCGTCCATTTTGCTAGTTGCTTCTACACAACGATTGTAAACATCAGAGATTTCTCTTTCTACAGCGATAACATTGCCGATTTTACGGTCTGTTGCATGAGCAGAGAAAGCGATCAAAGTAGCCACTAGAGCGAAGATAAGTTTCATTAGACCCTCCCAGGATTTATTTAGACTCAATTAGCCTTTCACCTTTTGGTGGAACATCCTAGGCTTTGGACGCTGTGTCTAATTTACGTTTCGGCTTTTAAGGCGCCATGGACCCAGGAAAGAGCCTGATATCCCGCCCAAATAAAAAGAAGCACTGAAGAAGTCAGAAGATTCGTTGGAAGCGAAGCGCGTAGGGTGCTCGCTGCATCAGCCCACGTCGCCAAACCAATCCATAGAATATGTAAAGCCACTAGGGCCGTTAAAAGTATTTTCATCGAAGCTCCTAAAATTTATGGGGGGAGCCTTAAGGGTAGGGCGGGAAATCCAAGCCCATCAAGAAATTGTGATCACTCCTGTCGTCAAACAGGGTCGGGGAGCGTGAGAATCAGAGCTCGATCTTTAAGAACCACCATGGTGTGCTCAAATTGAGCGGAGCGGTGATGGGGCGCCGAGATCAGAGTCCAATTATCGTCCGCTTCATCTACGAACTGTCCTCCAGTGGATAGAAACGGCTCAATTGTAATCACATGACCTTCTTTAAGGCGACGTTCATCAGAACGGTCATAGTAGCCAGCAATGAACTTAGGCTCTTCGTGCAAGGATTTGCCGACACCGTGGCTGCCAAGATTTTCAATAATTGTATAGCCGTGTTCTTTAGCAACCTTCTCGATGTTGTAACCGATCTTATTAATTTTCTCTCCGGCTTTGACTCCGGAAATGGCAGACTCGAGAGCCAAGCGGGTAGCTTCCAAAAGTCTGAAGTCTTCTTTGCGTCCTGGCGGAACAACAAAGGATCCACCGTTGTCGGCAAAGTAGCCGTTCAATTCTGCGGAAACATCGATATTGATCAAGTCACCTTTTTGAATCTTTTTGTCTGAGGGGACGCCATGGGCCACTTCGTGATTCAAGCTAATACAGTTGTAGCCCGGAAAGTTGTAAACCAACATGGGGCCAGAGCGTGCACCATGTTTTTCTAGAAAAGCACCACCGAGACTATCTAATTCCTTTGTCGTCATTCCAGGTTCGACTTTTAAAGACATGTACTGAAGGCAATTCGCGACAACTTTGCCAATCTTTTTTAGTCCTTCAAGTTCTGCTTCAGTCTTTACGATCATAGGCGTTGAGTTTACACTAAAAAGCATGAAAGCTTCTAGTAATAAGCAAAGAATTTTACATCGATCCGGAGCCAAGAAACTTCTGCCTGCGGTCGCGACCTCGAATAACAAAGCAAGTCGTGGGCGCAGTTTAATTATGGCGGGCAGTCCAGAATTTCCCGGGGCCGGGGTGTTGGCAGCCAAGGCCGCATTACGTACCGGAAGTGGTTATGTGATGTTAGCGCAAAAGGGAATGAGCATTGATTCGTGGGCTTACCCCGATGTGATACCTTATGATTTAAATAATACAGCTTGGTATCAGATCAAAGCCCAAGCGATTTTGATCGGCCCTGGTTTTGGAGTCAATGGATTCACCTCACAGATCATCAAAGACCTGCAAGCACGACAAGTTGAAAATGTGATTTTGGATGCGGATGCCCTCACTGTTTGTGCTAAAGAAGGCTTGTTCCCTTTGTTGCCTACGTGGATCGTGACTCCTCATACGGGAGAATTAGCACGCTGTCTGGGCTGTTCAGCGGAGGAAATCAACGCAGACCGTGAAGCGGCAGTTGTAAAAGCCCAACAACTTATGAATTGTGTGGTTTTGCTTAAAGGCCATCACACGTTGATTCGCAGTCGAACACGCACATACTTAAATAAGACGGGCAACGCCGCTTTAGCAAAGGCCGGCACCGGTGATGTTCTTGCTGGCATCATCACAGCATTGCGCGCGCAGGGGCTTTCGGCCATTAAGGCGGCAGTTTTAGGAGCTTACCTTCATGGAGCAACGGCTAATCTATGGCAAGCTCACAAGAAAGATTTGCTGAGTATGTTGGCCTCCGACGTGATTGACCTGATACCAGAGGTGATCCATCGTGTGCGTTTTAGCGAATCACCGTAGTATGATGTTCAAATAAGATATTTTGATGTGCTCCAATGGATCGGGTGGATATCTTCATCCCATGGTTTACAGCTGTTGATTTGATAATTAGAAAGTTGTGATGCCAGGATTGGCATTCACGACGAGGGTTTTCGCCTATCAAAGTGATTGGGATATTAATGCTATGAATAGAGCTCGAAGTATATTCAAATGTTTGATACCCCAGCAGTCGTGGTTCGAGTTTTAAGACCTCACTGAAGTGCACATCTCCTGAAGCAAAGGCGACGGGGGCTTCGCACTTCGATAAGCGATTCAAAACATAGGCGAAGTTTTTCGGATAGTCTTTCGAAAAAGATTCTTGGTATTTGTAATAACCGAAATACTGACTGCCATTTAAAATCCATGTCGGCTTTTTGCAATCGTTGACAGAGGACAGTAAGGACTCCTGCTGCTCATCTCCCCACATCATGCCTCCAGAGCGCGGCTCATCTCTGAAGTAACGATCATCCATGAAACAGAACTTTTGCCCGCGGGCATTGAACTCAAAACCGACACCGGTCGTTTTTCGCAGGCCTTCTGTTTCAAGACAGCCCCAGAAAAGATCAAAGATACGACGGCTTGCCATTTTTTGAGGAAAGTTTTTGCTGGCATTGTTTTTTCCATAGTCATGATCATCCCAGGTTGTCAGTGTGGGAATTAATTCTGGTTGTAAAAAGTGCCTCAATCGCGATCGAGTTTCACAATACCGTCGCCAAAAGTCGTGTTCCGTGCCATCGGAGTTTAGATCCGCATAAACAGAGTCGCCGATCAAAAAAATCATATCTGGCTTTTCAGCAAAAAGATGATCCCACATGACTTTGGCGTGAGTTGTATAAAAATCGAATGCACAGCTGACCAAGGCAAATTTAAGACTTTTCCCCGAGTCTAAGCTGAGACTGCGAAAGATACGTTCATCCAGAACGTTGCCGCGATCTTTATCGATTACTTGCAGATAATAGGATTGTCCCGGCTGAAGGCCATTGATCCACAATTTATCAATCCCTTGATGGTAGTAGTTGCGGAAGTCATGATCCCAGATTCGAATTGAAAGGATTTTTCCTTGGCTGTCGCAAACGCGGTAAGCATAAGATTTACCGCTCTCAGTCAGGACAGTAATCTGCGTGGAATGAGCATTCGTCATAAGTTGGCAGATTGGAATTCGCCCGGTATATCCGCTGGCCGCCCAAGCCAAGCCGGAAAAGAGGGGGGTACTGAGGGCTGAATAGCCTATAAACGAATTGGCGGTCAGTTTAAGAAAACCTCGTCTTGAGGTTTGCATCGGTCACCTTCCTGGTTTGCGCGTGGTAATAGGTCACAGGATGACCTGGGGAGGGGTCAAGATTGCTGGTCAAAAAGCAGGTATATTTTTCATTTCTTAATTGATGACACAACCCTGACTTTCCTTTTATGTTTCGGGCGGTTAAAACCTTGAAAACCCAGGAGAAATCATGCACAAAGCCGTTCTAGTTTCAGCTCTTGTCGGATTGTCTGTGAGTGCCTTCGCACAAACTACGACACTGACTTTGCCGTCTTCTACGACTTCGATAAACGAGCCTGTTCAATCTTCAACTTTGAAAACTCGCAAAGTTATCAATAAAAAATTTGAAGACGATCAGGAAATTACAGATGCAAAAATGAAAGCGGATTCTGGCTCATTATCTCGTTACTCCGTGAAATTCTCTTTGGGCTACTACGGCCCTCCAGTGGGCGATCTTTCTAACGAAATGCAACCGAATCCAGATGGATCTGTAGGCACTTTTGAAACGGCGCTGAGTGGTTCTGTCGGGGCTCGTTACCGTATTGACTCAAAAAGTACCATTTCTGTGGGAACGGGCGTGAGTGCTGTGACTCCAGTTCAAGGGGTCAAGCGCTATGACACTAAAAATCCATATATTTCTTATGACCGCAACGGTCACCTGTTTGACGTACAAATGCGCAATAGCTACGGAATGACTTACGTAACAAATCCAGCTTACCGTGAGATCGGTGAATATGCGGGTTTCACCTTAGATAATTCTCTTTTGTACAACATCGGTACCTCTCGTTTTGCGGTGGGAATGGATACGTCTTTTGGGTATTACTTCTTTGAACGTGGTCCTAATATGAAGAGCAAAAAAGAGAAAAGCACTGGACGTTACAGCGTGGCTTTTTTTCCGCAAGTTAAATATAACTTCACAGATAAGTTCAGTACCTACACTTCTTTGGGTTTGAATTTCAATAACCCACGTGGCGAGGAAGATTTGTCAGTCTTGTGGAATAAAATATTGAGTCAGCGTGTGGGTTTTGGTTATGCATTCACTCGTGACATCTACATTTCACCGTATTTCAATTTCTATCCAAAAAGTTTTACTGCAGATTCAACAACAGTGAATCTTTCTACGACGTTCTCAATCTTGTAGTTCAGAAATCTTCGGGCTTTAAAATTAAAAAACCAGGGCGCATCATCGTCCTGGTTTTTTATTTCTTCTCATTAATTTTAAGAGGATGCTGGCTAGGGTGGTCCGGTCTCCCTCATTGCAGTCAATTCACGAAGCTCCATGTTGCGTTGGTGTTCGTGACGTACTGTAAATTTAGCCATTCAAGGCTCCTTTCGCTTTCGCCTCTCAGCGAGCTTGATGGAAAACTTATCGGCTGGACCTTCGTATTGTTTAGCCCTTTTTTTAATTTTTTTCAGATTCTCTTTTTGAGACAGGAGTAGCTGCTCTAAGTCCACATGGACCACAATCTGAGGGGCCAGATTCTATTTTTCAATCTTTGTTCAAAAGATTGAGCAGATTCTGGGTCATCATGTAGGTGAGTCCCCAAAGTGGGAGTTCTTTAGCGACGTCAATGGCAGGAAGTTCTATGAGAGTTTCGTCTCGTTTTAGATTGTAAGTGGTTTGTTTTTCTTGGGATCTGAGGTCGTTCAAATTAATCCAGAAAAAGTCGGCGACTTCGCTGGGATCTAATTTGATTTGGAAATCTCTGTCGGTGAAAAAGACGAAGGGGCGAATGAAGAATTCTAGTAGCGTACCGTGTTTTCTGGCTTGGATATCGTCCAGTCTGCCAATGAGCTCATCAGGCAACAAATCAATGCCGACTTCTTCAAATGTTTCTCTGAGGGCAGTGCCAAGATCGCTGAAATCTGAATCTTCCTTTTTGCCACCAGGGAAGGCAATATGTCCCGCCCATCGATCACTAGGATCATTAGCTCTTTGAATAAAACCCACTTCGAGGTTGTCAGCGGGGCCACGCAGAATGATGGAGACGCAAGCATAGTTTTGAAGTTGCTTTGATAAGTCGAGGGGATTGCGCAGAGAAAGTGATGCGGAAATATCTTGTTTCAAAAGAAGCTCCCTTCGGACTGACGCTCGGTTTTTTCGTAGCGCCAGTCTATCATCTCTGGAATCTCATTTCGAGGTCAAGAGGTTGGAAGGAAGCTTTTCTGTCAGGTATCAAAGACTAGCGGCAAGAGCGACGAGAAATGATTTCTTTTTTCGGCGTCGTACTAACAATGCGGCAGTTCGAGTAACGGTACATACGAGCGCAACGTTCGAACGCTTTCCGCTCAGTTTGGTATTGAGTTTGTCCACGAGCTTCAACTGTCATTCTGTATCCGCGGTAATCAAGACCTTCGGCAACGGAACGGTAAGATTCAGCCGAGCATGTTTCGACACATTGACCATGCTTTCTCAAACAAGAATTACAGTCACGGTGTCCACCGAAATGTTCTTCCCAACCTCTGTCAGATGCAGAACATGTGACTACTGGACGACCGTCGCCACCCCAGCCACCGCCCCAGTAGTCACCACCACCCCAGTCACCGCCACCCCAGTAGTCACCGCCGCTACCACCGCCATGACTTGGAGGAGGATTCCAACCACCATCGTGACCTGGGTGGCCGGGAAAGCCACCACCATGACCTGGGTTGCCATGGAAACCACCGCCACCATGAGCTGGATGATCGTAATCTGTGCGCATGTTGTTGCCATCAATTGCTGCCATTGCACCGACAGTGAAAATACTGATCAAAATTGCTGCAAAAAGTTTCTTCATTGAATTCTCCGTGTTTTTTTTAAGCGAGGATTCAATAAAAATAGGATGCCAATGTATTTGGAGTCAAAGTGAATCTAGACTAGATAATAGAGAATGCAGAAGTACTGACTAATGCTCCCTGCCAAGACAAATAAATGCCAAATGCCGTGGAAGTGCTTCACTTTCTCATCAAACAAAAAGAAACCGATGCCACCGGTGTACAGAATGCCACCAGTCGCCAGCCATGCAATTCCACGTGGGTCCAAATTTTGTGTTAATGGTTTCATCGCCGCAACAATTAACCAACCCATCACGACATAAATAATCATCGAAGGAATTCTTGTTCGATGCGATAAAGTTAACTCAAAGATAATTCCGATAAATGCCAAAGACCAATTGATGCCAAACAACCACCAACCCCATGGTCCATGCAGTGTGATCAAAGTAAAGGGCGTATAAGTTCCCGCGATTAGTAAGTAGATCGCCATGTGATCAAGCTTCTGTAAGATTTTTTTCGCGCGACCTTGGAACGAGTGATAAAGAGTCGAAATCGTGTAAAGCAAAATCAACATTCCACCATATACACTTGTGCTGATGATTTTGGTAAGGTCACCATGCATCACAGCCAAGGTCACCAGGACAGACGCTCCAATCAGAGATAGAACGGCACCAATAAGATGGCTAATACTGTTGAATCGTTCACCGTGATAGATAACGACCTCCGTGATAGCAATATTGTATCACAAACATATATGTGAAGGCGATGAATCTCTTCTTCTAATATATGACAACGAAACAATTTTTGTTGTGAAACTCCTACGATAAAAGAATAATTGCTCAATTCGAGTAGAGGTTCTATGCAGTCCAAGGCAGCAAGTGTTCGATTTATTTTTGCGACAATTTTTTTAGATGCGTTAGGAATCGGAATATTGATTCCAGTATTTCCTGACGTGATTCGCAGATTTGGACATGACCCGAGTTTCGTTAATCACTACTATGGATACTTTATCTCTATTTATGCATTAATGCAGTTTCTGGCTTCACCCATTCTTGGATCTTTGTCAGATCGCTTTGGTCGGCGACCTGTGTTGTTAATCTCATTACTGGGGGCAGGTCTTGATTATCTTCTGATGGCCTTTGCACCAACACTTGGGATTTTATTTGCTGGACGTATCGTCTCGGGGTTGACGGGCGCAAGTATGACTGTGGCCAGTTCCTATATGGCAGATATTTCTGATGACTCCAATCGCTCGGCAAATTTCGGCATGATTGGAGCCGCGTTCGGATTAGGATTTATCGTTGGTCCTGGTCTAGGCGGTCTCTTAGGACATCTTGGTCATCAAGCTCCCTTTATCGCCGCAGCTTTTTTTAATCTTCTGAACTTTGCGTTTGGTTATTTCATTTTGCCAGAGTCTTTGGATGCAGCTCATCGTCGTCAGGTGGATCTAAAAAAGCTGAATCCGTTTCGTTCGTTGTTCAAGTTGTTGTTTCAGCCAGGAATGCGCATTTTGATATGGATTTATTTGTTGTTGTATTTAGCGGGGCAAGTTCATCCAAGTGTGTGGACTCTTTATACTCAGTACAAGTTTAACTGGTCTGCAGTTGAAGTTGGTATGTCGCTCTCTTTTGTGGGTATTTCTGTGGCTTTTACACAAGGATATCTGACACGAATTTTTGTTCCGAAATGGGGAGAGTTAAATGCCCTACGGATCGGAATTGTTTTTTATATTGTGGATTTTATTGCGCTGGCTTTCGCAACTCAAGGCTGGATGATGTATGCCATTATCGCCGTCACAACGTTGTCGGGTATTACCGGGCCAGCGTCTCAATCATTGATTTCCAAAGACATTCCCCCTTCGGAACAAGGGGAATTACAAGGCACCCTAATTTCCATTGCTAGTTTAACGGCCATTTTAGGTCCCTTGCTATACACAGATCTTTTTGCGCGTTTTACCAACGGCTCCATGGGAATTCAATTTTCAGGTTCTGCGTACTTTGCTGCGGGCCTGATCAGTATTTTGGCGATGATTCTATTGGCGTTTTTCAAACCTAAAGAATCTGCTGCAAATAAGAGGGTAAATCCATCTTAGCTCCAGGGTGGGAAGCCAGAACTGACGAGTGATCTCCGGGAAATCGAGGAAAGTGTTTTTCCAAAAGAGCTCTCACGGATTCAGGTTTCAGGGACGCTCGCTCTTGAAGTTCCGCCAGTTCCGAGACAAAGAAGGGGTATTGAGCGGAGCTCGTCAGCGCATTCCAGAAGTGCATTTCTAATAAACTGCCCGTCATCGGAATATTGTTGCTAAAAAGATCGGCGATTTTCTGTGGAAGTTTATTCAGTGGAGCTTCGCTATAGTTGTAAGCCTGCTCTCCGCGTTCGGCAAAATAAAGCTCCATAGAAAATTTCTCTGGCCACGGAGTCGCATATAAGTTTTTGAAAAACTCCGAGCACGAGCGCATATCTGAAGCTGTCGCCGGTAAGAAGGCTTCGACCAAGTTGTCCAGGGGTGTTTCTTTATAAGAGCTTCTGCGCAGAGCCCCTCCTTGCCAGGGAGTATCGATTGTGATCACGCGAAGTTCAGGCACATTTTCTGGCAGCTGAAAGCGCGCCAAAATATTCAGAGCTTCCCGAGCAATAATACCGCCCATACTATGAGCTAATAAAGTGATTCGAGGAGCGCGCAAACTTATCAAGTTATGCGCAAGATCCAGGGCGGAACGTCGCAATGATCTGTGCAAGTCATCGTAAGCAAAATAGAAAAGCTTGTATTGAGCTAACTTCGGTGCGGAATGAAGTAATTCAGTGAATCTTTTCGCGGAGCCCGATTGTCCACGAACAAAGATCAATGGCTCTTCACGAGCAGCTGACAGCTCCTCTATGGACTCCATGGGAATCAATCGTCCTTCATAACGGGGCCCCAAAAGTCGTCGTTCTTCTTTGCGATTAAGGTCGTAAATATTATGAGTTTGGGCTGAGCCTCCTTGAAGGAAGCTCAGTGTTGACGTGATGACAGAAAAGGGGGCTGATTGAGTCGTTTTCACGAAATTTAATTTCGTGTCCAGCCCCCACTTGGTACAAGTTACGCTCTTTTCATGAACGAACCGTCATTGATCAGCTAGGATGTCTTTGATTTTTTTGCGGATCTTGTCAAAATCTTCAGCTTTTGCACGAACTGTTAGGCGCACACCTTTTTCGTCGTAGTCTTCTGACAAGACTTTCAGGCGCGCACGGATGT
>JBLMWG010000032.1:0-3213 GCA_050257115.1 Bacillota bacterium
GAAAAATCCATTATCCGCACACCTCATGTGAGTGCGCGTCAAAGCAGATCTAAGCTTTCAGTTGAGACCTTAATCTAGACATTATCTCTGAGAAATAAAAGTGACAGACTTACTGAGACAATACATATCAGACTTCTCACAACTCAGTTCATTTACCAAACTACTTTTTAAGATTGGAAATAGCTCTCAACGAACGTGTCTGCATGGCTAACTTTGCAAAAGTTGGGTTTTCTAGACAACCACGATAAATATACGACTTTGGCGGCGAGCCGATTTCCACAGACACTGAGTAGGTTCCTGCAGCACATTCTTTTGAGAGGACTTCATTCACCTTCAAAGACTGAGCGGAACTAAATAAGATCTCCCAGTTTTTTCTATTCTTCGCTGAAAGATCACGCCCTAGAAATTTACCACCGGAAAAATAGCCGTCCTTGGTGTTTTCAAAGACGTCTGTCACAGTCACTCCTTGATGAGTTGTGCGTGTGATAATCAACTTATCTGCAAAACAGAATTCACTGAAAATAAGAGCCATTAGCAAAATAGAAATTTTCACACACCCCGCCTTTCATCACATTCGCGACTACTGACAATACTTTTCGGGTTGATTGTTTTTACACTCCAAAGCCTTTTGAATTTGAGGATTGGGCAGAATAATCTTGTTAACACGATCCCGGCTTGAGGGATGAGTGGCGCCGCCACCATAGGGATCCTTTTTAAGACTGGCGATATCTCTGGACAAGCGACCACATTGGCGACTGGCTGCCATGTCTTCCGCCATCTTCAAAGCCTTGGTATTAACGGCCTCGCAGGTTTCTCCTCGTACCATTGTTGCCGAAAACGCAAATTCCTTCCGGGCCGCCGCGGTGGAGATGTTTTTTATCTTCATCGCCACAGCTTCAGAGCCTAGCCAATCGGCGCTGGCTTCGCGGGCCTGGCCCTTTCCATAAAAAGGACAGTACTTAATCTTGTCATAGTCGTTCTTCACCAAATCATAGCTCTGTTGAAGAACTTTTTTTTGCGCTGGATCCGTAGTTTCATCGAGGGCATCTTGATGCTGTTTTAAAAGCTCTTGTTGCGAAAAATTTTGCACGTTCGTTTTACCAGGACCCGTTATACAATTAAAAGCCGCACCGAAGGGATTTTCCTGATTCGACATTCCCTTTCCAATGACCGGCTCACTGACAACGTGCCCATAGATAGCTGGCAAGTTGATTCCCTGCGGGCCTTGATCAAAATTCGAAGAGCAGGCATCCATGGAGTGACCCAACTCATGGGCGAGAATAAAAAACAATGTGCCTTCAGGAGCGTTCATATATTGTGGGCACAAGGTAATCGAATGCTTGTTAGAGTCATAAAAAGCATTCGGAGCATCACAGGTCGTTAAGTTTGAATCGCTTTCGAGATCTTGCGGAGAATAGTTATTTAACTTCACACTTTTCAAGCGCGAAACAAGAGAGTCAATTTGATCACCGTTGGCTGCATTACGGCGACTTTCTACGACCTGAACCATTTTCGCCACGACGTCTGAAAATACTTTTTTTGAACGTGCGAACTCTTGATTAAATGATTTTTGGTTGTCTTTCAGCTTTTCCGGGCCACCAGCAGCTTCGGCATTATAAAGTTTTTCCGGAAATAAAAATGGATCTTTATCGTAAACTCCGACACTGGCGACGCCCTCTCCGCACTGCATGTAATCGTAGGCCACGGAGTAAAGACCGCTATTGACGAGCTTTCTGCCGGTGCTGTCAGTGTACATGTACAGACCATCGGAATTAACTTTTGAACACAGTGAAGCACTATTACAAGTAAATTGAGATTTTTGCAGATCACAAGATCCAGATGATTTATTGACCTTGGCCATTTCCTGCATGACCTCGTCAGAGCGTTGAATCATCTCTATAAAATTTTGATCTGCAGAATGAGCAGAATTAAGATAAAAAAAGCTAAAGAGCCAAAGTCCGACTTTGAATCCAGAAACAAATCTCTTTTTAGGAACAGATTGTGACTTTTCATTTATGTACGACACATCTTGAGTCTACCGCTGGCCCCATGGGGGGTCAAAACTTTCTGATGGATGCTAAGCAAAGAATTCATCACATCTCAACGGCGAAAATATCCGTCAGTTGCAATTGCTCTCGGGCGCTGAATAAAAGATTCCTGACGACCTCTTTAAGCTGCTGCGGAGCTTTCGAGTGTGAAATTGTGGTTTCAATATGGTCTAGTTTCAAGACGATGGCGTCATGATTCCTTACGGCCTCATGAGTGAGCTCCGCAAAAAGATCTTTTCGGATGGACAACAAGTCATTCCATGATGTTACCAGATCTGACTGTTCGATAGCCATTCGTAATCCAGAAAAATCACATCTAAACTGAGTTGTTTTCATTGAAGGGTCCTGGCTTAAATACCAAAGGACGTTCTTCCGTAGGTCCGTGACCATGGTCTTATCTTCTTTTTTATAGCCCATTTTTGCAAATCCTTGGCCGTGCTCCAAAGCAAGAAGAGTATGAATCCAACGACCAACATCATTATGTTTCGAATCTCCTATAACAATAAAGTCGCCTTTTTTCAGGACCTTTTCTGAACTTATATTTTGGCAATAAGGAGTCGCTGTCAGAGCTTCAAAAAAACCTGACGTGACATAAGAAGCATCATCAATAAGTCCGCTGGAAAAAGCCACGGATGCAAAACAATTCGCTCCGTCCTGGCGGTATTGCCCCGAAAGATTAAGCAAGGCATTAATCCTCCCCGGCTGAATGTCAGCTAGGGCCTTCAGGCTTATAAGGGCAAAAATAAGACAGACTGCAATTTTTCTCACAGAAACTCTTTATGCAAGCCCATGCCAGCGATTTTAGGGCAAAAACCTGTCTATTTCTTATTCAAGAGTGCCATTTTGAGACAACCCATAATGAAGTAAATCCTATAGCCATAAAATCAATCTGACGGTACCCTAGCTTCCATGACCAAAACCCTATCTATTCTTGCAGTCCTGGTACTCTCTCTTTCAACTGTTTTTGCTGCTCCTCCAAAAGATGAAATCAGTATTGCGATGAACGCAGAATTCGACACCATCAACCCTATCGTAAATACCATGATGGCCGGGGTCATGATTGATGATGCTGTTATCAGGCCTGTCACGAAACTCACTCCCGCAGGACATCCAGAGCCTGTGTTGATTAAAGAAATTCCTTCACTCGAGAATAAAAAACTTAAGC
>JBLMWG010000033.1:0-5881 GCA_050257115.1 Bacillota bacterium
TCTCAAGGTTCTGGTTTAAGTCGCTATCAAAACTTGCTCGGTATGATTTTTCTAGGTCTTGTTTTCGGCGGCGCCTTTTTAATCCAACAACGTCGCAACCGTCCGACCAATATGAATGCTACCATGGTTGTATCCGAGCCAACTCCCACTATGGCTCAAACCAACACCCCGACATTGTTGGTGGAAGACAACCAACACAAGGAATCGATCCGCTCTCTTAAAAATAAAATTGCCTGGGTCAGCACCGGAATGCGAGCGCAGATCGATCAGCTCATGGCGAAGTGGTCAGAATCCACCAATGAAAACTATTTAAAAATCGCAGCTTACCTGGAGGCACTGGCTGAGGGTGGGATTTCACTTAATGAAACAGCTCGCGCTGCGGTTCCTATTTTACCACCCCATGTGCATGCCGCTTTGCCGAAAGCTCTGAGTCATCTGCAAAATTTAGAACCTTCGACGACTCTTGCTCTGTATCAAGAACTTTATTCTGAAATTCTTTCCGGTGGAAACTTGTTGATCGAAAGTCGACATCCAGAATTTGATTTCCTGCGTACTCTGCCTAACACTGAGTTGTTGAATGTTTTCAACTCTGGAAATGAGGCCTTCAAGGTTGCACTTCTAACTCGAGTTCCCACGGAAGTGCGCCGGCGCTTTTCTGAAATTCTAAGTCCGGAGGAACTCCGTAGAATTTTGAATTATTCACTCATTGTACAAGAAACGAGCCACGAGGAACTTAAAGAAAAGTTGGAACAGTGGCAAGGCAAGAAAGATTCGCAGAAAAGTCCACCCGTGGATATCAAAATGAAATTCACTCGCCTGCGCGAAGTGGGAACGGTCTTTTCGAGACTCGAAGAAACATTGTGGATACGACACCTGATTTCCATACACCCAGAACTCAAAAACAGTATGATGGCAGAAGGTCCTCATATGGCCTTTATAACGGAATGGCCTTCAGATACTTTCCGCAAGTTCTGCCTAAGTACGAAGACCCGTGAGTTGGCTGCCGCCGCAAAGTGTTTACCATTTTTGGAAACTCAAATTTTGGCAACTTGTGGCGAAGTTACACGTAAGGAAATTCAAAACGAAATGAAGACGCTCGAAGATGCGCGTTTACAACAATATTTTGATAACTTCACATCCTCCTTCGATGCCTTTATCGAAGGAGAACACAAAAATCACATTCCAGTGACCAAAGAGAATGTCAAAGGTGTCGCTTAAGTTAACTTGAAGGCGACGCCTCGATGAAGTCATTGACGGAGTCCTTCTGCCAGAATTTTGGCACAACTAATAATTCTGAGTTTCGAAAAATTGCCAAATACGGGTGACGCCAACATCGGATTCGAATCTGTAACAATGAATTGGTCCACAAGATCTGAGTTGAGCAGTTCATCCTTCTTTTCCGAAAACAATCCATGCGTAGCTAGAACTGTTACGGAACGCGCCTCAGCTTGATGGAGAGCTTGAGCCGCTCTGAGGACTGTTTTTCCAGTGCTGATCATGTCATCGTAGATCAAGACATTACTTCCCTTTACGGAGCTAAGAGACGTTGAGCCGAAAAGACCTTCCTTTTCGCGATATTTCTCAAGAAATACACTCGACACTGGTTGCCCCAAAGATATTTCCAGAATCTTCCGGAACTTCTCTGCCCTCTTCAGGCCTCCCAAATCTGGCGACATCACCACGACAGGCCCTGACAAATGCATCTGTTTGACGTGCTCACAAAATATCGGAGCGGCTTCCAAGTTAAGGCAAAGGCAATGAAAGGCATTTTCAAAAGCTGCGATATTATGAACATCTAAAGTCAAAATTCTTTGCAAGCCTGCCGCTTCGTAAAGATGGGCCAAATATTTAAGCACCAATGGATCTTGAAAGTCCTTCCTTTGGTCAGAGCGACTGTATGAGAAATACGGCAATATCGCTGTGACACTCCGGACACCATAGTCCTTGCAAAGACTTAAAAGAATCAACATCTCGGTAATCTTTTGATCCGGAGACTTTCCCGGTTCATTCGACATGGATTGAAACAAAACAACATCCTTGCCCGTGACAGAATTCAGAGGCCGTACTTTACCTTCACCATCAGGAAAAATTTCTTCATCCAGCGGTTCCAATTCCAATCCTAGACATTCCGCGACACTTGCCGCCAAAACACGACTGGAGCCAAGACCGAAAATTTTGAGTAAAGGATGATGATCAGAAACTTCCATAGAACTCCTTCCCGGAAAAATTAGAGAAAGAAAATCTCGATTTAACTAAGATGACGAAAGCCCGGATCGGGCACATTTTTTGTTGAAATGCCTAAATGCTTTCCAACCACTTTCTGAAGTTCGGATAAACCCGCATGAACTTTTCTTAAAAAAGATGCATCGTGAGCGATGAAAATAAATTTTTCGTGCTGAGACCACAGGGCTCGCAACTTTCTGTCGATTTCCACGGCTTGCTCTATCGTCTCAATGCGAATGGGGTTTCCTCCCTCTATGGAAATTCCACCCACAGCAGCAGTTTCAAAAAATAGAACCGCATCGTAACGCGCCAACTCGGCCTCAAGAGTCGTTCCTAAACTTTCAAAGAAACTTAACGGTTCATCAGGCCAGTAAACAGCTCCGTCCACCGTTCCCCGATCGCAAAGTAAGACGCGACTTTCATATTCAGAGGCTTGGGCATCTTCGAGACACACTTGCACTTGATAAATCGCTTTTTGAGTCACTTTCTTTACATCATGCAGAGCTGAACGCGGAAATCCTCCTGAATAAAGAAGCGTCGCAGATTCGGGCACGATAACGACCCGATCTCCAATTTCGCGTCGATATAAATCTGCCGCCGTGGTCTTTCCCCCACCGGGCCCTCCAGTCAAGGCGATGCGAAAGTCCTTTCTTAACATATTCTCCCCCGCATCACTTATTGTATGAGTGAAAATGAATCTCTGGAACAAAAGGCCGTGAAAATGCAAAGAAGCATATTGCAGAGATTCGGACCTGAGAGAGTATACAAAAAGGAGGTCGTCTTGAAGGCCATGATTTTAAACAAACACCTGCCAATAGAAAAAAATCCTCTGACATTGACCGAGATAGAAAAACCTAAGCCTGCCTCCGGCGAAGTTTTGTTGAGGGTATATTACTGTGCAGTCTGCAGAACTGATCTTCATGTCATAGAAGGAGACCTGCCCGCTTCCACCCTTCCTATCATTCCCGGTCATCAAGCTGTGGGCACCGTCGAAGAACTCGGTCCCGACTGCGCGACTCTTAAGAGGGGCGATTGGGTTGGCGTTGCCTGGTTGGGGCGCACCTGTGGAACGTGCAGCTACTGCAAGGAAGACAAAGAAAATCTGTGTCTTCATCCTGAATTCACAGGGTACAATCTTCAAGGCGGATTTGCCGAATACATGGTGGCCTCCGAAAAATTCATTTATCCACTCCCCAAAGAGGCAGATAAAATCAAGGTGGCGCCACTCCTCTGCGCAGGCATTGTGGGATATCGCGCCTTCAAACGAAGCAATTTTCAACCGGGACAGCATTTGTTGATTCTGGGTTTCGGCTCCTCGGCGCATCTTATTCTTCAGCTAGCCGTCGCACAGGGAGGACGAGTCTCCGTGGTCACACGAGCCGAAGGCCACCAAAAGCTGGCCCGTGAACTGGGAGCTTTTTGGGCGGGCGGCTCCACTGCCGAGCTGCCAGAGCCGGCCGATTGCGCCATTCTCTTTGCACCGGCGGGCGACCTTGTTCCCGACAGTTTGTTGGCTTTAAAGCGCGGAGGCACACTTGCCGTTGCTGGAATTCATCTCTCAGCAATACCGCCCCTCGATTACGAAACACATTTATTTTACGAGCGCGATCTGCGATCGGTAACCGCCAACACCAGACAAGATGGCAGAGAGTTTTTACAACAGGCGTTTCTGCACAATATTCTTCCCAAGGTCACTGTCTATAAACTCAACGATGCGAACAAAGCCCTGCTTGATTTGAAAATGGACCGAGTTAATGGGACGGCGGTATTGCAAATTCATGACGAGTAACAGTTAAACTGGCTCCTAAGAGTGTGGCTTCTGTGTTTATCCAGCAGAGAAAAGGACACTTGGAGACCACACTCTGAGGGGCCAGCTTTAGAGGTTCAGGGCTTTTTCGATCTTATCTAGACGAGCCTTCAATGCAGCGTTTTCCTGCTTCAACTTCGCGTTCTCGGCTTTGACAGCTTCAACTTCTGATCGATCAGCTTTAGAGGCTATCATGCGATCTTGAGTGGCTTGACGGGTTTCGATTCCAACCACGCGATTGTACAGAGATTTAAATGCTTCAATGAGTGGACCGACCAAATGGTCGTAAGCCACGGAACGCAGACCCGTTTTAGGATCCTTCAAAACAACCTCAGGATAAACTTTTTCAACATCCTGAGCGATCACGCCGACTTGATGTTTGTCGGTGAATTTCACTTTGTCTTTATAGTCATATTCAACACCTTGAAGTTTCAAAACTTTCTCGAGTGAATTTTGCAAAGGCTGAATGTTTTCTTTAAGATTGCGATCTGAAGATGACGTACATCCAGCACTCGTACAAACTTGTGTACCGCCAAAGCGTAACGCGGATCCCGACGCAATATTTGCGTCGCCGTTCACATCAAGTTTGTAGCCTGGGGTTGTAGTCCCGATGCCGACATTGCCTGAAGACGTCCAGGCAATGGAAGTAGAGCTCCAATTCGGACCGATATACCCATATTGAAAAGTATTATTATTGCCATAAGCCCCTAGAGTTGTCAGTACAGTCCCATCATACTCTTCAAATTGCATAAGGTTTCTTGCCCACGGGCCACCTGAATAATTAGGTTTGCGAATCACGACATTATCACCTGAGAGTCTGGTCGATGCCCAACTTCCGGCAACTTCTAATTTCTGCGACGGAGTTGTCGTCCCAATCCCCACGTTGCCGGATGAATCAATACGCATGCGTTCAGCATTACTTGTATAGAACATTTGACCTGTATAATTTGTTGCACCTACAAGTAGATTTGCACCATTTTTTTGAAGCGTATTATTTGAACTAATACTTAAAGTATCATTAGCTGGGTTAAAAAGTAGTCCTGTAGAAGATGTGGTTCCCGCATGAAGCGAGCCAGAAACATCTAGCATTGAAGATGGAGCTGTCGTTCCAATGCCGACGTTGCCATTTCCCTTAATGTGCACAGCCTCTAATGAAGTACCTGCGTTACCAGTGTAGATAGAAAATCCCGTTGAACCAGCTACTCTACGTGATGCTGAAATACCTGCACTGTCACCAGGTAAGTTCGTTGGCCCAAGAAGCACTTTCACCTCATTGTTAGTACTACCAGTAAAGCTAGTCATACTAAAAGTTCCTGCTACTGTGGCCGCTCCTAATGCATTTGGAACCTGAGCTTCGAACAAAGTTCCAGGTGCTGTCGTTCCAATGCCGACGTTGCCTGCATTTGATATTGTCATTCGCTCACTACGTGATGTAGTTCCATTTTGTACAGTATATAGATGCAAGCTACTGCCATTTGCAGTTGCAGTCCAATTTTCATCGGCTATACCCGCAATCCCTGCATCAGATCCAGTTGTAAATGCTGAACCGTTATAGCCTTGAAAACTAATCTTTCCTAAAAATTGACCACTCGTCGCTGCTGTCTCAGCCCCAATAGATCCAGTCGTTGACCTTAGCAGAAGATGCGCCGGAGTAGCGCCTCCCGCCCGATCAAAATAGATAGCTGACGTCCCGTATGTATGTAAAATTCCAGACGGAGTCGTTTTTCCAATACCAACATTGCCAGAAGCATCAATACGCATTCTTTCATTTGCACCATTTGTATCGAATCTCACAAAGCCGCGATTTGACCTTAATACAACTCCGTTCGCACACGATGACGTCGTATTATT